>JAISYP010000102.1 GCA_031269825.1 Deltaproteobacteria bacterium
ACTCCTGGCGGTTTTTCTTGGATCATAGCTATATTGTAGCTAGTTGTCAAGCTTTTTTTTGAGGAATTTTAATTTTTTTCATCGGCGAAATGTAGGCCGATTAGATAACAAAAAAAAACCGTTTCCTTTTGAAACGGTTGAAATATGCTACTTTGAGCTATTTTTGAGTATAAACTGTATCAGAGGCTAGGGCCAGCATCATCTAGCCTAGCTATAAATTTTTGTGAATTTGAGTTATTTCCCTTCGCGTAGTCCTCCTTTTTCACAGGCTATCCGGATGACCTCTCCGCCTGTTCCAACCCAGGCCGACCTGGAAACAAAGAGGGCGGCCAGAAAGAATTTCCTCACTATTAGTCAGTTGTGACCAAAGCTAGCTGGGAAACGAGTAGCCAGCTCCAAGATTGAGGATAATCCGCCTCCTAGGGCTTCTAGAGTCGTTAACTCTGTAAGTGGCCATGAGTCTATAAGAATAGTGGTTAGCGTCCGACTTAGAGGAGCCTGTTTTGATTTTGGAAATAAACATACCGTCAAAATAACATGACATCAACCGAAAGTCTACAAAAATTAGCCTCTTAAAATATTAGGGCGCTACAAGAGAGTTTTTTGACGGTATAATCAGGATTTCCGGGGACAGAGAGCTGATTTATAGCTTTTTTTACCAACAAAAAAGAGCCTAATTTTATTATAATTAACTTTTTTAGGCGAAATTGGATGGATTACCAGTGGCGGCTGTTAAAGATCGGTTAAAATAATGATATTAAAAATATTCTAATTATTACGCGTAAGGTTAACGTTCTAATAATTTGTTATTTTGGTTTATGAAATTTAAATATACTAAAAACGGAAAAACGCTAAAATATATCGCTAAAATACAGATAATATTTTGTTATTAATGGCTTAAGTTTGTTTGGTATTTTAACCAATCCAAAGCCAATCCAATCCAAATCCAATCCAAAGCCAATCCAAAGCCAAGCCAAAGCCAAGCCAAAGCCAAGCCAATCCAAGCCAAAGCCAACTCCGTCTGGGATTGGTTTAGGGGCCAGGTTTATGATTTTAGAACTGGTGGTTTTATTGTTATTTAGTTCTCAGCGTTAATGGGCCGAACTGTATTCGCTCAGCCCAATAAAATCCCCACCCGAATCTTAAATGTAGTTGAGCAGGCTTAGTTTCGTGGTTAACCCCGTGGAACCTAAGACCGCCTCATAGACCAACTGAGCGTTTTTCAGATCCGTAATTAAGCGCGTAAAGTCCGCGTCCTCGGTCTGAGACAGGATTGATTCGGCCGTGTACTGATCTTGCTCTAGGTTATTCAAAACAAACTGGTTGCGGATAATCCGGGCTCCCACGTTGGTTTCCATGGTGGTGACCTTATCGATGGCCGCTTTTAAATGCGGCAACTCCCTTTCCACCATCTCGGTGTCGCCTTGGGTCAGACCCCAGTAAAGCCTTTGGATGGTGTCCAGAATATTGCCCGCCTCGCCATTGCCGCCTAACAACTGGTCGCCGGTGACGTTGATGGTCGTCCGATAGCCATTCATGGCGTTGACGTCGATGTTTTTCTGGTCGCCATTATACCAACCCACCCCAACCTCGAATCGATCCCCCACTTGCATGGCCGTCCCATCGGGGATAAAACTTAAACTTATCCCATGGTCTTCGGCTTTGAGCGCGTCGTCCCCACCGGATAACCACAATGTTTGGGTCGTGGGCCCGACCTTGGCCGTGGAATCCCAGCCCTCGTCTTTGTAATCCATCGACGCCCAGACCAGGGCGCTCGCTGGATGAGCCAGGTTTTTAGCCACGAGCGCCTCTAAAACATCCCCGGCCGTGCTGATGACGGCTCTGGAGGAAGTGCAGCTATAAACTGGGAATAGTTTGACCCATTGCTCATAGGCCACTCGATCCACGGCGGGATCTGGGCAACTGGGCAAAGTTTCGGTGGCCAAATGCACCACCACCACTTGGTCGCCATTGTCTAGGGACTCATAACCAATGGAGACATGATCTTGATAAAGAGTTCCGGAAGCGTAAATGGCCGGGTCAGCCGAGGTGGTGTAACGGATCCCGATGGAGTTGCCGGCCGTCCCTCTTTCTAAGGCTTGATAAATCAGATCCGGGGAGGAGACGGTGGGCGGCGTGTAGGGGAAAGCCACGGTTCCGGTGGCGTGACCTAAAGGGGTGATCTGAGTCCGGTTAGCCACTTCATAAGGCTCCCCGGTCACTAAAGATTGGCAATCCATTCCTTGAACTAGGCCATCGCCGCCCTCATGGTAGTTGGCTAACCCCACGGTGACCAGTTGACTGGCTTGGGGGTGGTTGTTGATGGCCGTTAAAATATCGTTGGCCGTGGTGATCAACTGGCCCTGGCTATTGGTGGCTAGATTGACGCAAATATTCCAAGAATTGGGGCCCACGGTAACGGAAAGAGGCGAGTCCGGGGTTCCGGGCTGGGGAGCGCGGTATTCCACGCGCAAGTCATCCCCCCAGGCGCCCATATAGTTGGCGGTGAAAACTAAATCATTGGCCCCGCCAGGTTGATTAGTGGTGAGGGAGGCGTGCCCCAGCTGGCTATTATAAAAAAGTTGGCCATTGGCGTATTGGCTGGGGGAGAAAGCCTGGGGCGGGCCCCAGGTTTTTCCCCCATCTTGGGAAACGCGGAAAAGGGCGGCTTGACTATAACCTTGGCTTAGTTGGAAAGGACCCGCGGGGAGAACGCGGCCTAAGCCGCTTTCCCCATCGACTAATTTGGCCTCAAGATGGGGAATCTGAGTTGGATCGCTATTATTGTTTAAAGAATTAACCGCGCTGATGACGTCTAGGCCGGTGGCGGTTCGGGCCGATAGGCGGGCTAAGCGATCGGCCTCGGTCGAGTTTAAATACGCCGGGCTTTTGGGATCCGCGTAGGCGCGCGCGTAGGCTTCCACGTAGACGGGCCCATTATTGCCTATGGACACGGTGATAGTATGGCTAGAGCTATCAAAGCTAGCCGTGGTCGTGGTGGTTTGAGTGGGATCCAAGGCCCACTCGTAAACCACCGAATAGGCGTTGCCCGCGGAACCTAAAGGAGCTCCCGGCTCGTTTTTGACGGAAAAGATCAGATCATTATGGGTTCCGGCGACTTCGGCCTGGACATAGGCCAAAGTGTAAGGATCGGTGGGTAACAAGGTCTGAAAACCGGTGGCTAGATTGACGGGGCCGTTAATGGCGGTGGGAAAAAAAGGCGATGGCCGCGTAATATAATTGGCCTCGGCGTTCACCAAAAGGCTCGCCTCTGGATCAGCGTTGATAGCCGCGGCCACGGCCGAGACCGTGGCCGTGATGGAGCCGGAGGCGTTGGCCGGGGCGTAGACGGTGATTTGGTTTCCGTTAACCTCGACATTGACGGGGTTATTAAAAGTAAAAAGGCTTTTTTGGGGTTGATTCAGATAATCTTTGGTTAGATCCACGATCCCTAACCCGGAGCCGGAACTGATGGCCACGACCCCGGTCAAAGCCGATAAGGCGTTAATGGCGGAGGCCACTTGAAAAGCCGAGCTCACGGATAAGGAACTGGCCCCTTGGGGGGGATCTTGGTTGGGTTGTAAATAGACCGTGATGGTTTGGTTGGCGGCGTCATAGACGGCGTTAACCGAAGTGGCCGAATCGGGGCCATAATCATAGACGACGTTGACGGCTTCGGTTTGGCTGGAATTGGCGTAATACGTAATAAGGTTGTCTTGGGCCGAGGCGCCGGTGGTGTTTTGATCCGTGGGGCCAGCGACCAGGCGAATCTGGGTTTGGTTAAACTCGGGGCTTTGGGCCGTTAAGGTTAAAGAATATTGGCCATGGATGTTTTCGCCTAACAGTTTTAAGCTGGCCAATTGACTTTGATTGGCGAACTGGGAGCTATCAATACCCCCGGCTTGAACCACTTCCACCAGGTATTTTTCGCTCTGAATGGCTAAATCGGGGCGCGGCGAGTAGACCGAGGAAGCGGTCTGGGCTTTGCCGGTCCACAATTCGGAATTGTCGCAACCGGCCACGATGGCTTGGGATCTTAAGTTTAAACCAAAAGGCTGGGTTCCCACTTGTTGGCCACTAAATAAATAATTGTCGCCAAACTGGCTGTCCGAAAATTGGATGATCGACTGGAACAGAACGTCGATTTCGGTGGCGATGATTTTCTTTTGCTCGGCGGTGTAGGTGTCGGTGGCCCCTTGCTCGGCTTTGGCGTAGATCTCGTCCAAGGCCCCCTTAACGCTATCCATGACATTGCCGGTGTTGGTCAGCCAAGTGTTAGCGTAGTTGATGTTTTCGGTATGCTGGGTAATCTGGGAGATGGTGGTTCGGGTTCTTAAGATAGTGGCCGCCCCCGAAGGGTTGTCGGAAGGCTTGTTGACGTTTTTTTCCGAGGCGATCTTATTGGACAGCTGGGCGATACGATAGCTCAACAAATCCAGATTGCTATTGATGGCTCGATAGGAGCTCCGTTGGGATGTCCGATAGATCATGGTTAAGCCTCGCTAAACGTTATCTCATCGCCAATAGAGTCTCCATCATGCTGTCGATGGTGGAGATGATCTTGGCCGAAGCCTGGTACATGTACTGAAACTTTAAGATGTTGGCTAGCTCTTCGTCTAAGTTCACGCCCGCGATGGAGTCCTGGCGATCTTGGAGCCCGGTCATCAGGTTTTCGGTGAACTCGTAATCGCGAGTGGCCGCCTGGGTTTGGGAACCGATGTTGGCGTAGATGGCGTTAAATTCCGTCCCCAGGGTGGCCTGGGGTTGGTGGTAAAAAGCGTAACGACGATCTTTAACGTCTGTCATGCCCAGAGCGTTGACGTTGTCGCCTTCGGCGATGACGCCGTTGGAGTCAATGTGGCCAGCGTTTAAAAAATTACGATTGGTCACCACGGTCTGATTGACCCCGATGTTGGCCCCATTGGAGCCGGTCAGGATGGTGTTTAGCCCCATGGCGGCTAAAAACCCCGAGTTATCGCCGGCGAACCCGAACTGGACGTTGTCGTCGGCGATTAATCTTAGACTATCTTGGCCATGGCGATCGGTGGCCATCTCTATCCGCAACCCCGGGATCCCGCTATCAAATGTGTCCCCAATCTGGCTAATGACGTCGGCCATAGTGTCGGTGGGGTTAACGGTCACTTGGTGAAACTGGGGCTCGCCATTTTCGGGATAGACGACCACGGTAAAATAGCCACTTCTATCCAAGTAAGTTTTATCCATCTCCTCCACTAGGCCCAACCCTGTCTCCTCGGTCGGCGTTTGGGCCGCGACCAGGGTTCGGGCCACGTTATGGCTATTGACGGCCGCGACCACGTCGCCGGCCGTGGTGAGGATCTGACCATTGGCGTCGGTGGCTAGTTGGACGGATAGGGTTAAACGAGGACTGGGAACTTGGTTGGCCACTTGGTTGGGATCGGTGTAAATTATCCCCGTCTCCGCGTCTATGACCGAAACGCGCAAAGGCTGGTTAGCCCCGGCGCTCACAAACTCCACGGCCAGATTTTCCCCCGCCGCTCCCTGGGCGATGGCGGTGAAAGTTAGATCATTATTGGTGTGTTTAAAGGTGGTCGTTAATTGAGCGTAATCCAGGCCATAGGATAAATGATGACCCTGGGGCAAGGTATAGCGTAAATCGCGGGAGAGGCTTAAATATTGGCCCTGATTGACGGGGTAAGTCGCGCCATCAAAACTAATCAGCCCAGTCATGCCATCGTTGCTGACCCCCTCAGCGGCGAGGAAGTCGCCCACCTTCCACTGACTAGTTCGGGGGGGGAGATAATTGAGGCCATCCAAAGCGCTGGTGGAACGCTCGGAATTGATATATTCGGCCACGTCCTGGGCGGTGGCGGAAATATGGCCATTGCGATCCACTGGGAGCGTAATGGTGATTTCCCAGCGCGTGACCGCGGGATCGTTATTGAAGATGACTTCCGAGGTGATCTCGGAAGTGTTTTTTTCGGCCTTTTGAAATTTGACCGAAATATTATCGGGATCGTCGTAAGCTCCATAAGGCTCTTTGGAGGTCACATGGGGCACCCAGGAGGATAGGCGGAGGCCGTTATCGTCGCCGGCGAAATCAACTTCCAAATACGCGCGATTGGAGTTTAAGGTGGTGGCTTGAGCTTCGGTGAAAAGACTCTGGCCGGCTCCCTGGGCGTGTTGGTCGTTGATAGCGAAAATGAGCCCATCGGCGAAGGAGTCAAATTGTTTGTACGCGTCATCTAAAGTCACGTCCCGAAACTCTAGCCACCCCCCAATGGCCCCGGTGGTCACGGCGGGGCTGATTTCCTCTAACCAATATTGGTTATGGGTGGTTCTGATTTCCACGTCCCCATTACTTTTGGTGTTGGTGGTTAAAGTGAAGGCGCGATCTTTCAGAACCAAGGGAATCCCGTTGGAGGCCGTGATGGTCCACTGGCCATCGTGGGGATCCTCGTAATACTCGATGTTCATGTACTCGCCCAGCTGGCGGGTTAATTCCTCGCGCGTGTCGCGTAAATCATTGGCCTCGCGGTTCAGCGTGGGATCCTCAACGACGGTGATCTCTTGGTTAAGCCGGGCGATCTCGCCAATGAGGGTGTTAACTTCTTTAACCCCATCGTCAATCCTTTTGTTGGTGTCGACCCGAAGAGCGTCTAAATCATTTCGGCGGAGGGCGATTTGTTTAGCTAAAGACTCGGTGTATTGAACTAGCTCCTCGCGGGTGGGTTTGTTGCTGGGCTCGTCGGCCAATTGTTCCCAAGAGGCGAAAAAGTCGTTCATGGCTTGGTTAATCCCGCCGCCATCGCTTTCGTTAAAAAACAACTCCAGATTGTCCATGGCCGATTTTAAGGCCACGTCATGGCCTAAAGTCGAGCCGGTCATGATCAGAGACCGGGTCAGGAACTGATCGTGGTAGCGCGAGACGTTATCGATCTGAGCCCCCAGACCCAGTTGGCCATAAGACATGGACTGGGTGGGTAGGGTCGAGACATTGACGCGCTGACGCGAGTAACCGACGGTGTTGACGTTGGCGATGTTGTGGCTCGCCGTCTCCATGGCCGCCTGGGAAACTCGCAAGCCCGTTAAGGCCACGTACATTGAGGAGGAAATGCCCATCTTAGACCTCTTTGGAAAGTTTGGTCGGCCGAGACTTTTTAACCCCCTGATCCTTGGTTCCATCTTGGCGATAACCATCGCCTTTGATTTGGTCAGCCCCGGTTAGGGCGTTGATGGAGCCGTTGACCAAGTTGAGGGCTTGCTGGACAAACTGGCGGTTGACCTCGTTTTCCCGGAGAATGACGTTTTTTAGCCGGGTTAGGGTGATGGACATGTCGTTAATCTTGTTGGCGTAAGGCGAGGGGCAAAGGTTAGCCACCTCGGCTAAAGTCGGGTGGGGGTTAATCGGCAAACCCAGCATTAAGGCGACGTCGGAGAGACTATTGATCAGAAGATTGATCCCGCTTTGGATGTCGCGACCTAACTCTTCCTTGGCCTGGCTGGTCATGGATAAACCTTCCAGGTTCAGGTTTAAGAGGTACTTTTTTTCCATATCCAGAAAATTCACCAGTTTTTGGTAACGCTCTAGATGATTTTCCAGGTTAGTGGCTAGTTTTGCCACCAAGACGATATCCATAACATCCTCCGATCCATTATTAAAAGGCGCGTTGATTAATTGACCATCTAAGGTAAAAGGTGGCGGAAAGATCGCGCTGGGCGAGGCTTTAGCCCGCCATGGCTGGAACGTTAACCGAGCTAGTGGAGCTCGAGCTATTAGTCATCTGGCTAGTTGTTTCCGAGTTAGTCGCCCCCGCGCCTTTCGGGAGCGTTGGGGCTTTCCTTAATCGATTCGGGGAAATTTTCGGCCGGTAATTGGGGCCCATTATTTCCGGGTGTTCTTCCAGGGCGCTTAGTAACCCTTGTTGACGGGCCACGTCGGTGACAACGCGCTCCGACAACCCTAAACCGCCCGCGGCGGTGAGGGCGGCGGTGAAAGGTTTTTCGGCGATTTCACTGTAGGTGTCGCTACCGGCCGTTTTGACCAAAGGACTTTGGCGAACGCTTTTGATCATCTCTTTCATCAGAAGGCCTTCGTAATCCTCGGCCGCTTTTTTGATCTTTTTGAGTTGACCGATTTTTTCTTCCTCAGTCAGCGAGCTACTTTTGTTCCTCAGAAGAGTTTCGGCCTTGGGCGTTTTCCGGCCATAGTAACGGCCTTGAGCCGTTTGGGCGGCTAAGGCCGCCTTCGCCTCTTCTGGGGAGAGGGGGCTAGGCTTATCGCGGTTGGCTAGGTCAGAGTTAGTCAGTTCTGAGCTGGCTAGCCCGGGCTTAGCCATCGCCCCAGGAACGCTTATTGTCCCAGAGTTAGTTGAGCCACCCCCGCCCCAAAAGTTCCCTGAGCTTGGGCGGGAATTGTCTTTTGAGCTTAAACTGGCGGCGGAATCCAGGTTAATCAGCTGATTAAAGTCTCGCCCCGCCTTTAATTCATTGACCGATAGCCGCCTAACCACGCCCGAGGGCGGGCTGGAATTTGGGCTAACGTTAGAGCTGGCCTTGGCCGGCGCGTTTGAGTTAGCTCCCAGCGTTCCATTTGGCCCGCTTGAGCGGAGCGGCCGAACGCTGGCTCTTTTTAGCGGCAAAGCCGATCCGAGGTTAGGGGCGGGGTCAGACATTAGATAATCTCCAGTTCTCCGTGCAAGGCGCCGGCGGCTTTGATGGCCTGAAAGATCATGATCAGATCCCGGGGCGTTACCCCAATGGCGTTTAGGGCTTTAACCACGTCATTGATGTTGGTGGAGCGCTCAATCAGCAATAATTTGTCCGCCCCTTCCTCGACATTGATGTCCGTCTCGGGGGTGGTCACGGTTTGACCATCGCTAAAGGGGCCGGGTTGGGTGACTTGAACCCCTTCTTTGATCTGGACGGAAAGCGTGCCATGGGCCACGGCCACGGTGGATAGTTTGACGTTTTCCCCTACCACCACCGTGCCGGTGCGCTCATCAATAATGACTTTGCCCACGTAATCGGGATCCACGTTTAAATTTTCCAGTTCCGCCACCAAAACGGCTAGGTTCTCCCGGAAATTCTGGGGCACGGCCAATTCCACCGTGGAGGCGTCTAGGGGTTTGGCCGCGGCTCCGGGGAGGCTTTCGTTAATGGCCTCGGCCAGGCGAGCGGCGGTGGTGAAATCGGGTTGGCTAAGTTTAACCGACAAGGTTTCTTTGCCTTGCCAACGGATGGGCACTTCTCTTTCCACCGTCGCCCCTTGGACAATCCGGCCGACGGTGGGATGGTTTTTCTGAACCGTGGCCGCTTGCCCGGTGATGGCGAACCCACCCACGGACAAGGGGCCTTGAGCCATGGCGTAAATTTGATCGTCTAAACCCTTTAAAGAGGTGACCAAGAGAGTTCCACCCTGCAGAGAGGTCGAGTCGCCAAGGGAAGAGACGAGGATGTCGATCTTGGTGCCGGGTTTGACAAAAGGCGGTAGATCGGCCGTCACCATGACCGCGGCCACGTTTTTGACCTTCAGGGCCGAGGGAGCGACGGTCACGTCCATCCTCTTTAATAAGTTCGATAACGATTGACGCGTAAACCCGGTCTGATCCTTATCGCCGGTGCCGTTTAAACCCACCACCAGGCCATAGCCGGTGATCTGGTTAACGCGCACCCCCTCAAAAGTGGCCAGTTCCTTAACCCGGATGGCCAGGGCGGGCGAGGCGGTGATTATGATAGCGAGCGTGGCCAAGACCAAAGCGACGGTTAGGCCAAGACTAAAGCGGGTTGATTTCATGGGGGGCTCTTTTCGGGGGCTCGCGCCAGTTAGAAAGGCCAGATGTTACTAACGAACCGGGATAACCAACCTTCCCGCTGCCGGTCAGTCAGGTCGCCTTGGCCCGTGTACTCAATGCGGGCGTCGGCTAGGTAAGTCGATAGCACCGAGTTATCCGTGGCCACGTCGGCGGAGCGGATGACGCCTTGAACCGTGATGTATTGTCTTTCGTTATTGACCATGATCTCCTGGGAGCCTCTAACGACCAGGTTGCGGTTAGGGAGAACCTGGATAATGCGGGCGGAGATTTTGGCCGTGATGTTCTCGTTTCGGCTAGTGGTTCCAGTCCCGGAGAAGGCGTTAGAGGAGCTAACGTCCATGCCGCCCAAAAGGTTAAATCCCCCGGGCGTGGGGAGAACGCCTGGTTGCTCGAGCCCAAATAAGGAGTTAACGGTACTACTAACCTTATTGGAGCGCGAGGTGGAGGTGTTGGCCTGCTTAGTGGCCCTACTGGTTTCCACAATATTAATAGTTATGATGTCCCCCACCCGTTGGGCTTTCATGTCGGAGAAGAAGTCGGGCCGGGAATCCTCATTAAAGAGCGAGCCTTCCGTTTTGATCGCTGGGGGAGCGTAAACTTCCACGGGCGGGTTGTTTAAAGCCGCTATCTGGTTGGACAAAGAGCTCGGTTGCTGGAGAGGTTTAGAAGAGCAACCAAACAAGGCGATGAGGGCCAGGGTCAAAACTAAGGATTTCATGTTGGCTCCTTGGGGGGTTGGCGGTCAAGCCAGCCCCGTGTCTTTTAAGCAAGGGGTGTGCCAAGGTTTTGGGGATAGTCTGGCCGGCCCAAACTTTTCGGATTGGCTGATAGGGAATGGGTAAGATTAGGGCGAGGGCCAGTTATAACTATAGTTGACACTCTAGCGAAAAGTCTAAAATTTAAGTTTCCTAATTAATAAACTATTGAATTTAATACTATTTTACTTAACGACGCTATCAAATAGCTATAGGTTGGCTCAAAGTTTGGATCCCAAGGTTCGTCGCCAGGGTTCGTCGCCAGCGGTCGTCTTAGGGGGCGTTCCAGGCGCGGGTTATTAAGGCTTTCCTATTAAGGCTCTCCTTTAGAGGTTAAGATCCGCGTTAAATCGAGCCACACAACCAGATAGACTCAGATAGACTCAGGCTTAGACTCAGATAATCTTAAGGGTGGGAAAACCTTGTCCCTGGGGTGAGCCGGCTATTTTTTCTGGGGCTATCTTTAGACAACCAGGGACTGGAGCTAGCTCTCAAGGGGAAAATTTTGCCGATCAGGCTAGCTGGGAAGGCTAGGCTGGCGAAAATCCACCGCGGCCGGCCGGGATGGCCAAGATTCTGAAGGCCCCGGAAGACCTCCAGAATGACCAGAGCGGCTCGGTAGCGGCTTTTCGCGGCTCTAACCCCCAGCTGGATGGGAGAATATTAGGTTTAATTATTGATACTTAAATATATTTAGGGGCTAATGACTAATTTCTTAAGCGGTCAAAATGGCTACCTCGCCCTTGGCACAGGGGTTGCTTAAGTCTTCCTTGAGCCCCACAGGGGCGCCCATCCAGCGAGAAGGAATTTAGTCATGAACGCCCTGGCCATCAACAACTCAAGCGCCCTGGAATATCGAGAAACCTTCCCCATTAGTCTCCCCTCGGCCAGCGATGAGTTCTTATCTTATATGGATCGGGCCCAAGAAACGGTGAAAGGCGCGTCACAAAAAGAGCGGATTAAGGATGATATCCGTCAAGCCGCCCTAGACGCCGAGGAAGACAAAAAAAGGGCCAAAAAGTTTGGCGCCAAACGGGAAAAATTAGCCCAGAAAAAACTTGACCTCTTCCAAGCTCAAACTATCTTGCCTTTTTCCGTGAAAGAACAAATCAGTCAAAATCTGATGGGCTCGGGACAATTAGACCGGGCCGAGCGGGCTCTGGAATTGTCTGGCCAGCGACCCAGTAAAACTTTGAAAGGCTTATTGGATAATCTTAAAGGCGAGGGTAACCTTTGGCGGCTGGATAAAGATAGTCTCCCCGCCCTGGGACGGGTTATGCTGGCTAGCGGCGCCGACGCCCAAAAAGTTAACGATCTGCTGGCAAAATTAGCCAAAGGCCCTTTGACTTTGGATCGGGTGATGAAAGAGGTCAGTCAGATGGAGTCCGATTTAGCCATGGCCCAATCTTTGGGCGAGGTTAATTCGATCCCCTCGGATTTGGCCGCTTTTTTGGGAGGGCAAACCCTGGCCCAAGAACAATTAAAAGTCACCGCCCCTGGGGCGGGGGCCATGGGACAATATTTCTTAAGCCTGGGACTATCGACTGAGGCGGTCAAAGCCGTCACCAGCGGTTTAGCCCCGGGCGAAAGTTTTACCGAGCGGAGCTTAAGGAACCTTTTAGCCAACTCGGAGGAGACCATGGCGCCTTGTCTAGCCGATGGCGATGTCAATAGCCTAATGGTGGCCTTAAACTCCATGGGGGCTAAACCCGAAAGCCTAACCCTTTTTAGTCAGTTCTTAGCCCAATCGCCCCAAGCGAACCTCGACGATCTCTTAGGGTTTATGAAAGTTTTAGAGACCCCGGCGGCCACTACCAGCGAGGCGGCCAATTTGGCCCAAGACGTCCAATCCCTCATCGCTAGTTCGCGGCGCGAGGCGGAAATCGCCAAAGCCCCGGTTTTTAATGAAATTATCCTGAAACTATCTTCTTTAGGCGATCGCGAGCTAGCCGACAACTTCGCCGAGTTATCCCCGGCTTTACAGGCTTTAAGAGGGGGCGTCTCGGGGGCGCGTAGTGGCGGGGAAGGTTTGGGTGGGCAAAACCAACAACGGGGCCAAGACCAGGCCAAAGAGCGCCTGGCTTTGTCGGGCGTTAATTCCCCCACTTTAAATCAAGGTTTAGAGGGAACCGGATTTTCCCAATCCTTAGCCGCCGATTTGGCTGGTTACGGGGCGCGGGAAAGCTTAGGCAAGCAATTAGAACAAAAATTGATCTATTCGGTTCGGCAAGGGGCCCATCGTTTAAAGATGGATCTGGATCCGGAGAACCTGGGCCGCTTAGACGTGGAGCTAAAGGTTAAAAACGATAAACTCACCGCCCACATCCGGGCCGAGACCGTGGAAGCTTACGAGGCCTTGGAAAAGGAAATTTCCTCTTTAAAAGCGTCATTAATGGAATCGGGCTTAGAAATGACCCTAACCCTCTCTTTTGATGGGCAAGCGGAAAAAGATCGTCATTTCGCCCGCTCCGACCGTCCTTCCTTAGGCGAGTCCAACGCCTCCGAGACAGCGGAAAGCGAGGACAGCCCCTCGAGCGTCGCTACCCCAGATCGTCTTTTGGATAAAGTTATTTAGGAGAGTCCCATGACCCAGGTTATTTACAGCGCCGATAATCCCCCGGCCGCCCGCACTTCGCCAGTTCAAGCCTGGACCGAGGAAACCGTGCCGGTTACCGATGGCTCGGAACGGCAACTGGGCAAAGACGCCTTTTTGACTTTGTTATTGACCCAGCTCCAGAACCAAGATCCCTTTAACCCCATGGAAGACACCGAGATGACCGCCCAGTTGGCTCAGTACTCCCAGTTGGAGCAGCTAACCAACCTCAACACCAACGTCACCTCCATGGCGGGCTACATCCAGGCCCAGAACCAGTTCCAGACATTATCCTTGATCGGCAAAGAAGTCCGGGCCGAGGCCAACGTCTTTTCGGTCACCGGTGGGGTGGTGGACATCAAAGGCGAGTTGGAAGTGGGCGAGACGGCCAAGATCCAAGTCTACGTGGTCGATGAGTCGGGCAACCAAGTTCGGATGTGGGATTGGGGTCAGAAGACGCCAGGAACTTACGAGCTGAGCTGGGATGGTCGCGACAATAAGGGCGAAAAAGTGGCCGATGGCTCTTACCTGTTCCAGGTGACGGCCACTAACTCGGCTGGGGAAGCCATGACCGAGGGCATTGTCCCCACCATCACCGGTAAGGTTTCTTCGGTCTCTTTTGACGAGACTGGTCAGCCGGTCATCCATATTGGTCAATCCCAGATGAGCTTAAGCCAGGTCATTGAGATATTGCAGGCCAGCGTCACCGAGTCTGAAAGTTAATAACCACGGCTATCGATAGAGTCTGGTCAATCGGAATTGGAAAGAAAGTCGGTTGGCCCATAAAGAGGTTTCCCCATGAGCATTTCCAGCGCTATGTACGCGGCCGTCACCGGACTTTCCGCGCTTTCCACCGGGATGCAGGTCATCAGCAATAACATCGCTAACGTCAATACCGTGGGCTTTAAAGCTGGCCGGACTAATTTTGAGGATCTGATTAGTCAAGATTACTGGTCAAACGGCAAGACCAATCAGATTGGCCGCGGCGTTAAAGTGGCCTCGGTTCAGCAGATGTTCACGCAAGGCTCCTTCATTAACTCCACCGTGGACACGGATATGGCCATCGCTGGGGAAGGCTTCTTTCAGGTGCGCGACCGGGTGACCAACGATCTGGTGTACACGCGAGCTGGAAACTTTACCGTCGATAAGGATGGGAACCTAGAGACGCCGGCCGGTTACATCCTTCAAGGCTGGGAGATGTCGATCCCTAAACCCGGCGAGGAAGCCCGAAGGATGGGAGCGCCGGTGGACGTTAAAGTGATCACGCTTAACGCCCCGCCCGTGGAAACCTCTCAGATCAAAGTCGTGGCTAACCTGAACGCCGACGACACCAGCGCTTATATTTACCCGGAAAATGGTTGGGGGGAAATTTACGCTGACCAAGTGGCGCGCCCCCCGGCGGAAAGAATCCGTCAACTGGCCGAGGACGCTGTCTATAGCGCCACTATCCATGGCTCGGCTTATCCCACTTATAATCCTCTTTCCACGGCCTTTAACCTAGCTTATGAAAGTTACATGACCAATGTTTTAGGTTACACGGCTAGCGAGGGGTCTTTTTTACCCACCCCCAGCGCCTCGACTTGGGCCACCGCTTATAGTTCCGCCTACGCCGCCGCCCAATCCGCCGTCCCCGGCTCAGCCACCGCTTTCGTCAATGGCGATCCGACCATTTCCCAGACCTTCAACGCCGCGTTTAAAGCCGCCTACATTAATTATATGAGCGCTTCTGGGGTAGGCCATTTTACTTCCGCGGGCGATTCGGCCATTATTTTCTATGTTTCGGCCAGCGCTGGGCTTCTGGCCAACGCCACCACTTCCGCCCTGAACTCGGCGAAAGTTACAGGACATGATGGCTATCCGCCCGATCCGCCCTTCGCCCTGGCGAGCGCCGAGAGCGCGGAGGCTTATGAAAAGGTATTTAAATCCTACATGTCCGCTAGTGGCTACGCTTACCATGTCTCGGGCGCGACCAGTTTCTTCTATGATTCCGCCGCCTCCGCTACCATGAAGGCCAACGCTTTGAGCGCGGCCAATACCTCGGCCAAGGCCGCGTATTTGGCCATCGCCAATCCAACCACCTATCCATCTAATACCGGGGACAAGGTTTTTGACGACGAATATAACGCCGCCTTTATGACTAAAATGGTGAGCCTAGGCTTCACTTATCAGGGTTTAGCCTTCACTAAAACGCCTACCGCGGATGAGAAGACGCAAGCTCTGGCCGCCGGGAAGGCCATCGCCGTCACCGCCATGCCTTTAGCTCCCGGCGAGTACCCCATGACGACGGTCACGAGCCCGTCGACCACTTATAATAACGCCTTTAACGTCGCTTACGCGGCCGTGATGGTCAGCTCTGGGTTCCAAGTGTCGGCTGGGACGAACGTGTTTAAAAATGTTCCTAGTCAAACCGCCTCCGCCGCGGCCAACGCTAGCGCTTTAAGCGCGGCTAATTTGTCGGCTGGAGAGTTTGTGGGCTACCCGGCGGTGTCCGCCCTTAACACCGTCTCCGCCGCGGCTTACAATGCCGCCTACGAGGCTTACATGACGGCCCATGGCGGTTATCAATACAGCGCCGCTGAAGCCCAGTTTGTTAGAAATCCCCTTTACCCGTCAACGACCACTATCGCCAAGGCCAAGGAATCGGCTCATATCGCTGGGGTCAACGCCTGGTCAAATTTACCGCTTAATTACTATTCCAACACCGGGGACACTTATTACGATAACATTATAAATAACCAGTATGTCTCGTATATGACCAATATCTTGGGTTATACTCAGGGTGGGGTCAATTACTTCCATAAAGAGCCCTCGGACGTGGAAAAAGAGCAAGCCCGCCAGACCGCTATATCAACGGCCAAAGCCATGGCGGCTAACGCGGGGCAAACCGCTTTTAACGCTTACTACTATCCTCTCTATGAACTAGAGTTAGAATCCATTCGTAACCGCTACGCCCCTTGGCAGCTAGAAGGCGACGGGTTCGCCGGGGCCTGGGACGCGACGGATTTATCCGCCCCCATCGCGCCAGAAAATTACACCCACGCCAACCCCTGGACTATTTACGACTCATTAGGCAACGCCCATACTTTAATGGTTTATTACCAGCCCAACCCGCATATGGAAAACGTCTGGGATTACATCATCACCGCGGATCCCACGGAGGACGCTAGGAAAGACACCAACAACCGTCTGCTCATGGAAGGGGCGTCGTTCGCTGGTTTAATCCAGAAAGGCAAAATCACCTTCACCGCCGATGGGCCGGATCGGCACGGCGGCCTGATTAAAGATATAGAGGCTCAGAACGTGGATTTGTCCAAAACCACGGCCGCCTCTTTAGCCAACGCCGAAACCTCGGCGCGTAACCCAGCCACGGCTAATTCCATGAATGGTTATAAATTCTCTGGTTATTATGAGGGGAGCCCAGTTTTTTCGGCCGCGACTGGAACTATGGTCGCCTCCGAGAGGGAATATACCATCAAATTTCGTCACAGCCTGGGCACGGTGCCCGATGTCAGTGGCATGGTCTGGGAGGACTCCGATGGTAACACCGGCACCATCCCGATTTATGATAAGAACTACACTGGCCCCTATCCTTTTGGCTCAGGTTTAAGCGTTAGCTTCACCTCAGCTGGCACGCCCATGAGTTTTAGCTCCGGCGACACTTTAAAGGTCACCGCCAAATCCGAGGCCATTGGTTGGACGAATCTGGATCCGAACGAAATGGGCTATTTTGACTTTGACGTGGCTTTTGTTCAATCCGCTTCCTTGGCCCTCCACCCGCCCTATCCCATTGGCATGCCGACCATTATCCAACATATTTCCCTAGACATGGGAGCCCGTAACCCCAATGGAACCAGCGATAGCTGGATTCTAGACGAGCAAGGAACCACGCAGTACGCTTCGGAGTCGTTAAACATTTTCTCTAGTCAAGATGGTTACCCGGCCGGCTCGCTCCAGCGCGTCTCCATTGATAAAGACGGCGTCCTCACCGGCATTTACACTAACGGCCGCCATCAACCCCTCTATCAGATTGGTTTGGCCAGATTTCTTAATCCCTGGGGTTTGGCTAAACTAGGCGACAACGTTTACATGGAAACCCGATGGTCGGGTCAGGGCACGATTAACCCGCCAGGTTTTGGCGGCACCGGGACTATTCGGGCCAATTTCTTAGAACAGTCCAACACCGATCTAGCCGATGAGATTGTCAACATGATCGTCACTCAGCGCGGCTTCCAAGCCAACTCCAAAGTGGTGACCACGACCGACACCATGTTGGCCGAGGTCATTGAGATGAAACGATAGACCGTTAAAATAGGCGTGAGCTTAAGGCCATAGGGCTCTCGCCCTATGGCCATAAATCCGAGCTTATTTGGGGATTTATCGGGTAACGACGGAAAGATTTTAGTGGGAAAAGGAAACCAGTTTTTAACTATAGCGGGCGATGGTCGCGAACCTGGCCCGCTTTTTTTCATTCTAATATTGATCGCGTTTGTTAAAGGCTGACTCGCTTTTTTATCAGCGCGCTTAGGTGGGGCGATTTTTGGCTAGGCGTTGAGGCGGAAAATTTGGGATTCGAGGCGTATTTTGAGGCGATGGCTTAAAACTATTATTGGAAATGTTGGGTATTAAAAATTTATTATGACAGTTGTTTTTTTTGACAAACATCGTTAAGCTAAAAAGTTAACTTAAAAGCAAAATAGTTATAAAACGCGTTATTCTTTTTTTAATATTCCGTTTATAGTATTTGACAAATTTATAAGTTTACTATTGTCTAAATTGAATTTTAAATTCCTTATTATCAATTTTAGTAGCCAATATTTTTAAAATTTAAATATGATAAGGTATAAAAATGATGTTAGATATAATATTATAAAATTGGTTTTTTATGATTAAAAATTTATAAAGTTTTTATTATAATATAATTATCGTCTGATTTTAAAATAAAGACAATATATTAATTTTAAAGTATTTTTATTACGTTATTTGATAATATTGTGAAGAAATATTATGACCTATAAAGAAGTATTAAGATAATATAAAAAATAATAAGGGAATAAATAAGAGTAAATAAGGATAAAATATAAAGTTGAGCTATAAAAAGAATATAAAAAAAAGAATATAAAAAAAAGAAGATAAAAGAACGAAGCCGCCTGATGGCGGCCTCGCTCAAAATGGCAAGCTCAACTCTATAAAAAAAACGGTCGGTTTTAGGAGCGGTAAGAACCGTTGATTTTCACGTAATCGTAGGACAGGTCGCAGGTGAGCATGCGGTCTTGGCCTGGGCCGTTGTTAAGGTTAATGGACAAGCGGTATTCCTTCTTCCGCATAGCCATGGTGGCGTCCATGTCTCGGCAGAAAACCAGGCCGTGACGAATCCAGGCCAAATCGTCGATGTCAATGTCGACCCGGTACGGCTCAAAATCGGCTCCACTGCGACCTAGGGCGGCGAGGATTCGGCCCCAATTGGCGTCTTCCCCAAAAAAAGCCGTTTTAACCAAGGGAGAGTTGGCCACGGCTTTAGCGGCTAACAAGGCTTCTTCCTGGGATCTGGCTCCCCGAACTTTAACTTCCACCATATGAGTGGCTCCCTCGCCATCTCGAATGATTTGGCGAGACAGGGAATCCAGAACTTTATGGAGAGCTTTTTTGAAAATATCGGCCTCACGCCCGCCGGTGATAACCTGAGGGCGAGTGACCCCGGAAGCTAAGATAAACAAAGAATCGTTGGTGGAGGTGTCCCCATCGACCGTAATACGGTTGAAGGTGGCTTCGGCGGTCTGGGAGAGGATGGAGCGCAGTAGTTTGGGCTCAATGGCCGCGTCCGTTAGAACAAAACCCAGCATGGTGGCCATATTGGGAGCGATCATCCCAGAACCCTTGGCCACGCCCCAGATCAGCGGCTGAGGGCCAGACTCAAACGGAACTTCGGCCTCCGCCGTTTTCGGCACCGTGTCAGTGGTCATGATGGCCCGGGAGAAATCATTAAAACCATCCAGGGAAAGTTTTTTGACCAGGCTGGGCGTGGCGGAGACTAAGGCTTCAACATTTAAAGGTTGTCCGATTATCCCGGTGGAGGCTAAGAGGACTTCGTCGGCGTTCATTTCCAAGCGGCTGGCTACCGCCGCCGCCGACTGCAGACACCGGTCGGCGGCTCCCCGGCCGGTTTGGGCGTTGGCTTGGCCAGCGTTGACCAAAATCGCCCGGCCACGGGCTATCCGGCTCTTGGACCAGATAACCGGGGCGGCCTGGGACACATTTTGGGTGAAAACCCCAGCCGCGGCTTGGAACTCATCGGCCACGACGAGGCCTAGATCCAGCCGGTTCTTGTAGCGCATTTGGGCCTCCACGGCGGCCGCTCGGAACCCTTTGGGTATCATGATGGAATTTCTCCTATTGAAAAAAAACAGCTCGTTTTTGAGAGGTCAGGTCATTAAGTAGGACAGTCGTGAGTCAGAAAACCAAGAGGTCTAGACCCCGGTGGACACATTTTAAGAATCACGCGCCCGGTCTCTGGTCGTTAATGGAAAGTCAGCTAGTGGCTAAAAATCCAAAAATAAGTATAACTTTTTTTCAATTTGTTGAAAAGGCCATCGTCTACCAGATTAAAGGAATCCATGTTTCCAAGGCCAAATATTGGGTTAAAAGTATCTCAGCGCCGTTTGGGGGGTATGGCTGTCTTAATAGCATATGCTTTGCATTTCATAAGCTTTTACCATTAATTTAAATGTTAAAATGATCAAAATAGCATAATTTGAAGGGTGAGCGTTATGGATAATTTTGGATATAGGGGATAAAAGGATTATTTCCTTGGAGGGGGTAATTATCGCGCCGATAGCTACAAAAAGAGCCTTTCGCGGTTGTTTTACAGCCAAAAAAAACTGTCCAGGCCAGCTACGTCTTGATTGACCAGGGAAATCAAAATAAGTGGGCGAAAGATTAGAAATAATTTAATTCAAATACGAAAGCGCGATTAAAGATTAATGTAGACAGCTTGTATAGGGATTATTTAAGTATAATTGTTAAAAATCTTAACTAGTCTTTACGGTCTAGCGCGAAGAGGCTATTCCAGAAGCGATTATTCCAGATTTCAGAAACGACTATTCCAGAATTGGCTAGTCCCCGAAGATCGCTCTTGAAGCGTTCATAACTTATGTCCATTAAAAGCGTCCTTATAAAACGACCACATAACGCGTCACGATAACTTATCCCCATAATCCGTCCATAAGCTCGTTAATAAACTTGTCCTTAGGAGCGGTAATTTCATTAATTGGCTAGCTTTTTATTTTGGGCTAGCTTATTGAAAAATTCCACCACAAGAGCCAAGAAGGTCTCAAAAACTGATGGATCTATTGACGCCAAGGGAGAACGACCAGTTCCAGCTCCAGGCTTAAAGCTGTGGTTAATTATTTCAGTTTAAAAAGGTTCATCGTCTAGTTTTTAATCCCGCTGGTGACGCTACCCCTAGAAAGTTCCGTCGCTTGACTGACTAGACTAATTCTCCCAATAAACTAATTGTTGGGCTTAGGCCCCCACGGCGACGTCGGCGCGCGTCCATAAATGGCCAAAGAGGTATAAATATGGTTTTAAGGCCAATTCATTGTTCATGGACTGAACAGATCAAATAATAATGGGGGCGCTAAACGCGATTGACTAGTTAGGTGGTCGATAGCTGGGTGGTCGCTAGTCGAGTTGGCGTCACTCGAGCGGGCGTCTCCCAATAGAGGGATGACTTGGCCTAGATTTTCGCCTGGCTAGCTTGATAGACCGCGTTAGTTTCGCGTTCTGATTGTCTTCGTTCATGAGGGCGATTTTATCCGGGCTGGGGAGTCTTTGATGGAAGGCTCGGCTAACCCGCGCTACATCCTTTCCATCCAGGGGGTGAGGGATCTGGCTAAATACTTGGTGGACGAGGAGCGGCCGGTCTATCGACGCCAGTCAGTTAAGAGCGACGGCGAGCGCGTTTTGGTCATTGTCCGGTGGACGCTCCGGAAAGTCCGGGAGAAAACCACTGGGGACACAGAGTTTTTGGTGGGCGAATCGGTGGATCGTCCTCGTTTTGAGGCGATTAACCACGCCATCATCGAGGCGGGGAAAGAACCAGCCACGGCGGAACCATTCCCGCGGGAGAGCGCTAAGCCTTCTTTGACCACCGAGAGCTTCATCTCAGCGGCTAGTTTCCAAGAAACCGCCCAGGTTCTAACGGAAGCGGCCGTGGCTGGGAAGGTCGACACCCTGGCTGGGCTCAAGGCAAACTTCATCATGGGTCGGTTGATTACGGCGGGCGCGGGTCTTTCGCGGAAGCGGTATTCCCCAAGGATTAGGAGAAAAGTGGGGGACTAAGGTTAGTCAAGGAGCTGGACAAAACTTTTAGCTAAGACCTCGTGGGTTTGGCTAAATATGATGCCTTCGCAAAAAGTCCCAACCTATGTTTGAGCAGTTTTCGTCTACCAAAACTACTCAGTAGGTGTAATTTTCGTCTACCAAAACTATATAAGAAACTTACTTAAAATAAAGTTATCTGTTTCACGTGAAACAAACTCTTTTCCTCTTGACAAAAGCTTCCCTAGGTATTATAATATACTCTGTTAGGTCGGATAACCACTGATTACTTAGGCGGGATTGCTTATGAGGACAACTGATGGACCAAATAACGCTTCTATGTTCACTCCCATGAACATGTTAGGTGATAAATCCAAGCGTTATAAACAACTAGACAACTCCTGGGCCACTTATTTCCGGGATAATATCCTCCCTATCCTCCCGATGGACCTGATCGAACAATTATATTGTGAAAACAATGGC
>JAISYP010000156.1 GCA_031269825.1 Deltaproteobacteria bacterium
TCCGATCGTGATCTAGAGATCTGGGGTTTTGGGAAAAATTTCCTGTCAGAAGCCCAAAAAAAATTTTGTCCCGGGAAATTCCTGTTTTTTAAAAAAGGGGGTTTTCGCGAAGCCATCAATTTTAGACTTCTCGCGAAACCATCATTCGTAAGAGCTCCTTCCATTCGGCTAAAGAGTTAGTTAAGAGATCTATTCGTTTATCGAACTCTATAATAATTATTAGCAAGTTTATCATGGGATGGCCAAAGATGAAGATATATTGACTCAAGTTGAAAAAGCTAAGTCCGCTCTGGCCGCGTCCAAAGCTCAAGTTCAGGGGCGGCTCTTTTGATTGATAAAGGGTGAACGGATTATAGCTCCAGTACCCTAGATTTCCCCCCGCCGCCTACCGCCGATTCCACCGGTAATGGCCAAACGTCCAAGGCTTTAAATTCGCCCGGCCTTCGATTTCATCGGAGCCACTGGTGGGAGGATCTGGACTAGCCAGTTCCCGAACCTCGCGGGATTTCCGTCGCTCCTGAAGATTTTTCACTGTTTGACGAAGCCGGCCGGCGGTGATGAGGGCCAGTTTTTCCGAGCCACCTTTGGTTGGCGGTTCCTTGACCATCAGCTCAAAGGAGGCCCAGTCGCTGGGTAAGCCCGCCTCAGCCAAAATCTTCTTCATGGTTTCATGAACACCCCGCGCCTCTTGACGAGCGCCCACCGCGGCTAAAGCCAGGATCAGCTCCATCGCCGCCTCCACTAGCTGGGGGCTGATGGTCTTTAGCTCCGGGCCCGGCTCAAACCGCGTGAACAATTCCGCGGCGTCGGTTAAACGGCCTGTCTTAAAATAACCTAAGATCAAGTTATAGAGCGTCTTAGCCCGGTACACGGGCATCTGGCCCTGACGCCCCAGCTCCTTGGAGCGCTCATAAATGGCCTGAGCCACCTCCAACCAACCGGCCTGGCCCAAAGCGCTGACCACGTTGACCATGGCCTGGGCTAAGCGCGGACGCGCCGAACCACTTCGCCCGAACTCTTCCATCTCCGCCAAAAGAGCCACCGCTTCCTCAAGTTTTCCGGCCTCGGCTCTAAAGGTGATCCGATTAAAAGCGGCCTTGGACCATTCGCCCAATACCGCGGCTGAGGCCGACTGGCCCAGCCGCAGTAAGGACTGATAGACCTTTTGGGCTTCGGCTACTTGCCCCACCGACTCCAAAGCGGTCACTAAATTAACCAAGGAACTGGCCCACTCTTCCAGTCCCTCATGGTCGGTCACCAAACCTTCCATGGTCAAAAAAACCTCGCGGGCCAAATCTAACTTTTGCGGGGTCGTTAGGTCATCGGGCGACGATAAACGTTTTTTCCGCGCCAAGACGGAATTGGAGACAACATTAATAATAAAGCTCGCCGCCCGGATTCTTTCTTCCAAGTAATCCTGGGGCCCCAAACCAGTGGTTATCTTCTGAAAGAGCGATTCGGCCAGCCTTAACCGACCCAGATCCATGGCCGCCTGAATCAGTTCCACCGTCGCCTCCACCTGGAGCGCGGCGAGCAGGGGACTAGGCCTTAACCGCTCGATGAAGTCCAATAGCTCCAAGCCTTCCAAAACCAACAGACGGCGGACGTAATCACACAGAAGGTTAAAAGCGGCCAAACCATGATTGTCAATGACCGTATCGCTCGGTTGTAGGTTATTAAATTCCTCAAACAATTCCCGCGCCTCGGTCAAACGGCCAGCTGTCCCCAAACAGCTGATCAGGTTAACCATGGCTTTGGACTTTTCCGCCTCCACCGCTAAGGTGGCCGGTAAAGTTCCCATCTTCTGGAACAGCTCTTTGGCCTCATCCAGACGCGTTTCCAAAGCCAAAGCCGTGATCAACGCGAAATGGGAGCGGGCTTGGGCGAGGATAATTTCTTCGGGCCCCTTTAACTCCATCAAAAAATGATGGAGTTTCAGGGCCTCTTCCTTAAAGCCCAACCGAGCGTAACCATCCACTAACCCCAAAGCGGCCGAGGCCAAGTCGACTTCGTGATCCGGCAACGCCTGATATTGGCTAAAATGCTCAAACACCAACAGGGCTAGCCCCATCCGCCCGGCCTGGGCTAACCCCAATAATAGGTTAATGGCCGCCTCCGCTTGGCTGGCCAAGGACAATCCGACCCCTAAGTGGCTTAAACGGCGGTACAGCGACAGAGCCTCGTCCCAACGCCTTTGATCCAGGTAACCCAACATCAAGGCGGCCACGGCCCGGGTTTTTTCCTCCTCGGCCCGCTCCTGAGGGGCTAACCCGGCCAATTCCCTCAGTAAAGTCTCCGCTTCCGGCCACATTCGCGACTCGCTGTACAAAACCACCAGGTTAGCCGCCGCCTTGGCCCTGAAATCATTGACGTCGTCCTCTAGCCCCGCCAAAAAGGCGTAACGTTCCCTAGCCAAATCCCAACGCCCCGCCCGCGCGTAAGCGTAGACTAAATCACAAGCCCCTCGAGCCAAAAACTCCCGCGCGTCTAAATCCATGGCCGCGAACGCCCAGTAGACCTCGGCCGCCTCATCAGCCCGGCCATCGAAAACATAACCGGAGATCAAATTAATAGTGGCCTTGGCCACGGTTTGAGCCAGCTCTTCCCGGCGGTCAACATCCAAATCCTGGAACCCGGCCGGTGATTGGGAACCGACCAAAGATAATCGCGGGGGGTTAAATTCCCCCGAATCAGGTTTGGTTAATTGTCCGAGCCCCCCCGACTGGCCCAAAGCTGGAACCAAACTTAAAGTCGCCCGACCCCTCAGCAAAATAGGCTGAGCGATGGCCATGATTTGATCGTGATAGCTCTTGGCTTTAGCCGTGTTCCCGGCCTGGATGGCCGCGGTCAACAAATAGAAAGCCGCCTTGGATCGATCCAGCGCCACGCTTCCTGATTGCCCCAAAACGCGCGTTGTCCGGTAAACCCGTTCCGCCTCCCCGATCTGGTGGTCGCCCACCAAATGGGCCACCAGACGAGAGCCAGTCAAAGCCCGCCAGCCCAAAACCTGACGGGAACGACCAAACATCTTGATCTGTTGGTAAAGTTTTAAAGCTGGCGCCCATTGACCATTCGTGACAAAAACCTCAACCAAGCCGCTGGCCGCTTGAGCTAGGCTGGGCCAAGCCTCCATCGCCAAGCCATATTCCTCGACCATGGCCTCAAAAAGAGAGCGAGCTCGCAAAAGACCAACCGCGCCTTGGGCCGTAAGTCGAACGCGCCGCGTGGGCTCGTTAGTTTTACCCGCCAACCGCGAAACTTCGCGCGAATCAGCCATAATTCGCTCTAACTTTAAAATGTAGGTTTGGAGCCTATTTTTTTCAAGAATGGTCATATAACTCCGGCCAAGACAGGAAAAAAAAATAACTTAATTCAAAAGCGTCCGGTGGGACAGGCGTTATTGTTGGCCCAAAACGCTAATAGCCAAATGAAATGGCTAAAACCCGGGCCATAGAAATGTACCAAGTTTTTTTAGTCTAGTCCAGATGACAAGGTATGTTGAAATCAACGAGAGGTATAACTGGAAAAATCTAATATCGCCAACAGTTTTAAAAGACAACCTTTTTAGTCGTTCAGCCTACCGCAATCCACGTATTTTATAATCAATAGCCTGAGTAAAGCGCAATATTGGTTTTCCTAAACCAAATATGACTCCAGAGAAAGCCAGGTTAAGATCAACTTCTTCTCATAATTGACCAGAAAAAAAGGGAATTTTTTTTCACCCTGGCCCATCTGGTCAAATTTTTTTTAGCCCAAAAAATTAGGCGCGCCTGGTTCCCTGACCCTTGACCATAAATTAGGCTATTTTTTCTTGTTTCCCATCAGACTATTCATTTTTGACCTTAATAAGCCCCAATAGCCGGACAATTTTCAACCGCGGCTCCATATTTTGGGAGCCTATTACGCGACCCACAAAATGTAGGCTAATTTTTTAAATATCGCCCAAAAACAAAAGCCTTAACCCAAACCATCGCCATTTCCATATTTTAAGACTTAAGGCGGCGAAGGTCGAGCCAGTCTTTAGACTATTACTTATAATTAAGGGTGGATTTTAACTTTTTACCGTTAGACTAGTCAATTATGGGCGGATCGATATTTCGCCAATAATCGCCATTATGGCTTTAATCGCCTTTAATGGCTCAATAATAAAAAGTCCCAAAAGCTTATTTAGACGCGAGTTTTTGCTGACCACAAAATATGGGACGCGACCTTAATAAAAAGTCCCCAAGCCTTATATAGGGGCTAGTTTTCGCTAACCACAAAATATGGGGCGTAATCATAAACGTGGCTTTTAATAAAACGCGCCCCAATGAAAGCCATGGTCACTATTTTTCCAAGAACGCTAAATATGGCCGCGACGACCAAAATCACTCAACCTATGGGAGCTTCGCCAAAAAATGGCGCTTTTCATCAATAAACCTTAAAGGCGAAAATATCCAGCAATTTCTTAGGATCGTAAATATAGGCCAAGATCGCCTGGATTAATCAAGATGTGGACATTAGCGCCTAAAACACTAAAATTTTCGCGCGTAGTATTTTTAGCCTTTTTGGGTAATTAGGGTAATTTAGATAATTTGGATAATTTGGATAATTGAAAAAATTTGGCCTTCTAGCCAACCCTATTAGGCTAAAAAGAAGGCCAGTTCCACCCCAGATCTGGAGAGCCGATTAACGATCCCCGCCAAAACGCGTCCTCAAAAAAACTCTAGGTTAATCTCAAATCCACGAAAATAATAGAATAATCGCTTCCCGCGATCGGGTTAAAGGAACCCTTGGGGAACAAAAACTAGTCATCTTCGGAGTTGGCCAAAAAGGGGTTTTCAGAAGCGCCCAAACATGTTATCTTGTTAGATGTCCTCACCCCTTAGGATCCACCAACCCCAACCGATCCAGGAACAATTTTAGCGGCGTGTTTAAAGGATTCGCTCCCCACTTTGGGGCTCGATTTTATAAGTTTAAGGATAAACCGCCATGAGCCCCACCCATACCCACCACAAGTCGTTTGGCTTAAAGATGTTCATTGGCCTGGGCTCCCTCATTATGCTGGGAGCTATCATGACCTATTTGAAGATCATCTTGCTGCCCATGGTTCTAGCTTTTTTCATCACCTGTATCTTGAACCCCCTGGCCATAGTTTTCCAACATTGGAAGTTGCCCCGCCCTCTGGCCATCTTGGCCACGCTCCTGCTCGGGCTCGCCATCATTTGGTTGACGGCCAACTTCATGTTTATGAGCTTAGTGGCGTTCCGGGATGGCTTCCCCGCCTACCAAGAGAGTCTAGACGCGCTCTTTGGCCAATTAACCGCCTTTCGCGACAGCCGCTTTAGTTTCCTGACCTTTGATCTCATTAAGACCCACTTGGACTCATTTTCCTTTGGTCAGTTCTTTGGTGACCTTTTCAACAACTTTTTCTCCCTAACAGGTTATTTGTTATTGACCGCCGTCTTTATTCTGTATTTTTTGCCCGCTATCCCCGCTTTTCCCGAAAAACTTAAACAAGCCTTCCCCGGCTCGCGGGGCGAGGAACTATCCCAAGCCGTCCAGGGATTAAGCCAGCAAATCCAGCGTTATATTCTAGCGAAAAGTTTGTTAAGCGCGGGTCTTGGTTTTTTGGTGGGGCTAGTCTGTAAGCTTTTTGGGGTGGATTTCGCGACGACTTGGGGAATGTTCGCCTTTTTTCTTAATTTTATTCCCACTTTAGGAGCTGTCACGGCTAGCTTAATGCCCGCCATATTGGCGACCATTCAGTTTGGTTTGGGGACGGGCGTTTGGCTTTTGGTCGTCTTAATCTTCATCATGGCTCTATCGGGCAATTTTCTAGAGCCCTTGATCTTAGGCCGCAGCGTCAACCTCTCCCCGACCATCGCTTTCCTGTCGATCTTGGCCTGGGGCTGGTTATGGGGTGGCATTGGCATGATCATCGCCGTCCCGGCCACGGCCATTGTCAAGTTCGCTTGCGACCGCCTGACGGGTTTAAAGCCAGTGGGCCATTTGATGGGCTCATTAATAATGAAAAAGAAAAACAATGTAGGTTAAAAAACTAAATATCAGAAAACTTTAGCTATAATAACTTATTAAATTTATAAATACTATTAGTATTTTTAAATTAAATACATTTATACTTGTTTAACACAGGTATTTATATAAACAAATAACCTTAATTATGGAGAAATAATTATCAGCGTTTAGATCAAATTTATTTATGATTAGATTAAAGGAAAAGTTAAAACATCAAATACCGATCATACTATAGTTGGGAATAAGGGAACGGAGGGAGCTCCATTGGGGAAGACTAATAATGGCTAATAATAGCTGGATAGGCCAAAAGGATTCCCGCTCCCAGCGCCCAAAGTCTAGACCACCCGGCTCAGGTCTTGACCCAGGATCCGGTTGCGCGCGTCAACTCTGACCACTTTGGGCGAGAAGTTGACCGCCTCGGCTTCCTCGATTTGGGCGAAAGCCATGACAATAACCAGATCCCCAACTGACGCTAGCCTCGCCGCCGCGCCATTAAGGCACAAAAGGCCCGGTTCGTTAGAGGTCAGACAATAAGTCTCAAAGCGTTCCCCGGTGTTGACGTTGGCGATGAGAACCTTCTCATGCTCATACATCCCAGCCGCGCGCGTGAGGGCGCGGTCGATGGTCACGCTTCCCTCGTAGCCTAATTCGGTTTTTATCACCGTGGCCCGATGGATCTTGGATTTTAAGAGAGTTACGGTCATTTATTGTCCAAGCCTTTCCATAAAAAATTATCAATCAAGCGCGTCTTTCCCACATAAGCGGCCACGGCCACCAAGGTATCCCGGGTCAACTCCTCCACCACCGTTAGCCCCTCGGTCTCCACGAACTCAATATAATCTTTGGCGATTAATGGAGCTTGTCGCTCCAGGATTTCCGCCATGGCCGACTTAATCTCCGCCACTTGGGTCACCCCAGCTCGGGCCATCGCCTCGGCCCGGACGAGGGCCTGGTGGATGAGCGGGGCCACGCGCCTTTCCGTTTCCGAAAGATACGCGTTCCGGGAGCTTAAGGCCAACCCGTCGGGCTCGCGAACAGTTGGACAGGGAACCATGACTAGATCTAAACACAGATCCTCGACCATCCTTTTGAGGATGAAAAACTGCTGCGCGTCTTTCAGGCCAAAATAAGCCCGCCGTGGCTCTAAAATCAAAAACAGTTTTAAAACCACCGTTAACACGCCCCGAAAATGAGTCGGCCGAGAGCGCCCACAAAGATTAACGCTCAAAGCCGGGGCCTCCACGTAAGTGGCGTAACCTGGCGGGTAAATCGCCTCTGGCTGGGGATGGAAAATAAGCCCGACCCCCAAAGAGGAACACAAATCCACGTCCCGGGCGAAATCTCGGGGGTATTTGTCCAGATCCTCGTTGGGGCCAAACTGGGTGGGGTTGACAAAGACGCTCACCACCACCTGGTCGTTTTCCTCTTTGGCTCGCCGAATGAGACTAGCGTGTCCCGCGTGGAGGTAACCCATGGTGGGCGTTAACCCCACGGATTGACCCTGGGCTCGCCAGGCCCGGGTTATAGCCCGGGCCTGGGCGACGGTTTCAACTATTTCCATGGCTGGATCTCTCGATCATTTAAGACATCGATCTTTCAATACATCGATCTATCAATACATTTTGGGGATAGAAGTCTCTGGATCCCCGAAACAATGCTCTGGCCCAGGAAACTGGCCCGCCTTGACCTCGCTAACAAACTGGCCAAAGGCCTTTTTGATCAGTTCCCCGGCCTCGGCGTATTTTTTGACAAACTTCGGGGAGAACCCGTCAAACAGACCCAATAGATCATGATAAACCAAAACCTGGCCATCGCAATGGGGGCCCGCCCCAATCCCAATGGTTGGGATGGGTAGCTCCTCGGTTAGTCGTTTCATGACCAGGGGGGGGACGCATTCCACCACCACGGCGAAAGCCCCAGCCTCCGCCACGGCTTGCCCATCCGCGAACAATTTATTGACCGCCTCCTCGCCTTTGCCCTGGATCTTAAACCCGCCCATCGCGTTAACCGATTGGGGGGTTAACCCAATATGGCCCACCACGGGAATCGAAGCGTCCACGATGGCCCTAATCTGGTTGGCCACCACGACCCCGCCCTCCAGTTTCACGGCCTGGGCTCGACCTTCTTTCAGTAACCGACCAGCGTTCTCCACCGCTTGGGGAACCGAAACCTGATAGGACATAAAAGGCATGTCGGCCACCACTAAGGCGTTTTGAGCGCCTCGCGCGACCGCCTTTGTGTGGTGAATGATATCTTCCATGGTCACCGAAATGGTGTCCGGGTAACCGAGGATAACATTGCCTAGGGAATCGCCCACCAAGATCGAGTCCACCCCAGCGCTGTCCACTAGGCGAGCGAAAGAGTAATCATAGGCCGTGAGCATGGTCAATTTTCGGCCACTGATTTTGGCGGCCGCGAAAGTCGAGACGGTTGTTCTCATAAGACGTTCTTCCTTATTGGCGGTTAGGGGTTTTCCAGAATCTGGGCCAAGGGGGCGTAGTCCTGACCAACTCGCTTGAGCTGAGCCACCCTCAATAACTTCCTAGCCAAAAGTCGATAAAGCTGTCGATCCTCGCCAGACAAAGCCGCCAAATGATCCGCCACCGTGGACACGTCCCCCCGCTCCACCGGGCCAGTCAAAGCGTCCACTGGGCCATACTCGGCGATATTTTTGGCGTTATTAAGGGCCAAACGGAACAAGGCCGGTTTAGCTCCCCCCAAACCACAAGAGTCCAATAGCTCGGAGCCCATAAAGGCCAAAGCCACGGCGAAATTACTCACCACTGAGGCCGCGCAATGATAGAGCGTCTTTTTCGTCTTGTCCAGGATTTGGACTTCGTTACCTAAGCTGGCTATCAAGTTTTTGACTTGGGTTAAAGCTGGCTCATCGCCTTCTATGGCGAAAAAAGCTCCCGCCAAAAGCTCCCGGGAACGGTATTTGTCGGAAATGGCCATTAAGGGATGGAGCGAGATCGCCTCACCACCCCGTTCCCGAGCCCTGGCCAGGACGTCGCTGGCCAAGGAACCGCTACAATGGGCGAAGATTTTCCCCTTAACCCCCACCAAAGAAGCGAAAACTTGGCCAATAAATCTATCTGGCACGGTCAAGAAAATCAAATCCGCCGCCTGGAGGAGAGACTCACGGTCAGAAAAAAAACGCGAGTTAGTCAAGCGAGCGGCTTCCTGGGCTGGTTCCGGGCTTTGGGAAGCGTAACCCACCACGCTCAAGCCTTTTTCTTTAAAATACTGGCCAAGGCAAAATCCGACCTTGCCGGCCCCAATAAAGCCAATTTTCATGGTTTTCGCCTTTCCCCTCAATCCCCCTTAAGGCTTATCATCCCCAAGAGGCTCACCCCCATTAAGGCGCGCGAAGTTGGTCATTTCGCTTACATAATCATTTTGCCAAGATAATCTAATGATACTGTTTAAAGGAGAATTTGACAAGCCAGATGGTATAATGATCTAGGCGCCGTTTCACGGGCCACCCAATCCATCCCCCGAGGCGCCCATGACCAAACCTAGCGTAATACTGGCCCTAGCCCGGGATCTGTGTTTAAAACTGTTGGATCGACGTAATCTATCCGCCGCTAACCTGCCCCAAGCCCTGATTGACCTGGCGGAGACCGGCCAAGAGATCGTTGACGCGGGTCCGCCAGGCTGGCCGCTCTTACGTCTGGCCGGAACCCTAACGGTCTGTCAAATTGACCGCGGCTGGATCGGCAACGTCGCCGCCGTTCAGGAGCGCCTCAAACAAAACGCCCAACTGACCCGAAAAGCTATCGCCCATCAGAGCCCAGAAAAGGCCAAGGAGCTCCTCCAACTGACCGTTTCTCTGGCCATAAAGCTCATTGAAACCAATGGGGTTAGCTCGGGCAACTGGGAGCCCACGTTTCTGGAAATCGCCAAGACTTTGGAGCGGTTAGCCGACTAATTACAATAATCGCCGTTTTAACTCCCGCCAGAGTCAAGGCCGCCTAAGGCCACAGTCCTTGTAACTCTGGCTCCAGGGGGCCTATCGCGAACCAATCTCGGCCATCGCGCTCCGTGACCCTTAACCCCGCGGCCCGCAGAGCCAGACGCGAAAAAGCCGCGCCCCCATAAAAATTGTCGCCCAATATGGGGTAACCCTGTAAATCCAAATGCAGCCGAATCTGATGGGTGCGCCCAGTCAAAGGCCGAGCGGCCCACAGGATTTGGCCATCTTGGGCCTTGATAACCCGAAGAATAGTTTTGGCCAGTTTCCCTGGCCCCTCGGCCCGAGCCACGTAATGTTGGCCAGATTTAGCCACGTAAGCGGTCACGGTTTTTTCCACCCAGTCGGGTTTTTCGCCTAAAGTTAAAGCCAAATAGAGTTTACTCACCCGGCCTTGACTGAAAGCCTGACCTAAACGCGAGGCGGTGGGGGCGTTTTTGGCCATAATCAAGAATCCCGAGGTGCCCACGTCCAAGCGATGAGCCAGGCGCATGGGCATGTTCCGCAAACGCTCCAAGGCCGCTTGGGCGTTATTGTAGTTGTCATGGGGCACGGACTGGGCGGGCCGACCAGATTCCTTGTCATAAATAAGGATATCTGGATCCTCAAAAACAATTCTTTTCGGATCCGCCTCATAAAAACGCTTCGGCCCATAGCGGGGCCAGTTGACCCGAAACCGCGCCCCCGCTTCCAAGGGGCCATCTGGATCGGGTTGAGGCTTATCCATCATCCATAAACAACCAAAAGCCACCATCTCCCGCGCCCACTCCGGCGAACCCAGTTTAGCGACGAGGCGATGGGCCGGCTGGCCAGCCAGATCTTTGGGCGTTTGTCCGGTGACAAACGGAAAAAAGCGGTTAAACGGCTCCATCTCTGGCGGATCGGGGATCGGCGCGTCAAAAAACGACGCCAAAGAGCTCACAACTCCACCGCCAACCGCTCGCCCAAACTAGCCTCCGTTAAAGTTAGATCCACTCCCCAGGCCAAAATTTCCACTCCTTGTCGAACCACCTGGGCTAAAGTTTTCGCCCACACCGGGTCAATACGCGCCGCTGGCCGGAAAACCCTCGCCTTTCTCTGCGCCAAAATCAAAATAATGGCCCGATCCCCAGCTTCGACCAATTGGGCCAGCTCCAAGAGATGGCGCGTTCCCCTTTGGCTAACCGCGTCCGGAAAAAGAGCCACCCCCGCCTCCACTAAAGAGCAATTCTTCACCTCCACCCAGACCGTGGGGCCCTGGGGACTTTTTAGACGCAGATCCAGACGACTGTGGCCAATGGAAACTTCCGAGGTGACTTCGGCGTTTAAGGGCCAAGTGGGAAAAAAACCGGCCCGGGCGGCCAAGACGGCGAGACGATTGGGTAAGGTGGTGTTGACCCCCACCAGACCATCGGGCATTTCAATCATCTCCCAAGAATAGGGATAACGTCTTTTAGGATTGTTCGAGCGACTCAAATAGATGGGCCGACCGGGCTGGCTACAAGTCAGCATACTACCCGTATTGGCCGTATGGGCGGTTATCACCTCCCCATTGTCCAAACGCGCGTCGGCTAAAAATCTTTTGTGACGCTGGATCAAGGTGGCCCGAGTCAAGGGTGGCCAAGCGATGGCGATCATCCGGCCGCCCAAAAATCCCGGATTAGGTTTATGACCAGCTCTGGCTCCGGTTTAACCCACAACCCTTCCGAGGTCTGCCCCCGAAACCAAGTTCTTTGACGCTTGGCCAAACGCCGAGTGCGCCGATAAATCATTAACTTGGTCGCCTCCAAAGTCAAAGTCCCGGCCAAACAAGCCTGGGCCTCTCGATAACCAATGGCCAACAATGGTTTTAAGTCGCCAGGCCAACGTTTAAGTAAACTGGCCGTCTCTTCCAAAAGACCGTCTTGGAGCATCTTTTCGGTTCGCGCCCAGAGATCTTGATCCAATTCGGCCGTGGGACGATCTATCACCAAGATTAGAGTTTCAAAAGGCCGGTCGGCCAGGCGGTGGTTTTCTTGGAAATTGACAATACTTTGACCGGTCGCCCGGAAAACCTCTAAAGCCCTTTCCACCCGAACGTAATCCCGGGGGTTAATTTTAGCCGCGGCTTGGGGATCTTCCCGCGCCAACAGGGCGTAGGGATCTTGGCCCAAAGCGACTAAGCGTCGCAACTCCGCCCGAATGGCCGCCTGTTTGCCAGGCCCCGCGAAAAGCCCCTTGGTTAAACTCCTTAAATATAGGCCCGCGCCCCCGACTATGAGGACTGGGCGACCAGAGCGATTTAATTGTTCCACCAAAGGCCGAGCTAAACTCAAATAAGCCGCCGCGTCAAAATCCTCGTCGGGATCCACAATATCAAAAAGATGGTGCGGAACCAGGGCCCGCTCGGTTAAGGTCGGTTTAGCCGAGCCAATGTCCAAGCCTCGATAGAAGGCCAAACTATCGGCGTTGATAATCTCGCCCCCCAATGCTTGAGCCGCCGCGATGGCGAGCCGACTTTTGCCAGAGCCAGTGGGGCCAGTTAAAACAATAGCCTTAGGCCGGGTCATGGGCGGGTGGCGAAGCTTGAGGGGTCTCGGGGGGCGCGTTTCGCGGGCGCGGTTGGGCCACGACGCTAGAATCGCGCGCATCCGGGGAGTCGGTCAAAGCGTTAGCCTCCGCCGAGGCGGCGAGCGGCGCTAAGGGTTGGTCTTGGTTGAATTTTAATAAATAAAGAGCCCCGCCCCAAATTACGGTGACGAACATACCCACAAAAAAGATCGATAACCCGCCTAAAAAAGCTAAAGGCGAGCCGAGCCTAAATTTAATAATCAACCAGCAAGAAACGCCAGTGACCAAAAAGGCCAGGTTAAACTTCAGAACTGTCCAAAAAATGGAATGACTCAACCGACCTGGGCGACTGTGGATGATGGTCTGGCGCAACAATAGAACATTGGCCAAAACCAGGCCACAGCCCAAAGAGGTTCCCACCGCTCCGCTGAGCCCCCCCAAAATACTGGCCACCACCACGGCCACCAAGGCCAAGACCACGCAGACGCGAGTAAAAAGGCCGCTATAATGGATCAGCTCCAAAATTTGCTTAGAAAAAACGGGAGCCGTCTCGCTCATGAGTCTTCCTTTTTCTTATTAGCCAGGCGACTGGCCTCTTGGCTTCGCTCCAGGCGCTTGGCCAGGATGAAAATATTACGATAACCGGCCACTAGCCCCAACAAAAGACCGATGATAAAACCCCAGGGTTTGGAGCCCAAATACTTGTCCAACCACCAACCCGCGCCAGCTCCCAAAAAAATGGCGATGACCAAGGACAACCCAATGGAGGAGGCGGTGGCCAGAACCGAGACCTGACGGACGCGATCAAAAGGGGAGCCAGGGGGTGAGCCAGGTGGGGAGTCAGGGCGCGAGTCAGGGGAGGCCATAAATAATCCTAAAAATATTTAACGCGAACGGGGACGCGCCGTTAGCCCTATTATCACAAAGATCGATTTAAAAAGCCAGACGCGGGCTCCAACCGTCTTGGGGGTCGACTAAATTCAGATAAAAAAGACAAGACCATGGGACTACCGATCTAACAAGACATTAAAAAATAATAATTTAGATAATAAGACAATAAAATGAATCATTATTTATATAAAAGATAAAAATATTATATAAAAATATTATTTATCAAAATTTTATGGCTTCGAGAAAACCCTAGATTATTGGAAATCTTCAAGAAAAATAGTATTAATTTCAATAATTTATAAATTAGGATTCTTGATTTATGGACTTTTCGCGAGGCCATCAAATTTGATGCCTTCGCAAAAAGTCCCAGCCTATTTTTGAGCAGTTTACGTCTATCAAAACTACATAATAGGATAATTTTCGTCTACTAAAATTACATAAGAAACTTACTTAAAAAAAGTTATCTGATTTTTGGTGTAGTTCAAATTAATTTATTGAGCTTTAATTTTTGAACCTATATATTTATAAGCTTAAAAGACCCAATCCGCCATAAAATTAATGAAGTGATGTATGTTCAGCGTCAGCAAACTGTTCTTTTACGCCTTTTTTTTACCCCTCCTAGCCATGGCCGCCTTGATTCGCGCCCAGCGCGCTGAGGCCGGGGTTCTGTCTGGCTCGCCGGCCCAGAACAGCCTGAGCGCCGCGGCTGATACCCTCTCTTCCGGCCAAGCGCTAAACGCTGAGGGGAAATTAGGCTCCTCGCGGCCTGTCTCCGGCCGGAGCGATTATTTTGATGACCGCCGCGACGACAAACGTTACCCCAATTGCAAACGCGTCCAAAACCACGACACCAAGCGTTGTCGCGAGCGCGTCGTTTCCAACTATTTTAGCCACAAACCCGGCCCCAAACCTAGCCACGGCAAATTTGACAATAATAAGTTTGACCACGATAAGTTTGAAGGTGGCCGGGACGACAGGCGTTACCCCTAGCGCGCGCGTCAAACACCGCGACAACAAGCGTTATCGCGAACTTTATCGCGAGCGCGTTTTGAAAAACTACGCCCACGGCTACAGCCCTCGGTAAGTCGACTCCACCAGCCCCTTTGGGCTGGCCTTCTATTCTTTAGATAATAAACAAAAGGCCCATGGCTCTGGCTATGGGCTTATTGTCTTTAAAATCAAATCCTATTTTATGGAATTTTGGTCGTAACCCTCTTGGCCTTGGTCTATTAAACTGGAAATAGCGTTCTCGGTGGTCGAAAGATTAGTTTAGCCGATGGCCAGGGTGACTCCTGACCAGTTATTTCTATTGGAGCTAACAATGTTGATGTAGAATCAAAATGACTGTTTATCTATAAAATATATTCGCTAAATTATATATAAAGAGAGTAACATAACTATAAATATTAAAAATAATCAATTTACTGTTTATTTAAAAATATTAATTAAATTTATTAGTCTTATAAAACTTTAATACAATTATTATATAATTAAAAATTATAAATTAATAATAATAAAAAAAATTATACTCAAATTTTGTTAAAAAATTATTAATTCTTGCGCTATCTGTCTTCTCTCTTTTAAATATTCGTAATAGCTAAAAATTGTCCCCACTACATTGTCCACCCTACTTTGTCCAGTCTACTTTGACCGCCTCTATTTTTCCCTACCATTTTTCCTACTTCAGACCCCGCCTATCTGGTTGGTTAATAAATTTTTCCCCTATTTTTGGGTTGACGGGTAAAAAGGAACCCAAACTTCCCCTTTCTGAGTAAAAAATATCCTAAACCGACGAGTGTTCGCGATTAGCCAATAGCCCTTCCTTCCGGTATTGAGGGCGATTTTGTAACCTTTACCCAAAAATCCTCGTTCAACGAAGCCTATAACTTGACTTGGCCCGGTTATTGCTATAAACCTAATCATGAAAATTTTTGGCGGAGTTCTAATTAAAATCTGAACTATAGTTCCAGATATTACATGTTTGAGAGCTTTTAATACCAAACCGCCATCAGATTCAATGAGGTGATGTATGTCCATTGTTAGAAACCGACTCGTTTACGCCTTTTTTCTGCCCCTCCTAGCCATGGTCGCTTTGATTTGCGCCCAACGCGCTGAGGCTGGGGTTCTTTCTTCGTCAGCCCAGGACAGCCTGAGCGCCGCGGCCGACACTCTCTTTACCGGCCAAGCTTTGACCGCTGAGGGGAAATTAAGCTCCTTCCAGCCTGTCTCCGACCGGAGCGATTATTTTGATGACCGCCGCGACGACAAACGTTACCCCAAGTGCAAACGCATCCAAAACCACGACACCAAGCGTTATCGCGAGTGCGTCGTTTCCAACTATTTTAGCCACAATCCCGGCCCCAAACCTAGCCACGGCAAGTTTGACAATAATAAGTTTGACCACGATAAGTTTGACGATCGTCGTGACGACAAGCGTTACCCCAAGTGCAGACGCATCCAAAACCACGACACCAAGCGTTATCGCGAGTGCGTTATGGAAAACTACTACGGCCGTCGGTAAGTCGATTCCGCCAGTCCCCCTTTGGGTTGGCCTTATATAGTCTTTGATAACACTCGGGTAGGGGGCGGTATAGAGCCGCCCTCTACCACGCCACCAGGGCGCCGTTCGGCCCCCAGCGGCTCAACTACCCACTCCATCGTTTAGAGTTTACCATTTCGCGCCTCTTTGATAACTCTGCGTGGCTAAGTTTCTCAAGACACTGATTGGTCAGAGTGACGCTTTGAGCCTGACTATGGGCTAGCCGCTATTTCCTTTCGCGAGCGTTGGCCCATTTCTAGGCTGTTTCCTCGCTTTGGCCGAATGATTTCCGGTTCTTAAACCTAGTTTTGGCCAACTTCCAACGTTCGCGGACACGCGCCCTCAGTCTGGCCCGTATCCTTCATCATCCATCCATATAGCCTAGCCATCCCACCACGCTACCTCAGCAGAAAGCGCGGTTTTCAAAGATCGGCCACGTCGCGCTCTTCGTGAGTCAACGGGCCTTCTCTTTAGGGCTTTTCAGATTTTTCTCGTATGGCTTTGGCTATGGGTTTATGGTCGTTTCAACCAATAAACTATTTTTTCAGGATTTCTGGGTTAACGCCCAAACATTTTTCAGCGAACTGGCACCAACGGGCGCACCCCTCGTTAAGTTTAGGGTTGGGAAAAATATGACCACACCCCGGACACTTCCGGCGAGCGTCGTCTTTGAAAAATTCCACCTTAGCCGCGCAGGCTGGGCAAGTAATCTCAAAAATATCCCCTGGCTTCCAAAAGGCCGTGTCTTGGCCTGGGCACATGACCGTCGACATAACCTACCTCCCATTAAAGTTGAACATGACCGGCCTGAGAAATCCGCTGGCTTGCCACCGACAAATCCCGCTCCGCCATTTTAACGGCCTCGTCCACCGCCCATTTAAGGCCCTGGCAGCAAGGGACGGTCATCATGGCCACCGTGACCCGCCTAAGATCTGGGTGATTTTTTAAGACATTAGTTAGCTTTCGGGCGTAATCGTCCACGTCGTCAAGCTTGGGGCAACCGATCAAGACCGGACGGTTGGCCTGAAATTGTCGAAAATCGGACAACGCGAACCCCACGCAATCGGCGGCCACCAACAATTCCGAATAGCCAGAAAAGGCGTTGACTGGATTAATGAGCCCTATCTTTATGGGCCAGTTAATCAGGCCTTGGTTGGGGTTGGTCGCTGGTTCCAGACATTTGGCTATCGCGCTCGCGCTTGGACAAACCAACTCTGGCCGAGAAGTCACTTTAAGAGCCCCGCGCGGACAAGAGCCTAAACAGGCCAGGGCCCCATCGCAACGGGCCTCAATGACCTGGGCCTGACCGTTAACGACCATCAAAGCCCCCTCAGCGCAACTAGATAAGCATAGGCCACAACCATCGCACAGTCGCGGATCTATTTCTATCACATCCTTGGACAAAGTCATTGTTAGACTCCTTTTTAGGTTGACCGCGCCACTAACAATCAGGGGCGACAAAAAACGGTTATTCCAATCGACCGCCACGGGTTAGCCTGAGCTTAGGACGGGCCAGAATTCTAGATGATCATAGATTCCCCGTGGCCTAAGGCATTATCGCCCAAAGGTTAGCCCCAATCTTTGATCCAAATCAAATTGGCCAGTTTTTTTTCGTGTCCAATCCCTAACTAATCTCAACCAGCCCCACCAAGACAGCCCAAACGTCCAGGCCACTTAGCCAGGATACTTTGACGCCCACCCGCGTTCCTTGATCCAGATCAATTTCACCAATTCATCCCCCCAAATCTGGTCAAATATTTAAATAACCAGAAATATACTATATTTTACCATAAATTATTAAGAAAGTTAATCTTTACATTCTTTATCCAGTCAGTTCTATGGACAAACCGAATCAACCCAAGCGGCCAGACTAGAACGTACAATTTAGATTTTTGAGTTTATCCAACAACATTTTCCAATCAACGGACAAACCGCGACCAGCCAAATCTACCCTTAACTTTCAATTGGGCTATTCGCGACCGCCAGCGCCGACAATATTGACATTGAAGGGTTGTTAATATATATTGATAACTAGACTATGGCCTTGGCGATATAATTATAAAAACAAAACAACAACAACAAACAACAACAAAAAAAATTGATCTCAAATTTTCCTCGGAGAATCGGGCTCTATAATATAATTTTTATGACCCGCCTTATACGCGCCACGCTTACCCGCGCTATGATTGAATAGCGCGTATATCTTGGAATTAACGATTCTTGGGTGACAATAGACTATAGACTCCCAAAATTGGGGGAAGGCCAAATTAGGGGCGACGTTAATTTCGCCAAAACCAATCTTGACTGGATCCAGGAGCCAACAAAACCCCAATGATTTAGGCCAAAGATTTTGGATCGCCGAGGGGAGAGAATAAAATAGCCACTAGCCAATCCATCTAGTTTTCAATCCATGTAATCTATAATCCCTAGTTTATAATCCATCTAGTTTATAGATATGTTTTAACCATCCTCTCTAAAAAATTAGCTTTCCAGTCGACCAACCAGGAGACCCTATGCCGCGAGCGACAAACACGGACAATACCACTACCGACCGTCTCTGGTCAGGCCGAAATGTCCTGGTCACTGGACACACCGGCTTTAAGGGCTCTTGGTTGATCCAGTGGCTTCATCAACTTGGGGCTCGGGTTCATGGCTACGCCCTACCGCCAACCGCGCCGGATGGCCAGACGCCACTTTTTCTGGCCGCTAATTTAGAAAAATGTCTGGTCTCCCATACCATAGGCGACATCCAGGATCTTGAGCTTTTTCAAAAGACCTGGCAGGAATCCCAGGCGGACGTCTTGTTCCATTTAGCCGCCCAGGCCTTGGTTCGGGAAAGTTACCGCGATCCTTTGGCCACTTTTAAAGTTAACATTTTGGGAACGGCCGTGGTTCTGGAAGCCGTCCGGTTGACCAAAAGACCCGCGGCGGTGGTGGTCATCACCAGCGATAAGTGTTACCAAAACCAAGAACAACTCTGGGGTTACCGAGAGATTGACGCCTTAGGCGGCCGAGATCCCTATAGCGCCTCCAAGGGGGCCGCGGAAATTGTGGCCCGCAGTTACCGCGATAGTTTTTTCCCACTCAACAGTATCGGCGATGGCGTCCGCTTAGCCACGGCTCGGGCTGGCAATGTCATTGGGGGCGGCGACTGGTCAGTGGATCGCTTGGTTCCGGATCTGGTTCGGGCTTTAAGAAACAATCAACCCGCTCTCATTCGCAATCCCTACGCTAGCCGCCCCTGGCAACATGTTTTGGAGCCCCTTTCTGGTTATCTGACTTTAGCCGAGCGACTCATCGCTCAACCTCGGGATCCGCGCTTGCGCGCGGCTTGGAATTTTGGCCCAGAACCAGGCGACGCCTGGACGGTAGGTCGGATGGCTGATTATTTTTGCCATCTCTGGGGGCCCAACGCGGAGTGGGTGGACGCTTCCATCCATAACGCGCCCCATGAGGCCAATCTTTTACGATTGGCCATTGACCAGGCCCGCGCGCTCCTGGACTGGACGCCTAAGTGGGACGTGAAAAAAGCCGTGGCCAAAACAGCCGCTTGGTACCAGGCCTCGACGCGGCCTGGTTTTGACGCCTGGCGGGCTTGCCAAGCCGATCTTTTTGAGTACCTAAATCTGACCTAACCGGGCGCTGGCCAAGCGATAATGAGAGAATAACGACTAAATAATAAAAAATTTCCATTAAATATAGCAATAATGTTATTTAATTACGTTTTACCACGTTTATAAGATAATTTTATATTTTAATCACTGTCTTTTAAGACAATATCTTTTGCCCGAGGTCTATTGACCAACGTCTCTTGACTAAAACTGTTCAATAGGTCTGTTGACCTAGGTCTTTTAACCTAAAATTTAACCTTATTTTTTTGGCCAGCGAGATTTTTTAGCCCATTTTTTGATTTTAATACCAATTCTTTCCATCTTTCGTTTTTCTAGACTACCGCTTTCATTTGGCGATAAGGCCTGCCCCCTAAAACGCTCCCCAGCCGCGTTTAGAAACTATAATTATATGTTTAAATAGGAGTTATTTTTCCAAGCCATTCCGGCCAGTTTCCACCCATCGACGAAACCAAAGGACTTTCCAACCCGCCTACTTCGCTTGATCAACCAAGTTTCCGAATTATTTTTTATATTTATGATTTAACAACCATTTTTACAATTATTTTTTATATTTATCATTTTTTATATACTATGTTTTAATTTATACTACACCTATCAATAAAACAAAACCAAAGTTTTCCTTGACAAATTCCGCCTCGCCAGCTAAAGTCACCTGGATCAAAGAAGACGAGGTAGAAGGCTGTCACTGTGGTTTGATTCCCTGACCGCCACGCCCAAAAGGCGGTTTTTTATATATCATTGTTTTTTCCTGTGGCGAGGGCGCTATTTTTGGCCCTAATGGGATATTGTTTAGCTTAGTCTTGGCTCAATAAGCGGGCTAACGCTTTAGGTTTCCTACGCCGACGGTTCCGCGCCTTATCCGCTCTGACCCGGATCGCCAATAGCGTTTTCCCATAGTGGCGAGGCTTTTCCCGGACACGGCCTTCGGGCGGATCCGGCTATCGCGCCTTTGGGTTCCAGGCTTTGGCGGGCCGGGATTTTTTTGGATCTCGGCGACATTAGGGAGAGCCCAATCACCAAAAATAGTGAAAAATTGTGGGTTCGGCTGGGGATTTTTCTGTTTCTGGCCCTGACCTGGCCCATAACTAGGTTACCTCGAACTTGGTCCCTATTTTTGGGGGCTTGGGGCGGTCGACTCTTTTATTACCTATTAAAGCGCCGACGCCAGGTAACTTTAAATAACCTAGCCATGATCCAAGAAGCTGGGGCTTTGGAACCCAATCTGGATCTAGCCAAAACCGCGAGGCGAACTTTCGCTAACCTAGGACAAACCACCTTGGAAGGTTTATATCTACTCCACCAAGGGGTGGAATTTTTCCAGGGACATTGGGAAATCCTGGGCCAGGAAATAGGCTTGGCGGCTTTAGATTTAGCCCACCGAGAAAAGAGAGGCCTCATCTTTTTGACGGGCCACATCGGCAATTGGGAATTGTCTTGTCAGGTTTTGCCCATTATTTTTGGGTTTAAGGCCCACACGGTTGGCCGCACCCAAGGAGCGTTGTCCGACGCCTTGTTATCGCGCCTAAGGACCCGAGGCGGACACGGCTTCATTTATAAGGACGGAGGAGCTGGGGCTATGCTCAAAATTCTCCGCGCCGGTGGCGTCCTAGGCACCTTGTTCGACCAATCGGCCCTGGTCGGCGGTAAAGGGGTTCCTTTGGACTTTATGGGCCGCCCAGCTCTGACCACGCTGGGCCCTTTTAAGCTGGCCGCCAAAACGGGGGCTTTAATAATCCCGTTTTTCAGCCGACGCGAGGGTTCCACCCATTATTTTGAGATCTTTCCTTATTTGACCCCCCCCGCCCGGGCGGACAATGACTGGCTAATCCAAGCGACCCAAACCCTGAACAACCTTCTGGCCGGGTTCATTCGTAAGCACCCAGACCAATGGATGTGGGGCCACCGTCGTTGGAAAGGCTTTGAGCGCTAAACGTCCGATCCCCGGTAATTCTAGGCTTGCCTAGAGGAGTCGTGAATATACCATGAGTTCCGAAGACCACTCTTTTGAAATAACTTTCCTGCCGGACAACGTCAAGGTCAAGGCCAAAACCGGCGAGACTATCTTGGAAATCGCCAACCGCGCCCACATCCACATCAACGCCTCCTGCGGCGGCGAAGGGGTCTGTGGTCGCTGTCAAGTGGAGCTACGCGAGGGCGAAGTGTCGGCCAGTCCTGGCCTGTACCTCACCGAAGAGGATTTCGCCCAAGGCTCGCGCCTGGCTTGCCGAGCCAAAGCGATGGGCCCGGCCACCTTGTTTATCCCCATTGAGTCCAGGGCGGACGCCTCTTCTTTCAAAAAAGCCGCCAAAGCCGAGGAAAACCTCACCGTCGAAGAACGCGATCCCTTGGTTCTCCAATATGATCTGGAAATGACCCCGCCAGACGCCACCGATAACATTTCCGATCTGGATCGAGTAACCCAAGCTTTATCTCAACACGACCTCCAAGATCTGGATATAGAGCTGGGGGTCATGAAAAAAATGCCCCAGGTTTTACGTGACGAGGGGTTCAAGGTTCGGGCCTCGGTCTTTTTTGAGCCGCCCATTAGCGATCTCAGCCGTCCCCCTTATGGGCGTTTATTGACGGTAAGTAAATCCACGCTTGAGGCGACCTATTATGGCCTAGCCGTGGACATAGGCACCACCTCGGTCTGGGCGCGTCTAGTGGATCTGGCCACCAGCGAGCCTTTCCCCCCAGTAGGCGACTTAAACGCCCAGATCTCCTTTGGCGAGGATGTTATTAGCCGCATCGTCTACGCCAACAAAGGCGACGGCCTCAACAAGCTCCAATCCCAGGTCATCGGCACCATCAATGGGCTGTTAAAACGTTTAGAGGATACTTACCCCAATTTCCGGGATCGCCTTTTCCTGATCACCACGGCCGGAAACACCACCATGAGCCACCTTTTGGTGGCGGTGGATCCGAAAAACATCCGTCTGGCCCCCTACGTGCCCCCAGTGACGGCTTGGCCTTCCATCCGGCCTAGCTTTTTAGGCCTAGACGTCCAAAGCCACACGGTCATGAAAATTTTCCCCTCCGTCTCCAGTTACGTGGGCGGCGACATCGTCTCAGGGGTCTTGGCCGCGGGGCTTTACAAAAGACCGGAATTAACTCTCTTCATTGACGTGGGCACCAATGGGGAAATTGTCATTGGCAACCAAGACTGGATGACCTGCGCGGCTTGTTCGGCGGGCCCGGCTTTTGAGGGCGGCGGCGTCAAATGTGGCATGCGAGCCGCTCCTGGGGCTATTGAGGAGTTCCAATACGAGCCAGAGAGTAAAATCCACCACCTCAGCGTGATTGGCCGAGGCCAACCGGTGGGGATATGCGGCTCAGGTCTGATTAACATCGTCGCCGAGCTTTTCCGAGGCGGCGTCATTAGCAAACAGGGCAAATACATTGAGAACAGTTGCCCTCAGGTGCGCGCGGGCGAGGATGGCCTAGAGTACCTCCTGTCCCCAGCTAGCCAGAGCGCCGGGAACAAGGACGTGGTTCTCACGGAAATCGATATTGAAAACCTCATCCGAGCCAAGGGGGCCATGTTCTCCGGCTACCAAACCTTAGTGGAGGCCGTGGGGCTAACCATGGGCGATCTGGAAAGGGTCATCATCGCTGGCGGCTTTGGTAGCTCCTTGAACTTGGAAAACGCCATCGCCATCGGCTTGTTGCCCCATCTGCCGCTGGAAAAATTCACCTACATCGGCAACAGTTCCCTGACTGGAGCGACCCTGGCCTTGATGTCACGTTCCCAATGGTCGCTGGCCCAGGATATTCGGGGCAAGATGACTAATTTCGAGCTATCGGAAACCCCTGGTTACATGGACAAATACATGGCCAGTCAGTTCCTGCCCCACACCGATGGCTCCCTGTTTGGCCTTTGAAAAACTAAGAAGACAAAAATAAGATCCCTTTAACCCTGTTCGCGGCTGTCGCCGCGAACAGTTTTTTTCGCGCTATTAAAAACGTGGAAACGACTAACGCTTAACATTCCTTAGTTACCCCATTGGCGGTTACCCCATCGGCGTTTGGGGTTTAATTCAGCGAAGGCTAAAGGCCATCTCAATTCTAATAGCCACCAAAGCTATTGGATCGGAACGTAGCCGGTTTTCCGAACCAGCTCTTGTCCCTCCGCCGAAAGAATCCAGTCCACCAGAAGATTAGCGTTTTCCCGTCTTCGCGCTTCAGGGGCCGATGGATCATTTTTCCGGGTTATCGCGACCACTTCCTCCATCGCGGGAGAGCCCTCGTTTAAAGTGTCATTAGAAAAATACTTTCAGAGGCTCTCTGGAAGCGCCGAATATTCGCCCGCGCCCGACAGATGAGTGACTTTGTGACCTTTCGCTGGCCGCTTGTCCAAAATCGCGGTCAAGCGTCAAAGGCGTCGAAAAAACGATACTGGATTGACTGAGTTCGCCTCTCCCATCGACTTCCAAAGAAAACGAAACTTTCCCCCATTATAACGACAGGCGAACTTTGGTTCTTTTAACTGGTTTCTCGGGCGAGCCCTCCACAGCCAACCGGTCAATCTGATCGGTTAATCTGGCCGGTTAACCATCTAAAAATCCGTCCCTAGGCGTCCTTTATTCGTGGATGGATTCTAGCCAACTGAAAAAAAACGTTCAAAGGCTAAATCTGACGCTGGAGTCATTCCCAAAGGCCGAAACTGTAGGTCGAAAACTACCTACCTTTTTAATCTTGGAAAATTCCCCATCCAGCGCGTTGGAGTATTGTTATAATAGTGGATGGACGGGATGGAGCCCCAGACCAAAAGCGCCTTTAGCCGCGTCCGTCCCCCAGGCTCGGCTACCGGGCTCGTCCATTGGGAGCTAGACCAAGGACTACCACGAGGACTACCTCAAGGACTATCCCAAAGACTACCATGGCTGCTCGGCCCATTTTAGCCGTCCACCCCCAGGCCAGCCAGTTCCAAGGCCTTAGGAGCTAAGCTATTTTCTAGACCAACAGGCGAAATCCGCGTCAGAGGCGAAAACCAATGGATCAAAAAGACCCAGACCAACCAACGGAAACGCTCAAACAACGAGCCGATTTTCTGGCCCAGGAATTGGCCAGGCACAATAAGCTCTATTTTCAAGATCAGTCCCCAGAAATTGAGGACATCGAGTTTGACCAACTCCAAAGGGAGTATGACGACCTCATCGCGGCTCATCCCCAATGGCGACAGGTTAAAGACTCGCCGGATCAAACTGTGGGCGCGCCCCCCAAGGACTCAGGCCTAGCTCAAATTACCCGCGCCGAGCCAATGTTAAGCTTGGAAAAAGCCTTAAACGAGGAAGAAATCCTAGAGTTTGACGCGCGTCTGACCAAAAATCTTGAGACTGGCTCCCCAACCTATTATGTTATGCCCAAGTTCGATGGGCTGGCCATTGAGCTGTATTACCAGGAACGCGAACTGACCCTCGCCGCCACCCGGGGCGATGGTCGACAAGGGGAAAACGTCACTCACAACGCTTTAAACATTAAAAACATTCCCCTCAAGCTCCCCCCTTCGGTTCCCTCGGACGAAATTGTCATTCGGGGCGAAGTTTACATGGAAAAGACCGAATTCGCTCGTTTAAACGAAGAAAAAGAACAATTAGGTCAACCCCTCTTCGCCAACCCTCGTAACGCCGCCGCTGGTTCCTTAAAACTGCTCAAACCCTCGGCGACCGACCAGAGGAACCTAAAATTTTTCGCCTATGGTTTGTTAAATCCGACCCAATTAGGTCTAAAATCTTACCATGAGCTGTTTGAGTTTTTGGTGGCCGCGGGCTTTCCTGTGGAACAATCACCTTACAGTGGTCTACGTTCTAACCTTGACGAGGTCTTAGCGACTTTTCGCTCTTTGTCCAAGGCCAGAGACGATCTACCGTTTGAGGTGGATGGCCTGGTCATTACCTTAGATGATCTGACCCAATGGCCCAGTTTGGGTCTGACCGCCCGCGCCCCTCGGTGGGCGGTGGCGGCTAAATTCCCACCACAAACGGCTCAGACCCAGGTTTTGGCCATCAATGTCACGGTGGGCCGCTCGGGCGCCCTAACTCCCGTGGCCACCTTAACCCCGGTGAAGATTGGCGGGGCGACCATCAGCCAGGCGTCCCTCCATAACGAACAATTTTTGGAAAGTAAAGACGTGCGAGTGGGCGACTTTGTGATTCTAAGGCGAGCCGGGGATATCATTCCCGAAATAGTCGAGGTGGTAATGGAAAAAAGAACCGCCTCCGCGGTTCCTTTTGAGTTCCCCACCAATTGCCCAGTTTGTGGTAAGCCCGCTCTCCCCATTGAAAAGAAAGAAAAAAAAGTGGTTCGGAAAGTGATTCGGAAACCGATTCGGAAACCGATTCAGGAACCGACTCAGGAACCGACTCGGAAACCGCTTCGGAAATGCTCCAATTTCTTCTGCGCGTCTCGCTCTTTAGCTCGCTTGACCCATTTCGCCAGCGCCAACGCTTTGGATATTGAGGGCTTGGGCCCAGAAGTGGCCGAATTACTGATCACCGAAAAACTGGTCACCATCCCCACGGACATTTTTCGGCTCACCGAAAGCCAACTAGCCGTCCTCCCCGGTTTGGGCCAAAAGTCGGCCAACAAGCTGATTATAGCCATTGACCAGGCCCGGCGAACGGATCTTTGGCGCTTCATCCACGCCCTATCGGTGCCAGAAGTAGGGGAATCGGTCAGCCAGGCCTTAGCTAACCACTTCCAAACTCTCGGTAACCTCATTGAGTCAATCCCAAAGATCGCGCTAGCCTCAGTTCCAGCCAATGAGCTAAGTCTACCAACCGTGGGCGAAATAATCATCAAGAACCTGGCGGCTTTTTTCCAAAACCCTAATTGCCAAGCCTTGCTAAAGGATCTCTTAAACCCCGACTTAGCCAACCCTACCCCCCCGCCGCCCCCCACTGGGCCACTGTTGGGCGTATCTTTTGTTATTACTGGAACCCTGAGCCAACCTCGCCCAAAGATCAAAAAAAAGTTGTTAGCCCAAGGCGCCAGAGTTCAAAACACTGTGGGAAAAGAGACAAATTTTCTGATCGCCGGCGAGAAAGCGGGACAAAAGATAGCCCAAGCCCTGGCCAAAGGCGCGTCAATTCTGGCGGAAGCCCATTTGGATCAACTCTTGGATCCAGAAAACCTCCACAAATTATTGGATCAAAGCCCAGCCGACAAAGTTAAGATTTTAAAAGACTGTCTGGCTTTAGACGTCCCAAAACCCAGTCTTTTCTCCTAAGCCCTGAATTTTTCTAAATAATCCCACCCGCTCCCCAATTTCTTACCCGCCCAGGGGCCGAACTCGGCCCCTGGGTTAGCCCAAAAAAATCGGCCACCTCCTAGCCACCCCGACGAAACTCTAACTAACTATCTTTAATAACGCTTTATTTCATATAATAAGCAGACTATTTATATGTCAATAACTATATTTTCACAAAACCAAAAAAATATTTTGATACCTGTTGACACGGTTCTGGTTTAGGCCTATAATGCTTTTGATTCTCATTACCGACTCGCGCGGAATGAACTTTTTTCCACTAAGCCCTTTATTGGGTAAGGAGAGGCTATGCAAGAAATCATCGTTGGCGTGATTTTGGCGCTCGCCGCCGGGCTCACGGTTTATCGGATTTTTATCCGGCCTTCCTGTGGATGTGGTTGCGGGGGCAAGAAGAAAAGAGACCGCCCCTTGGACGAGGACGCGTCCATGGATTGCGCTTGCCGCGCCCCTAAACGCTCCGATCTTGAACATTAAAACCGGTATCGCTCATTAAACCAATATTGGTCATTAAGTTGATCAATAAATTTACGTTCCTAAAAAATCGAGGTAGATTATGTCCTCCACCAACCAAGGCATGACTTTAAGGCGCATGAAAAAAGGCCAGGTCTGCACCATCAGTGGCATCACCGCTGATGGCGAGATGGGCCGTCGTATCCGGGACATGGGCCTGATCCCCGGCATCAAGGTGCAGTGCGTGGGCCGGGCTCCCTTAGAAGATCCGGTGGCCTTGCGCTTAATGGGCTTCACCCTCACCTTGCGGAACCGGGAAGCCGATTTCGTTAAAGTGATGGCCTAACTAACCACAGCCACAGCGAGCGGCTCGCCTAACGGGCTTTTAGTTGGGAGAGCTTAGCCGTTGGTTTAACTTATTTGGGCTAAATTATAAGGCCCCTAATCTGATTATGACCTATTTCTTAGTGTTTCAAGGTCATTAATGGGTTGCTTCTCGCTTATTGTTAGGGTAGTCACTCTTAGGTTATCTATTCTCAGACCATTACAGATTTCTATTTCTAACTTTCTATTTCTATCATTATTATCTATCTTTGTTTGGCCAGTTCCGCGTAACCTTAGCCAACATAAGCCTAAAATCGCCCGGTGTTAGGCTTAGCGCTGACTAACGATTGTCGCCCTTTTTCTTATAGCCTTTTCCCAATCCGACCCTGGGAAGTCGAGGCGGGTAAATTAGCGTTTCAGCTTTTCTAATAAAGTGAGCTTAATTGGGGACGCGCCATCCTCCCAAGGACATCAAATCTATGATAGACGAAAAAACCAACGACAGACTGCACAAAGACACGGAAAAGGGCTTTATCGCCATCGCCGGCAACCCCAATTCCGGCAAAACCACCGCTTTCAACCGCTACACCGGAGCCCGCCAACACGTGGGCAACTACCCCGGCATCACAGTGGAAAAAAAAGAAGGCGTGGCCCATCTTCCCAACGGGACAGCGGTCACCTTGGTGGATTTACCGGGCACTTACTCCCTAACCGCTTATTCCCTGGAAGAAGTGGTGGCCCGACGCGTTTTGGCCGAGGATCGGCCTGGCGCGGTCATCAACGTTTTAAACACCCCAGTTCTGGAACGTAACCTATACCTGGCCGTCCAGATGTTGGAGATGGGCATTCCCCTGGTTCTGTGTTTAAACATGATGGACGAGGCCCGAGAAAGGGGCGTTAACGTTAACGCCGAGCGCCTGGAAGAATTGACTGGCCTAAAATGCGTCCCCGCCGTGGCCCGCAAGGGCGATGGGCTGGACGAGGCCCTGACCGAGGCGGTCAAATTGGCGGAAAAAACTCATGGCCGGGTGGATCCTTTGGTCATCTCCTATGGCCCGGATCTGGACGCGGTTCTGCCCGATATGATCAAACTGGTGGAAAACGCCAAGCTCCTCACGGATCAGTACCCCTCCCGCTGGGTGGCCATGAAGTTCCTGGAGAGCGACAAAGACATCATTGGCCGGGCTCGCCGCGTCAACAACGACGCCTGCGATCAGCTGGCGGCCATCGCCAACAAGGTGACGGCTCATCTAAAATCCACCTTAAACACCTACCCCGAGGCCGTCATCGCCGACTACCGCTATGGCTGGATCAACTCCATCATTAAAAACGGGGTTTTGACCGGGGCCAGCGAGTCGTTCGAACGCGTCGCTTTCTCCGATAAGCTTGACCGGGCGCTAACGAATCGGTTAGGCGGGCCATTGATCCTTTTAGGCGTTTTGTACGCCATTTACTTCTTCACCATTGAGGTTGGCCAGTACCCCAACGATTGGCTGACCGCCGGTTTTGACTGGTTGTCGGACTTCATTGGCTCGCGCATGGAGTCAGGATCTTTAAAATCATTGGTCACGTCCGGGATTATCGCTGGCGTGGGCGGGGTTCTGGGGTTTGTGCCCCTGATCATGATCATGTTTTTCATGATCGCTTTTTTGGAGGATTCCGGGTATATGGCTCGGGTGGCCTACATCATGGATCGAGTCTTCCGCTTTTTCGGTCTCCATGGGGCCTCCATCATGCCGTTCATCATTGGCGGCGGCATCGCCGGGGGATGCGCGGTGCCTGGCGTCATGGGAGCTCGAACGCTTCGCTCGCCGAAGGAACGCCTGGCCACTATCTTAACGGTTCCCTTTATGACCTGCGGAGCCAAGATTCCGGTCTTCCTGTTGTTTGTCAACATCTTTTTTCACAACCACGCGCCGACGGTCATGTTCATTTTGACTTTGGCTGGCTGGGCGACGGCTCTTTTAGTGGCTTTGTTATTACGCAAAACCATCATTAGGGGAGAACCCACGCCCTTTGTCATGGAACTACCGCCTTATCGTGTCCCCACCCTCGCGGGAATCATGATTCACACTTGGGAAAGAACCTGGCAGTACATCAAAAAAGCCGGCACCATTATTTTGGGGATCTCCATCCTCATCTGGGCCGCCATGACTTTCCCCGATCTGCCCCAAGATGAAGTGGACGCGTACGAAGCTCAAAGAACCGCCATCACGGCCCAAGCCCAAGGCCAATCCGAAGATGAAATCGCCGCCAAACTCACTGAGGTGGACAACGTCGAGGCCACGGAGACGCTACGCCATTCTTTAGCCGGTCGATTGGGCGTCGCCATGGAATCGATCACTCAACCAGCCGGGTTTGACTGGCGCACTAACATCGCCCTCTTGGGCGGGATCGCGGCCAAAGAAGTGGTTATCTCCACCCTGGGCACGGCCTACTCTTTAGGCAGCGCCGAAGACGAGGAAGAGGAAGCCAAATCCCTCAGCGACCGCATCAAAGCGGATCCGCAATGGAAAATTAATAACGCCATCGCCTTACTGCTGTTCACGCTCCTTTACTCGCCCTGCTTTGTGACCTTAGCCATGATCAAACAGGAAACCGGCCAATGGCGTTGGCTCTTCTTTAGTCTATTCTTTAACCTGGCCCTGGCCTTTGTAGTGGCGGTGGCGGCTAACCAAATCTTGTTGGCCATTTAAAAGATCCTTAACCACACCAAAAAACCTTGAACTAAAAAGACCCCGGCCAATAAATAGTCGGGGTCTTTTTAGTTATCTGTCTCTTTTTTCTCCGCCCACGAGGGGAATTTGAGATTAGGCTTTTTCGGATTTTCCCTCGCCACCCGCGCGCCAACTAGCCGCCAATCTTTGGAGCCCTTCCTCCAAGCTCACCCAAGGCTGATAGCCCAGCGCGGTTTTGGCCCGCTCTAGGTTATACCAGTGCGACGACGATAACTGGCGAGCCGTGAATAAAGTCAAAGGCGGCTCCTTGGCGATCCGGGCTAGCGTCCATATTTTCTCCAGCGACCAACCCAAAAAGCGACCCAAACTTTTATTAATCCGGGCCTTCACCGGCTCCACCCCCGCCGCCCGCAACAAAAGATTGACCAGTAACGTCAGATCCATGGGGTGATCTTGGCCGATGAAATAAGCTTGCCCCCCCACCGGAGCCCCGGCGGCCAATTTTTCCAGGGCCAGGATGTGGGCGGTGGCGGCGTTATCAATATAAGTGGCGTCCACGATGTAGGGGCCGCCACTAAATAGATGGAGTCGACCCCGTTTAGCCCGCTCCACTAAGCGCGGCGACAAATGGGGATCCCCTGGCCCCCAGATCAGATGCGGCCTTAAAGCCAAAGTTTGGAAATCAGGGGTATTAGCCCTTAAAACCAAACGCTCGGCCAACATTTTACTGTAAGCGTAGGGTTGGGCCGTGTCATTCATGTACGGGGCGCTTTCATCGACCCCTCGTAAATCCCCCCCGGCGTGAACCACGCTAGGGGAACTAGTGTAAACAAAATAACGAACCCGCCGCTGACGGGCCACTTCTAAAATTCGAGCCGCGCCCATGGCGTTGTTTTCCACATAATCGGACAGTGGGCCCCAGACTCCACTCTTGGCCGCGCAATGGATAACCCCCTCCACCCCATCGGTGGCCCGTTCCAAAGACGGTAGATCGGCCAAATCGCCTAAATAAGCCTCCGCCCCCAACGCGACCAGGTTTGGGGCCGGACGACGAACCAACACCCTGATATCAAAGCCTTTTTCCAAAAGTAAGGTGGCCACTCGGCCCCCTAAAAAACCATTCGCCCCTGTCACCAAAACCCGCATGACCGCCTCCTCTTAAGCCACGGGTTCCGGGCGCCATTGGCCCAGAACTTGACCTTGGCCATCCAAAACCATAACCCGATAGGTCTTAGCGGTGGCCAGGGCTCGCAAATCAAATAGATGCATCGCCTGGGGATGGTAATCCATTTTACCCCCAGGATCGAGACGATCGATGAACCCACGCCCTTCTTCCTTGGCCTGAAAAACGGGCACGTAATCGCCGAATTCATCTTCCAATATCAAAAGTTTATCCCGACGGTCGGTGATAGCCGCGGTCAGAACCCAAAGCCAGACGGCCTCTTGACCTCGCGACAGGGAAATGTCCAGGGGCTTATTGTTGGTGGTCATATGAGCCTTTCTTGAAAAAATCTCGCCAGGTTATTCTGGGCCGACGACCGCCAAGCGCCACACATGACGATCGCCGCCCGGCCAGTCAGGGCAGGTAGCCCAATCCGCCAAGGCCATTATAGCAAATCCAGTCTTTAGGAACAGACCCCTAACAATATTCTATATTTTTTACTAAATAAAATTAAATATCTCTATTAAAATATTTATAATTACTTTTATATTAAAAAATCATGTTTTACTATCCAAAAAAATAAATACAGCTTGAATATAAACCTAATCTCGCCTCGGCTCTCGATGGGCGCCGAAACCAGCCCCAGCCGCGCCCCTAAAACCGAACGCGGCGAAAAATACTTGAAAAAAACTTGAAAAAAAACTATATTTTAACCGCCCGAAAACGGAGGTAGACCATCGCGGCGAATTCTGAATAATAGAGTTCGGGGTAAAAGACGAAACTAAAATAAGACTAGACAAAACCAAAATAGAGCGCCAGCTTAAAACCAATAATAAAGCCAAGGGCGGCCAAAATAAAAAAGCCCCTTAGGCCTGTTCGACTCAAAACAAGCCTTCAAATATTAACAACTCCCGGTTTTCCGGGATTAAATTTAGCTCCTTTCAAATTCGACCACTGGCCCAATTTTTTCGCTCCTAAAGCGGAACGCTTTAGATAACTAAACCAGAAGGAAACGACCAACAACGCCCATGGCTAGCCGCGTTAAACTTTTACCAGAAAAACTCATTAACCAAATCGCCGCGGGCGAAGTGGTGGAAAGACCAGCTTCCATCCTTAAGGAACTGCTGGATAATTCACTCGACGCTGGGGCCACGCGAGTGGACGTGGAGTTGGAAGCTGGTGGCAAAAAACTGATCCGAGTGATTGACAACGGTTGTGGCCTCAACAAGGAAGAACTTTTTCTTTGCCTAGAACGCCACGCCACCAGTAAACTGACCGCGGACAGCGATCTGATGAACATCGCGACTTTGGGCTTCCGGGGGGAGGCCTTGCCTTCCATTGGCTCGGTGGCGCGCTTAGCCATCACCAGCTCGCCCGCCCCGGATGAGCCTGGTCATCGGATCCGCTTGGAGGGGGGGCGTCTATTAAATTTGGAGCCGGTTCCCGCTAACCAAGGAACCGTGGTGGAAGTCAGGGATCTATTTTTTAACGTGCCGGCCCGACGCAAATTCCTTAAAAGCGAGGCCACGGAAAAGGCCCACCTTTTGGACGTGGCCCAAAGGTACGCTTTGTCTCGGCTGGATATCCGCCTCGTCCTCAAAGAAAAGGGCAAAACGCTTTTATCGGTGGACAGCCAAGAGGATATCCGAGCCCGAGCCGCCGCCATCATGGGCCCAGAGATCGCCCAGAGTTTAAGGCCTTTGTCCTATATAAACGAAGATCTAAAAATTGAGGGTTGGCTGGCCAGCCCCGAGGCGGCCAGCCGAATTAACTCTTTATTGTTTCTTTACGTTCTCGGCCGACCGGTTCGGGATCGTCTTTTAACCAAAGCCATCGCCCAAGGCTATGGCCGCGCCCTGCCCCCAGGACGCTGGCCAGCGGGCCTAATAAACGTGGATTTGGATCCACGCCGGGTGGACGTCAATGTCCACCCGGCCAAAACTGAGGTGCGTTTTCGGGAGCCGGGCGAAATTTTTCAGGCTTTGGCGGAACTAGTGGCTCAGGTAACCCGAGCGGCGCCCAACTCCGAAGGCGCGCGATCGACGCCGCCAACTTTAGCTTCCGCGCCCCAACCCTTAGCCGAGCTAGCCGGTCTTGATCTAGACCCAGAGAGCCCAACCGAAGACGACTCGGCCCACTACCACTACCGCGACTCACCCCGCAACCTTCAACAATGGCTTAAATCGTCGGGTATACCTTCTAACCCAGACAAACCCACCACCCGAAGCGGTGGTTATAGCTCCGCGAACAAGTCCGCCCGGTCTCCGGGAGCCAATCCCCTAGCTCCCGATCATGTCCCGCCCGGCGCCGCGTCGCCCTCTAGCCAACCGCCCTGGATGATGGACGCGGACGAAAACCCGCCCGCCCCCTTCACCAACTGGCCAGACGCGTCTAGCCAGGAGCCAGGGGATCAACCAGATAGCCAACCCCCAGCGGACAACTCTCTACCTACCCCGCTCCCCCAACCCGCCCCAGAACTGGAACGGGTTTTGGGCCAGTTGGGCCAAAGTTATATCCTCGCCCAAGTTCCAGAAGGCTTAAAAATCATTGACCAACACGCGGCCCACGAGCGGATTGTTTTTAATCGCCTCAAACAAACCCTGGCCCAACGAGGGTTACCTAGCCAAAAGGCTTTATTTCCCGAAACCTTGGAATTAACGGCTCACCAAATTTTAGGCCTAGGTATTTTAGAAGAGGGCTTAAAACATCTGGGTTTTGAGTTGGAGCCATTTGGTGGGTCAACCTATGTTCTGAAAGGATTTCCCGATGGCCTACAAGCCAATCTCGCCAAGGAAGCTTTGTTAGAAATGCTGGCTAAGGCCCAAAATCGACTCAAAAATTTTGAGGGCGGTGGTTTGGCGAGCGTTTTGGAGGAAATGACGGACGCTTGGTTGGATAGTTTAGCCTGCCGAGCGGCGGTTAAGGCGGGAGATAAATTGAGTCAATCGGAAATGGAATCACTATTAAAACAGACGCGTTTAGCGGAGTCTGGTGGGTTCTGCCCCCATGGACGCCCCGCCGTGACCATTATCACCTATAAAGAGCTCGAGATTAGATTTGGCCGCAAATGAAACCAGGGCTTAGCGCCAAACGCTTATATAGGCCATAGCGTTTTTGACTAACTAGAAAAAGAAACGGTCAGAAGCGATAAACGGTCAGATTAACGCGATAGCTTTTTAGTTAGCTATTTTATCCATTCGCTAGACCCGATATTTTCTAATCTATTATTTTCTAGTCTAGCCAATTTTTAACCCCATGGTGGAAAGACCGCCGAGCGCGCCAAACAACAATACTAGCCCCAAGCGCTAGCCCCAAAAACCTATCGCTTTAATAAACCATTTAGGCTTAAAGATCCCTAGGCTTAACCGTTAGTCTAAAACCTTCGCCCCCACTATTACCGACCCAGGACGTCTAGCCAGGACGAGGGCAATTCCTTCTTAAGTAGGGGGGAACGTCAAAAAACGGTTTACTTTTTTCACCTCAATAAAATGGGCGCGCGTGATGGTTTCAGTTTTCCGTTTAGTTCTAAGTTTAATCCAACGTTTAGTCCAGATTATAGCTCAGCCTTTAGCCATAGCCATCCGCCTAGCTTTTGAGGTTTAACGCGGGCGAGCGCCACCAAGCCCCAATTTTTTTCCCTCCATAAATCCGGGCGAACGCCCACGAACCTGTGGCTACGCCATCAGCGTGAATCGCGCGTGAATGGCGACCAACTCTGGACAAGCGCCGACGGGTCACGAATTTTAGTTGAGCCAACGGGTATTTTTGGGCTTCTGAGTCTCTAGGCTAGCCCCCAGCTCCGTCACCCGTTCCAATAGATCGCCTAGACCCAGTTTGGTCTCATGGGAAATTTCTTCCACCTCGGTCAAAATGTATCGGAGTAATTCCATGGCTTCTTCCATGGCCAGATTAATCCGCCGACGCTGCTCCGCCAATCGGCGACAAAAATTTCGCCGCGCCGCGGACAGATAACCCAAAACCTGGCGAGCCACCTTAGCCATGGGCACGGACAAGAGGGATAAGCTGGGGCCCTCAAAATTGGAAGAATCGGCCAAACGAGCCACAATCTGGGCGTACCCGGAAAATTCCTCATTCAAAACCGTTAAAAGGCCAGGATCCCTCACGCCGATTTCCACGGCCCGATCGGCCAAGGAGTACATGCGATCCAGAGTTTGATCCAGTTCCCCGAAAGTTTCCGAGGCCTGCCGACAATCGGAGATGACCTCGGGCATGTTCTCCATCTCCTCGGTCAGGGTCTCAATGGTCTCGGCCACGTCCAAGGGGTCAGCGGCCAATTTTATCTGAGAGAGCTCGTCCGCCAAAATCTTGGCCACTAGCTCAAAATGGTACAGATCCGTAAACTCGGCGTGGACGCCTAAATGGCTCATCTGGGTCATGAGACTCCTCCAGTCAGTCGGGTGAGGGCAAAATTGGCCCGCTATCCGTAATTAGCAATTTCGCGGCCAACTATTGGAGAAACGCGCGGACTTTAAATTTTTTTACCCAAACTATTTTAGCCTAATTTATGGCCAATAATTCTTATATATTTATATTTTCTATCTTTTAAAAGATAAAAATATAGCTCCTAATTTTAGTTTATCATAATAATTAAAAATAGCGCGAATAGCGCTCTCGGCCGGGGGGCAAATTTCCCTTGACTATTGGGGATTTTTCCTTATAATACCCGCTTTAGTTCCGACTTTTCCAAGTCCCGGATTGGGGCTTTTTAGGGAGTTAAAATGCCGAGTTTAGCTGTCCAACACAATCCCATTGATGATAAATGCCAGGGTTGCGATCGGGTTCAAAACTTTAGCGGCGCCCAGTGTTGCGCCGCTTACACCGCCCCCAGCGCCCATTGGCGGTTGGGCAACTGCAACCTAGCCACCCATATCAAGGTTGAGGTCAAGACCGACGCCACCAAAGTCCGCGTAGGCCAACAGAAGCAGAAAAAGAAATAGTCTCTTCCAGGGCTCTTTTTTCCGCTGGCGGCTTTTAGCTGTTTCCACATCGCTAGAGCCGTCTTGGTCTTAAGTTTGGCTTAATAATCCCCTCTCTCCAAGGGGCGACGGATCGCCCCTTGGAGAAAAGGATTTTGGTGGTCTTAAACATTTATCCGGTTGGCCAGACTTTAGTCGCCAGGCCCATTGAGCTAACCATCGACTCGTTGGCTAACGGTTGGGGGAGTTATTCGCCGGGGAGGTAACGCCCTCGCGTCGACAATCCTCGCCTGGTGGAACTTTTAGAGCCGCGAAATTGATTTTGCGCGCCGGTTTATTCGTCTCGACGCTTTAGGCCAACCTCTGAGCGACTAGGGGTAGGACTAGAGGTAGGCAAAGATTTCCCAGCCCTCCGAACCACGCGATTGACGAGCCCAGGAAAAAGACCGCTTTAGACTTAAGCGGGACGGATATTTCGAAGTAGCGTCAAAGGCTAATGGCCGCGCTCATCCAGTAGCCCGACTGGTTTTATAAGGGGGCGCGCGTTTAATAAGGAGTAAAACCAAGGAGTAAAACAGGGTATGGAAAAAAATATGCCAAACCAATCGCTGGTCACGGCTTCTAAGATCCAGCGGGGCGTGGATGACTTGAGGGCTATCCTTGAAGGCATGGGAAAAAAATCTGAATTAGATGAATCTACGCTTAATTATATTAATAAATTACTAGATAATATTGCTTTAGTCAGCAAGTTAGTTTCCAAAGGTACCTCATCTGATACTAATTTCCTTTCATTAACAAATTTTGAAGATCTTCTTCTTCACCTAAATAAAACACATGAAGAAGCGGCTAAAGACCTAATTCTTGATAAAATGGATATTATTTAACAAAATCGTATGATCATAATAAAATAGACTCGCTCCGCTTAGGAGTAAGGCTTATAAAATAGCCTTCATTTAAGCGTTCGATCATGACTGTGGCTGGACGGTTTAGCTTTAAGCGCGTGGCTCTTGTTCCTTTATCTAAGTCAGATGAAGATAAATTATTAACTCTAACCAGGGCAAAGATGGTTTATCCCCTTGGTGAGGCTTTAGGACTTTAGGAGTAGTTAAACCGCCTTTCAAAAAATAGTCGCGTCCATTTTAAAATATAATTATACACATAAAAATAACTAATTTAGGTGTTTTAAACTAGGTAAAAATTTTTAGGCCTAACCAATTTCCTTTACAACTATTTTTTTATGATATAATTTCTGACCTAGAAAATGAATCAACCTTAAAATTAGAATTTGAAGGCGTCTGGCCCCATTTAGGCGAGAGAGAGCGTCTTCTTGTCGCGGCAAGCCGAGCCATGGGACTTGGTTACGGAGGGGTCAGCCTTATCAGCCGAGTGACTGGATTGTCTCGATTCGCTATAAACAAAACGATTAAAGAACTAAAAAACCAAAAAGCTCCCTTAAAGCCAGGCCAGGTTCGTCGACCTAGGACTGGGCGCCCTTCGCTTAAGTCCTAAAATTCAGCTTAAGTGGAGCGCCTCTAGGCGTTCGTTAGGTGAAAGCGCCCTTGGCTGGAGACCCCGAAAGCCCATTACTTTGGGCAGTAAAAAGCGCCAGGAATCTAAGCCAGGAGCCGCCCAATCAAGGCCATCAGGTCAGCGTGGCGATAATCTTACTGGCTGATATCCGAGTTATCCTTAATATTAAAGGCTGTCCAGGCGTCGCGACTGAGGCTCTGGTCATAATTCCCAAAAAGTTGGCCTCAGACTCGCGATTGGCCAGTTTGGCCATGGATAGAAAAAAATGCCCCTCCTTTTTATCAGGATCCCTCAATAATAGTCGAGATGAGCCGGGCTATTGGCGCTCATTCCGACGCTTAAAGGGAATTTTTCCCTTAATGGGCCGCTTTTGATTTTACCGCCTCTAGCGTCTACGTGGCCATAATTTTTTCCTTCGCCAACAAAACGCCGCGTGGCCCTCTTCTTCACGCCTCCCTCCAGCTCCCATCGAACTCTTCGCTCGTCTCCTAAGCGCTAAACGCTAGGCGTGGAAACTTTATCCAGCTCTGGAAGACGCGTTAAATATTTTCTTCCAGCCATAGCTAAATACGTCAATCCCAGGGTCAGCGTTCCCACCTGATTGCTCCCCACAAATGGTATTCCAACGGGATCGTGACCACCCAAAAACCCCATTGTGGCCAACGAATTAAAAAGTATATTCAACATTAACAAGAAGTTAGTAAACTGCGCGAGCGTATTAAGCCAACCGAACGGAAACCTTTTGGCGAGCGTCTTAAACAGAAATACATGAAACAAGATATTAATCATCAAATATAAGTAAGTCCCATAGACTCCCATCCAAACGCACATATAAATCAAGGAGTTAACATTTAAGGCGCCCTCGCGTAAAAGATCCAGTTTTGGCCAATAAGCTAGCCCAAATCCCCACTGGCCGGAAGTGAAGACAGCGATCTCGGCTAAGAAAGACTCATAGGCCATCTTCAAATGGTCGACCTGGGGATCCAGCCAGGGATAGTCAATCCGCTGGTAAAAATCTAGCCCCATAAACCAGGATTCGACAAAGAAAAGCGCGACCGCTAAAACGAACACCCCTAACCGTTCCGAAAACTTGACCACGCCGACCAGAGCTAGTAAGCCATAGATGATGAGCTGGAAACGGGCGATGAAGATGTCCTTGCCTAACCATAAAAAAAACTGATGGCTCAAAAGAATCAACAAACCCACCACGACCAGCCAACGCTTGACCGGCCAGCGGATCATTAAAAAGAACATGATACAGGTTGATATTATCAGGCTCCACCAGGTGGGATTGAGGAGATCCAGGTAGGGAGCCTCGGGGTGGCCAAAAAAACCCAACCCAAAAGCCACCCGAAGACCGTCAAAAAGTAAGACTATGGGCCATGAACCCACAATAAAACGCCACGCCTGATCGAAAGAGATTTCGGTTAAGCGAGTGAACCATTTCGGGGCGACGGCCTTTTCTGGCCAAACGAGCTCAAAAATCTTAATCGTTAAAAATATCTCCACCACGCTCCAAAAATAATGGACAACCGGGACTTTTGGAACCTTTAATTCCATAATCAACCCTGGAACCAACATAGTCAACAAGGTTAAGGAGAAAATAAATTTCTTGGCTGTCCGCGCGTGACCTCCCAACATTGTCCCCCACTTATCCGGCCAGGGCCGATAAAAATTACCGGTCATAATAACACAATTGAGCGCTTTCCATGGTGGGCTAAGGAGAAGCCTGGGGACGGGGCGGCGGACATAAATGATGGTATCGCGAAAAGTCCAAAATTCAAGAATCCAAATTATAAGTTATTGAAATTAATACTTTTTAACTTGAAGATTTCCCTTAAACTAGGGTTTTCTCGAAGCCTTCATAAACGATAATTAAGTCTAAATAGACAAATTTCGGTTGTTACTAAATTATTTGTTTTATTTTTTGACTAATTATTCAATTATTTATTCATTACAATAAATTATCTTTTAATTATTTTAATAATTATATGATAAAATTATTTAAATTTTTATCAAAAAAAATATCTACTTAAAATAATTACAATAATTAAAATAATCACTTATAATTTATTAGTTAATACATTTTTATCGCGAACAAAGATTAGCTATACTTAATACTATATAATATTTAAACTCTATTCATTCATAAAAAATCAAATTACTATTGTTTCAACGGCGGGCCAAGCCCCACGACGTCCTCCCCGACGATGACTAGCCATTTCCCCTTTCTGGCCACCCGGCCCGATTCCTTAAGCCGCTTCATGGTTCTGGTGACGCTTACCCGATGGGCCCCCACTAAAAAGCCCAGATCCTCGTGGGTTAAGGGAATCTCCAAAATGTAACGCCCTTCCTGCTTGCGCCCATGTTCCCTAGCCACATTCAACAAAACCCCATAAATTTTCTCCTCCAGATGTAGCTGGGCCATGGCTTCCAGTCGGTCGGTTAACGAGGTGATTCGACTAGCCATGTTCTTAATCACTTTTAACCCAATGGCGGGACAAGCCAAAACCAGCTCCTCAAAAACCGGTCGAGAAAAACCACAGATAACCACTTGATCCATACACCAAGCGCTAACTGGATAATAAAAGTCTTTATCCAGATCGCTCAAAAGATATTCCCCCAGAAAATCCCCCGCTTTACGGATGTCCAAGGTAATCTCCGCGCCACTGTCCAAGACTCGGGCCAAACGGACGCGACCACTTTTAATGAGAAAAAGACTCTTGGCCCGATCCCCTTGCATGAAAACGGTCTGGCCCGGTTGGTAACGAGCCCGTTGGGCTTTGTCGGCTAAAGCGGTCAACTCTTCGGGAGTTAGGCCGTTAAACAACCATAAATTACCAACGCAGATGTTTGACCAACCAGATAGATCGGCGTTTTGATCGCAAGGGCAGCCCACGTTCTGTTCCTAAAAAATTAACGCCTCCCTTGGTTAAAGGGAGGCGGCGAGGGGTTAAGCTATTTTCTTACCAGCGTCGGGGCCAGGCGACAGACTGTAAATCGCCTCGACCTTGATCTTGACCACGTATTTAGGCGTTGGTAAATCCGGCATGGCGTCCTTTAGTTTCTTGGCCACGGAGTCAAAAAGAGAGCCCGCGCTCAATAATTCCGCCCGCCCCTTGAACTGATAGCCCGTCGGGGTCGCGGCGTCGACCACGGCCACGGCCACCTGGTTGTTTTTCTCCAGGTTCTCTCGTGTCTTCAAAGAAAAAAGATCCGCGAAGATCAAGGTATCACCGTCTAGAACGTCCACGGTTCCCTTGGGCGCCATGTTCGGCGCGCCGTTATTATCGGCCGTCGCGACCCAAGCCAGCCTGCCGGTCAAAAAAGCGCGGATATCCTCACTGATGATGGCCATAGGTTTTCTCCTGTGATTTATTTTTTAGCCCAACCTCGACTAACCCCGCCCCAAACAGGGCGTTCCACGCTTGATGGATTGGGCGAGCCGCGATAAAGGCGCGTTGGATTGGTAGGGTAATCTTTTGAAACTAGGCCCGTCGTAACAATAACTACATTAGGGCGACCAGAGAACTTTCAGAGGACTTCAAAATGATGACCAGAGAACCGCGAGAGGACGACCAGACATGATTCAAGACGGCTATAAGATGGTGACGGCGTTAACCTTTATGGTTATAATACACGGGAAAAGCGAGAGTTTTTTTCAACAAACATCACCAAATTAGGTTGAATTCCGCAATTATTCCATAATTTGAAGACTAAGACTCCCAGATAACTTATGGATATTAGTATTGTTTACGGGGAGGCCAAGGGAGCCTTTCGCGTAATTGGTTAAGTTTGATTTATTAACAAAACGCCAAGTCCAGGGGGGACGCGCCTGGTAATTGAGGCCAAGTCGATCATGATCCCGCGCGATTCCGCGCGATCCCGTCAAAAAGCCTTTATTAAGAACGGATCTTATCCAAGATAGATCCTAAATAGGGAGAATTGGACAGACGATCGATAGTTTTTTGGCCAGATCTGGCTGACAGACGAGATTTTAGTTTATTTAGCCGCCGAAAATAAGCGTCCTCCTCGGGAGCGTTGGCTAATAATGAGCGAACATTGGTGATATTCATCACGTTAGGCTCATTATTCGCCTCGGCGTTAGGCTCGTCACTAGCCTGAAGGTAGGAGCTGTTTTTAAGAACCATATAGGCTAAACGCAGATCCTCGGGCAAGCCCGAGAGATCTTCCAACTTCTGGGGTTGGCCTCGGCCGGGCAAGTTGTCAAACTCCCCCGCTTCCATAGCCTCCAGAATCTTCCTTTCAGCCACCACGGAAATAATGGAAGGCGATAATTCCCAGGCCACGCGCGCTCCTTAGGGCGAAAACTCGCTTCATCCAAAGACAACCCTTGAAAAATAAGGCGATCTAGGGTAGATTTAACCCCACGCCAGGTCGGGCTCACCATTTAAATATAACAATCATGAGCCCCCTTCGTCAACTTTTAGCGCCGCGCTCGCGGATCCTGGGGCCCCTGGCTTTTCAGGGCGCGTCAATAAGGTTTGCCTTGAAATTCGTGGATCAGGCCAAAATATATGTCGCTTCCGGTCACGGCGGGGCGGGTTGTGTCAGTTTCCGCCGGGAAAAGTATATTCCCCGAGGTGGGCCTGATGGCGGCGATGGCGGACGAGGCGGCGATGTCGTCATTGAGGCCACTAGCCAGAAGGAAACCCTTTTGCGGTTTCACTTTAACCAACGTTTTTTGGCGAAAAACGGTCAGCCCGGCCGAGGCAAACGTCAGAGCGGCCCCGATGGGGCGGATATTATTTTGGCCGTGCCCCCAGGCACGACCGTGACTGACGCGGAAACTGGCCAGAAACTAGCCGATCTAACGGCCTTAGGCGACCAATATTTCGTGGCCAAAGGCGGTCGAGGTGGCCAAGGTAACGCTCGAATGGCCACCAGTTCTCGCCGCGCCCCCCGTTTCGCCCAACCTGGGGAACCGGGCTCGGATCGGAACATTATTTTGGAATTGATTTTATTGGCTAACGCGGGCCTGGTCGGTTACCCTAACGTGGGTAAATCCACCCTAATTTCCAAACTGTCCGCGGCCCGTCCCAAAATCGCCGACTACCCTTTCACCACTCTGGTTCCTAACCTGGGCGTGGTAAAGGTGGACGAGGATCACAGTTACGTCCTAGCCGATCTACCAGGCCTGATTGACGGAGCCGCCCAAGGGGCTGGCCTGGGACGCCGCTTTCTGAAACACTTAAGTCGTTGTCAAGTTCTGGTGCATCTGTTGGATCCCACCCGCCTCGATCCCGACCGCCCTAAGCGAGACCTGGAATTGATCGTGAAGGAACTAAAGGCCTACGATCCACAACTGGCCAAAAAACCAGCTTTAATCGCCTTGGGCAAGATGGATCAACCCGAAGGCCCCCTGGCCTTGGCCGCCTTCCAACAAGCCCATCCCCGAACTAAAATTTACCCCTTTTCCTCTTACACTGGGGAGGGCTTAGAGGAACTTAGATACGCCATGTGGACTAAAATAAAGCCCTAGCTAGCCCGCTAGCGTTTAATTTTGAGCGCCTCTCGCGCCCGCCCAAAAAATATTTGTGAGCTAATTTTAGCGATCAATATAATTATATTAAATATAATAATAAATACATAAAGTTATAAATATATATTATCAAACTTTGTACATCTATTTACATTTAAAAAACTTATAAAATCTATAAAAAGCTTGACAAGGATTTCAAGCTTCTGTATTATAATCATTATTCAGGAGGATATTAGCATGAAACAAGTTCATAAAATCAACTTAACGGCTGAAGAGCGAACTCAATTGGAAGCTGTCGCCTCCAAAAGTTCCGCGGAACACCGACTTGTCACACGGGCGAATATCATTCTTCTAGCTGACGATGGAAAAAATAACCGGGAAATTGCCTCTATAGTTAACTGTTCCAAGCGTAATGTTATCAAATGGCGCAAAAGATACCTAAATTTTTCAGTCCACGGACTGGTTATGGATCCCGATGTCAGCGACTCGAAACCCATTGATGGGATTAACGCCGCTCAACTGGGTGAGCCCACTTCCCAGGCGACCAATGTTGAGCGACCAGACGCGGCCCAATTTGAGGAGCCTAAAGCTGAACAATCGGACACGGTCACTTCTACGGTTACTTCTGACGCGCTCAAATCCGAACAACTGGCTTTGGCCGCGTCAGAAGCGAATAGGGTCAAACGCTGGAAAAAGACTAGCGTGATAAACGGCCTCAAAGACGCTCCTCGTAGCGGTCGGCCGCCCGTTGTGACTAAAATCAGTTCTTGACGAGGTCATAAAAAAAACAACTACCCGAACTACCCTTTGGTGGAGTCCACGCCCATTGGAGTTCCAGAATAATGGGCGAAGAGGTTGGCTGTAGCCACGCGACAGTTCTGAGGATGGAAATTTTGGCGCGTTTGGCCCCTCATCTTCTCAGATCATTTAAATTAAGCGATAATCCCAATTTACTGAACAGGTCATCGACGCGACTGGTCTATAGACCAATCAACCGCTTAATTCAATGGTCGTCCGCGTGGGGAAAAACCTAAGATTCAGGCGCTCGCTTAGCCACAGGACAATCAATTTCCCGAGCCAGGACAGCCAGCTAGTTATGGGCGCGATGACGAAATGGAACAACTAAAAAGCCAGTTACCGACAGACCAAGAAATACCCATTATTTTGGCTAACTATTCAACGAGTAATACCGTGATGTCGGCTAAAGAGTTAGTTAAGAAGATCTATTCGTTTATCGAACGCTGTAATAATTATTAGAAAGTTTATTATTGGATATCCAAAGTTGAAGATATATTGGCCAAAGTTGAAAAAGCTAAGTCCGCCCTGACCGCGCCCAAAGCTCAAGTTCAGGGGCGGCTCTTTTGATTGATCAAGGGTGAACGAATTATAGCTCTAGCGCGCTAGCGTTCTGATCGCTTATTCTAATCGCTTAATAAAATAAAGTTTAAATAAAACGCCACCAACTCCCCCGCTCCAGGGACGAGATCCCAACCAGCGCGCCCCCTGGAGCCGATTATCTTAACCACTGGCCAAGCCAACCCCCAGCGCGTTTAGCGAATTGTCCGCTTGGTTTTGGTGGCGACCGCCTCTTTCAGGAACGCTTTAACTCTAGCCGCGGTGGTAAACGTTAAGACCTCCTCGGTCAACTCCCGAGCCTCGGCCACGCTCCAGGAAATCATCTCCCGCCGCACCGCGGCCAGGGAGGGAGCCGAGACGCTAAACTTTTCCAAGCCAAACCCCAATAGGAGCGGCAACATCCAGGGATCGCCCCCGATCTCCCCACACAGCCCCAAAGGCGTCTGGGTTTTCTTGGCCTCGGCGATGACGATATTAAGGTTACGCAACACCGCTGGATGGAAGGGATCGCAAAGGTGGCTGACCTGGGGATTGCCTCGATCGGCGACCAAAGTGTATTGGGTTAGATCATTGGAACCGACGCTAAAAAAATCAGACACCTTCGCCAAAAGATCGACAATCAAGGCCGCGGCTGGGGTTTCCAGCATGACCCCGAGTTTGACGCGCGCGTCATGGGCCAAACCTTCGGCGGACAATTCCGCCAACGCTTCCGCCAAAAGCTTTTGGGTTAGCGTGACTTCCTCCACTGAAATAACCAAAGGCAACATGATTTTGATGTTGCCCCTTTGAGCCCCCGCGCGGGCTAACGCCCGCAACTGGGACTTAAAAATGTCTTGGCGGGCCAAACAAAAACGAATGCCCCGTAAGCCTAAATAAGGATTTTCTTCCTTGGTTACGCCTAAAGACGGAATTCGCTTATCGCCGCCGATGTCTAAGGTGCGGATGATGACTTCTTGGTCAGGAAAAAGACCGGCCACTTCCGCGTAAACCCGGGTCTGCTCCTCTTCGGTGGGAAGACTGGCGCGATCCAAAAACAAAAACTCCGTCCGAAAAAGACCCACGCCGTCCGCCCCAAACTCCTGGGCTTGCCGCGCGTCCGCCAGTCCCCCAATGTTCGCGCCCAAGACTCGCTTAACCCCATCGGCGTCCAAAGCCGGTTTTTTCAAAAAGAACTTTAAGCTAGCTTGATCGGCCTTCCAAACCGAGCGCCTGCGCTCATAATCCTCGACTTCTTCCGCGGTGGGCTCAATGATGATCTCGCCGCCCGAGCCGTCCACCACGATCAGATCCCCGTCCTCGTAGGCTTGACCCATTAAGCCCACCAACCCCGTCACCGCCGGGACGCCTAAGGCCCTGGCCATAATGGAGCCGTGACTGGTCAGCCCCCCGCGCTCAGTGGCTAAGGCTCGCACCCGCTCCATAGGTAGCGAGGTAAGCGCCGAGGCGGGCAAATCCAAAGCCACCACAATGACGCCATCGGAGATCGTCGATAGCTCCAAACGTTCCACGCCCAACAAGATGGACAATAGACGCCGTTTCATGTCCTCAATGTCCGTGGCCCGCTGCCGCGTCTTCTCATCATCGAGGCCATTGAACATGTCCTCATAACCCTGGGCCACTTCCGCCACCGCCGCTTCCGCCACCTGTCCCTTGGCGAGGAGTTCCTCGATCTGGGAGAGCATAAAGGGATCGGAAATCATGGCCACCTGGCCAGTCAAAATGGCCGCTTGACTGGGCCCGGACTTTTTTTCCGCGATCGCGGCCAAAACGGCGATTTCTTCTTTAAACCTGGCGATCGCGGCTTTTAAACGTTTTTTTTCCTTTTCCAAGCCCAGGTAGACCACATGGCCAAAGTTTAAATCTGGTTCCCGATAAATCAGAACCCTACCTATCCCCACCCCAGGCGAGGCGGGCGCCCCTTTTAGCCTCATAAAGCACCTCCATAGGTTATGACAGTTCGTGGATGAAGATCCTGGAAGGGAACTCATATCTTAGGAACTAACGTCTATGAACTCAAGAAAAACGCCCGCCCTGACCGCCGATGGGTTAACCACCCCCAAAAAGCTCACGCCCGGCGTAAGGCTCTAGCGACGTCAACTATTAAGCGTCATCCATTACCCCTTGAAAAAACTCCGTCACTAAATTTAAAGCCGCCGCCTCGTCCGGGCCTTGACAGACGACCTCGACCTCATGGCCTTTCTTAAGAGCCGCGGCCATGACCATCATGATGGACTTGGCGTTAATGTCTTTGTCTAGGCGTTTTATCGTCACCTGGCAATTTAACGGGGCCAGCTTGGTGACCAAAATCTGGGCCGGGCGCATGTGAACCCCGGTCTCGTTTAAAACCGTAAGATTGGCGTTAAGCATAAATTCCTCCACTCGCGCTTAAGCTAATTGACCCTCGGTTAAGGGGATCTTCTTTTTGAGGATCGATAGTAGCGCCATGCCCAGGATCGAGCCTACGGCTAAGGAAAATAGATAACCAGTGGGATTAATCACCACGGGAAAAACAAAAACTCCGCCATGTGGAGCCATTAAACCACAATCTAAAGCCATTGATAAGCCACCAGCCAAAGCCGCCCCCACTAGGCACGAGGGGATAACTCGGAGAGGATCGGCGGCGGCGTAAGGAATGGCCCCCTCGGTGATGAAACACAACCCCATGACGTAGTTGGCCGGGGCTCCACGACGCTCTTCTTTGGTGAAACGATTTTTAAAAAAGGTGGCGGCTAAAGCGATGGAGATGGGCGGCGTCATTCCCCCGATCATGACCGCGGCCATCACCTCAAAATTGCCCGTGGCGATAGAGGCCACCCCAAAAACGTAGGCCGCCTTATTAATGGGCCCACCCATGTCCGCGCTCATCATGGCGGCGAGCAAACAACCTAAAGGGATCTTTTGGGCCGCGCCCATGGAGTTTAAGCCATTAGCCAAAGCGGTGTTAATGACCCCCATGAGGGGATTGACGCCCAGCAGGGCTAACCCGGTCAAAAGGGAGCCAAATAAAGGAAAAATAAGAATTGGCCCCAGGCCTTTTAAGCTTCTGGGGAAATTTTGGGTCGCTTTTTTTAAACCTAAAACCAGGTAACCGGCCAAAAAACCAGCCAACAAAGCCGCGAGAAACCCGCCCGAGACCGCGGGCGCCCCGGACAATAGACTGGAAAAGGACGAGCCTTCCCGAGCCAATAAGCCGCCCACCAAGCCCGGAGCCAACCCTGGTCGATCGGCCACGCTCATGGCCACGAACCCAGCCAAGATCGGCAACATCAAGCTAAACGACGCTTGGCCAATGGTCATCAGGATCTTGGCCAGAGCCGTGTTCTGGCCAAAGTTGGCCGGGTTAATTTTATAATCGTCAAACAAAAAGGCCAAAGCGATGAGAACGCCGCCACCAATCACGAAGGGCAACATATGACTGACGCCATTCATCAGATCTTTATAGACGCCCCTAACCCAGGATTCGGATTGGGCTTCCGACGGCTTCTCGGAGCTAGCCTGGCCAGAGCCTTGATAAATCGGTAGATCCGCGGCCTGAGCTCGCTTGAGCAAAGCCTCGGGTTGGTGGATACCATCGGCGACCTTAACGAAGACAACCTTCTTGCCCACGAACCTGGCCGTGGGAACTTGCTTATCCGCGGCCACGATGATGGCTTTGGCCGCTTTAATCTCCGCCTCGGTCAAAGGATTTTGGACGCCCGTGGAGCCGTTGGTCTCAACCTTAAAGGGTAGGCCCAATTTGGTCGCGGCTTTTTCCAAGGCTTCGGCGGCCATATAGGTGTGGGCCACGCCGGTGGGACAAGCGGTGACCGCTAAAATCTGGGGCGAGACTGGCTCTGGCTCGACTGAGTCGGCCTTCTTAGGCGGATCTAAATCGCCGGCCTCCGCCGGGCCGTATTTAGCTATCTCGGCCACGTCCACCAAACGAACAAACTCCGCCGGATCTTTGGCCGCGCGCAATTGGCCCCGCAAATCAGGATCCATTAGGAGAACCATCATCCGGGAAAGAATATCCAAATGAGCGTCGCCGCCTGGTGGCGTGGCGATCATAAACAACAAATCCGCGGGCGCGCCATCGGGGGCTTGGTAATCCACGCCAGCCATTAAGGTGATGGCGGTTAGACTCGGCCTTAGGGCGGCGGAGCTTTTGGCGTGGGGAACCGCCAACCCCTCGCCAATGGCCGTGGTTCCCTTGGCCTCGCGCTCCAAGATAGCTCTCTCAAACTCGTCTGGATCTTTCAAAGCCCCATCGGCCTGATGGAGCCCCACCAGAGCCTTGATGGCCGCGTCCCGATTGGCCGTCTGAACCTGAATGGCCACCTTGGCGGGGGTCAACAAATCGGTAATTTTCATAGAGCCTCTTTAGCCATTGGCCTGACTTATTTATGAGTCTTTTTTGCCCAGTAATTTACCATCTGGCCCTGGCCATAAAACTAACCAAACCGAAGTTATTATTCGGCTAACCAATATTCTAGCCAATTTTGTAGGGCCGTGATATTAAAATACAATCTATAAACACTAAGTAAGCGATAATAATTAATAAATATTAAGCTAAAAAGCCTAATCAATGAAACACTAAGCGAGAATAACTAAATAACAATACCACGTGAGAAAAATAAAGATAAACATCAACGCTAAAAAATCCTTTAAAACTTTACCACAAGGAAAAAAAATCAACGCCCACCACAAAAAAACGACCAACAACGACCAACAACGACTAACAACGACTAACAACGAGCAAAGAGATAACAAAAATCAATATAAACGAGTAACCTCGATTTTAGGCGACAGGGCCTCAATCTCCTCTTTAGTGGCCAAAGAAGCGCAAAAAGCGCTCGCGCTACCCGCGGCCGCCCCCAGGCGTAAAGATTCGGCCCAGCCTAGACCTCGCGATTGGCCAACTAAAAAACCAGCCAGCATGGAGTCCCCGGCTCCGGCCGAATTTTTGACTTCCCCCACGGGAGCGGAGGCCTGAAAAACTTCCCCCGTCGCCACAATTAACAAGGCGCCTCGACTAGCCATGGAGATCAAAACATTTTGGGCGCCCAGCTTTTGAGCCTGGCGGCCGCTGGCGATTATCGCCTCCTCGTCTATAGCCGAGCCGCCCACTAAGGCGTTTAATTCCGCTAAGTTCGGTTTTATCAAAAATGGTTTCTCGGGCAACGCCATGGCCAAGGCTGGCCCCGAAGTGTCCAGGGCGATCTTGACCGCGCGTCTCTTCAGATCTCTGATGAACCGAGCGTAGATATCCGTGGGAACGGTGGGTGGGACGCTTCCAGCCATCACCAATAGATCGTCCTCGGAAAGAAGCGCGAGTTTTTCGGCCAAAGCCGACAGATCGGCGGGGCTGATGGGTGGGCCTAAGCCATTGATTTCCGTTTCCTCTTCAGCCTTGATCTTAATATTGATCCGAGTTAGCCCCTCAAGACCAATAAAGGCGCTCTTAATCCCTAAACTGATTAGCCCCCGCTCGATGGCTTGGCCCGTGAACCCAGCCAAAAAACCCATGGCCACACTATCCACTCCCAGATGTCGAGCCATCCGCGACACGTTAACGCCTTTGCCACCCCATTGGGCGGCCTCGGAAACAACGCGGTTGGTGGCGGCCAACGTTAATTTCGGGAGCGTCACCAAGTAGTCCAGGGCTGGGTTTAAGGTTAAAGTATAGAGCAACTGAAGGTCTCCTTAGTGATTTTCATTAGTGATTTCCAAATGTTGAGCGGCTAAAAAATAACCATCCTCAGGCCGCTGATCCGTTAAAAGGGTGATTTTAGTCAAAGGAGCGAAACTGACGGCCGAAACTTTCCCGAATTTGGAGTGATCCACCAAAGCGAAAGAGGTCTGGGCCCTAGCCACGGCTTGGCCTTTAATGGCCGCTTCCTCCAGGTCAGGCGTGGTCAAACCTTCCTTTAAGCTCACCCCATTGGCCCCCAAAAAAGCTTTGGTGAAATTATAGCGTTCTAAGGAAGCTAAAGCGGCCACCCCGACCACCGCCTCGGTGCCAGCTTTTAACATCCCACCAAGAATGTAAGTCTTGAGGCCTTTTTTGAGTAACAAAGAGGCGTGAGCCACCCCACTAGTCACAAAAGAGGCCGCGCGGGGTTCCAAGGCTTCCACTAACTTTAAGGTCGAGGTTCCGGCGTCAATGAAAACAAAATCCGAATCCTCAATCAATCCGGCGGCTAAAGACCCAATGGCCCCTTTTTCAGCGGCCAAAAGGTTCTGTTTCTCGGACACCGCCCTTTCCACAGCCTCAAATTGGCTATTTATCATCCGAGTGGTGGCCCCTCCATGCACCTTATTAATGAGACCACGTTCGGCCAAATAGCTTAAATCGCGTCGGATGGTCGCTTCCGAGACATTTAAAACGTCCTTAAGCTCCGTCACGGTAACGGAACCTTGGTTATTAATCATAGATAGGATGGCGTTTAACCGTCGATCCGCGAGCATTGAAACAACCTCCCCCAGGCGCTAATTTTTTTATTATAACAAAAATCTGTAAAAACAATCAAAAAAAATCAAAACCCATTTTTTTTGATAACTATTGGAAATCACTACGTTTATTTTATTGACCGAGCTTTTTGGCCATTAATCCTGAAGGCCTAACTAAAAAAAATCTCCCGACCACCTGTCGAATAAAACGCGAATAAAACTAATGCTTTAAGATGTAAAATAATTATAAATAGAAATAAAACAACTATTTAAGATAATAATACTCTGAAACGTTATTCTCAGCCGTCCTCGCGAGGGCTTCTTGGAACGAGAACCAGACCGCCAGCGGGAAAACAAAATTTCCCGCCCATGAACAGGGAAGCCAGCCGAACAACCTCGAAAATCAAAATACTATAAAAAACCGTCAATAACAAGAAAAATAAATCAAAACCAATTATTTTGGATAAGTACTGGAAAATAATCATTTTTTTGTCTGAGGATCATTTTATGTCTCCAGGTCTCGGGTCTACATTTAAAAAATAGCCGCTGACTGTTCAAAAACGCTCAAAACGCCGTCCGGGGCTCCTTCCAACTATTGGGGGAAGCGCTCCCGCCACCATCGCGGAAAGCTGTAAATTAATTTATCTTGGTTATATGGTATATTTACTGGCGTGAACCCGATAGCCAAAACTTAAGTATTATTTTTTGTTAGTTACAAACTAATTTACATCGTTTAATTGATTAATTTGACTATCCATATAATATTATGCGTTATATTTAGAATTATTAAATTAACATTATCATTATAGACTAAAAAAATTTGTGGATCCAAAAATAATTTAATGTTTAAAAGGCGCTTAGATCTATTAAATTTATTTTTAGAGGCGACTGCGCAAACTGCGCAAGAACGTGGGTGAGTCATGCCCCTTTGGGCATTGACAAGTCCCTAGAGTGAAAGGAGTAGCGACCCATCATTAACCTCGAGCTATGCGCTGTCT
>JAISYP010000124.1 GCA_031269825.1 Deltaproteobacteria bacterium
ATCGCTGGTATGAGCGAAATCGTGGATAGTAAAATAGTCTTTTGTATGGTAAAGTCTAGTCCCACGGCCAATAATTTGCTTAAATTCAATAATATTGTGAGCTTTTCTTAGAAAAACAACATGACGAATATTACGAGCGTCAACGCCTGTTGATAATTTCTCTGAAGTAGTTAAAATTGTTGGAAATAGCTTATCATTATCTTGAAAAATTCTCAGATGCTGCTCGCCATTCTCACCATCGTCCGATGTAACACGGACACAATAATCTGGAGAGGATTCGTTTTTAAGCTCATTAAATAAATCACGAATATACAGAGCGCGATCTTGATCTGAGCAAAAAACCAAAGTTTTTTCAGTAGAATTTATGTTATTTAAAAATTCTTTTACTCTTGTTAGCTCACGTTCGCGTATTAAAACATCATTATCTAACTGTTTTTGGTTAAAAGATTGTCCAACCTCAGCTTCACCACGAACAACAGTATCTCCAGGTTGTAAGGTATAATCGTCAACACTTGTAGAGTAGCTTTTAAGCCTAAATGGAGTAAGATACCCATCATTAATTCCAGTCTTTAGTGAATAAATATATATAGGCTCACCAAAATAGGCGTATGTATCAACATTATCCTTCCGTTTAGGAGTGGCGGTTAGACCAATTTGTAACGCGGGCGAGAAATACTCCAATATTTCACGCCATTGGCTTTCATCGTTGGCTCCACCCCTATGGCATTCATCTATGAAGATAATATCAAAAAAATCCGGCTCATAGGATTTAAAATGAGGCTCAGTTTGCCTATTATCATCAGAGCCACTCATTAATGTTTGAAAGATAGTGATAAATACCGAGCCATTTTGAGGGACATAGCCACTTTTTTTGATTTCTTCTGGACGAACTCTTACCAGGGCTCCGTCAGAAAAAGCGTTAAACGCGGAAAAGCTATTGAAGGCTTGGTCAGCTAATATGTTACGATCGGCTAGAAAGAGAATTCGAGGTAGACGTGTTTTATCTTGGGCGAGAGTCCAGGATGATTTAAATAATTTCCTGGCGATTTGGAAGGCTATATCCGTCTTACCCGTGCCTGTGGCCAAGGTTAATAGAACTCGTTTTTTCCCATTCGCTATAGCGTCTAAGGCCTTGGTTACCGCGACACCCTGGTAGTAACGAAGAGACCAATCTGGTTTAAACGCGAAAGGGATACTATTAAAAATATCTCTCCAAACATTTTTTTGGGGAAAAGTGAGTTTCCAGACATCATTTGGCGATGGGTAAGCGTTAATATCCTTTTCTTTGCCAGTTTTAAGGTCAACCCAACGGATTTGTTTCCCATTAGTTGAACAAGCGAAGCGTAACCCCAAACGTTGTCCATAATCTTTAGCTTGTTGAAGGCCTTCTGTATAGTTATTGGCCTCTGATTTAGCTTCAATGACAACTAGATCCCTACCCTTGAATACCAAGACATAATCCGCCTTAAAGCTACCTTGCCTTTGTCCTCCCGCGCCAGTAAGCCTGCCCTCAGCAATAGGATACTCCCGCCTAATCTGACTTCCCTCAACAACTCCCCAACCAGCTTTCTTCAACGCCGGGTCAATGAGTTCCGCTCTAGTTTCAGATTCGTTACGAGCCATAAGGCTTTACTCTCGGTTAAAGTTCACCGTTAAAGGCGTGGTGAAGAAGACTTTGTTTAAATTCATCTGCCATAATAATTTTTGTTGAATATTCATTAGTAATATTATTTTTTAATTGTGTTAGATTGTCTAAATAGTCTATAATTTTACTTTGTTCTTGTAAATTTGGCAACCAAACATTAATATTTTCAATAACAGAAATATTTAAAGATGGGTACGCTATGTCTTGAAGTAAGCTTTGGGCTTTAACTAAACAAAGCATATAAAAAAGAAATTTATTTATAATAACGTTTTCTTTTGAAATTATAGTAGCTAAATGGCTTGAAACAAATCCATCTACACCGATTATTACTCTATGATTTAGAAATGTTGATGCTCCGCTTTTTGGTAAAACAATTGTTCCTGCCGGGAATAACTTATATTTATTTGTTATTTTAGTATTTATATAATCTTTAGATTCTTTTATTATGCCTACTTTAATAGCCCCAATATCAGATGTTCTAAAAAATGGTATTGTTCCATTTTCAAAATATTTTTTATCTTGTGGTGCAGGATTACCAGATCCAATAATTGCTATTTCACCCAGTTTTTTTTCTTCCCAACCTTCACCCTTTTCCCTGAAAATCCTGGTCAATTCAGACTGAAATAACTCATTAGCCCTAGCCAAATTGTTTTCAGTCTCAATCTTTGCTTGAGATAAAGCTTCAAAAGCAGTATCCAGAATAGAAACAATCCGATATTGTTCATTTAGTGAATGCGTTAAAATTAGTATTTGGGTTAATTTAGTCTTTGTTATATGTACGAGACCAACAGCACCATTAAGATTATCTTCTACTTCAGGAATAATACTGTTTAATTTATGAAACAAATATTTTTTTAAATATTTTTTAGGATCAAAAATAACTTTAAAAATGTGCTGATTTAATATGGCTTTGTCTCCATACCAAATATGAGCACCAAAAGAAGAACCTTTTGAGCCTGACCATGAAAATAAAAGATCGCCGTGATTAACAATATATTTATTATCTACCGTCTTATTATAATAATTAAATAGTGAATTATTATTATTTAAATTTTGAATCCGTATTATTGGCAAAGTATCTTTTTGATTCAATACCCAATCAGTAGGTTTAAACGCCATACCATTTATAAAAGTACAAATATCACCAAGTTTATTTTCTTGCAATCCATCTTTCATAATAATCCCCTGATAGTATCCATCAATTCACGGCATCTTGCGTCAGCGGCGGCTATATCATCCAATATCTCTAAAGGAGAACGTATAATAGCTTCTTCAGTTATATTTGGGTTCTTAACAGCTAAATCCAATGTTTTTTTACCTAAATCAGCAACCTTAACCTTCCAGGACTTAGGAGAATCCGCCAGGGTTTTCTGGAGTTCCACAAATTCTTTAAGGTCATCATCGTTTAATGGAGTGGTCTTCCCCAGTTTTCTCCCAGGATCAAGCTGGTAATACCAGATTTCCTTAGTTGGTTGTCCTTTTTCAAAGAACAGGACAACAGTTTTAACGCCAGCCCCCTGAAACGTCCCACCTGGCATATCCAATACTGTGTGGAGATTACACTCTTCTAACAACATTTTCCGTAAATAGTAAGAGGCTTCGTCAGTATTAGAAAGAAACGTATTTTTAATAACTATACCAGCTCTACCACCAGTTTTTAACTTTTTAATAAAGTGTTGAAGAAATAAATAAGCCGTTTCACCAGTTCTTATCATAAATTGATGTTGAACTTCAGGTCTTTCACTCCCACCAAAAGGAGGATTAGCCAATATAACATTATAACGTTTATTATCAGGTATATTATTTAAATTTTCTAATAATGAATTAGTATGTATCAAATTAGGCGAATCAATGCCATGCAAAATCATATTCATAAGAGCAATAACATATGCTAAAGTCTTTTTTTCTTGACCATAAAAAGTCTTTGTTTGTAGTAAATTCCGATCTTTAGTGGATAATCCTTTTTCATTTGACAGCCAAATATAGGATTCACATAAAAAACCAGCGGAACCAACCGCTCCATCGTAAATAGTTTCGCCAATTTGAGGCTTAACAACCTCTATAATTGCCCTAATAAGTGGTCTTGGAGTGTAATATTCGCCACCGTTACGACCAGCGTTTCCCATACGCTTGATTTTGGCTTCGTATAAAACTGAAAGCTCGAACTTTTCCTTCTGGGTTTGAAAACGTAGCTGATCCATAAGATTCAAAATATCACGTATAACGTGGCCATTTTGAAGTTTATTAGGAATTTCAGAAAAAATCTCTCCAATTTTATATTGAAGAGTATCAGTATCCTCAGTTTTTGATTTGAAAGACTTGAGATAGGGAAAAAGTTCAAGATTAACAAAATCTTTTAACTTGTCGCCCGTAAGCATGCGATCCTGGTTTATTTCCCCGTTGAATGTCTTAGGAACAGCCCACGTATCCCAAGCAAAATCATTGTCTAAAATTGGCTCATTAGGCCGGTCAGACAATTCACAGTCAAGTTGTTTTTCTTTTTCAAGCTCTTGTAGGTATTTCAGAAACAAAAGCCAAGACGACTGCTCAGTATAGTCCAATTCGCTGGAACATCCAGCGTCTTTCCTAAGAGCGTCATCAATATTTTTAAAAACTTGTTCGAACATATCCGTAAATATACCCTTATAGGACAAAAAATAAAAAAATAGTTAATTAATGATTAGTAAGTTCCTTAAAACAAGTAAACTAATAAAAACGGGATATAGAACTCCAAGCCCTAGGCCTAGCTCCTCTGGCTTTGTCTTTAATCAGGGAACATCCAATCTTTAGTTTTATAAGCTTTTAAAATTTTGCTGTCAAGCTCCAGTAGTCTTCCCTTCAGCCTTATGTCCAATTTTTTATTGTCATATTAATTATAATATTTGACCTTTAAAAAACTCAATGATTTCTAAATTATTATAAATATATATCATATCAATGAACATTTGATTATAACAACCCATCCAGGCTTAAAAGGTCTGTGGTGGTCTTTTTAGGAGACTCAAAAATGGAAAAGTTCTGTTCCGAAGACATCAAAGATTTGGCCGGGGCTATGCTCAAGGTACAGGCTGAAATCAACCCGGCCATCAAAGACTCGGCCAATCCCTTCGCCAAAAGTCGTTACGCCTCCCTCAACTCGGTAGTCACCGCTTCTCGCGAGGCTCTCCTTAAAAATGGAATCTGGGTGGTTCAATACCCTGTGCCCGTTGAATCCGGCAACCTAGGTCTCATCACCAGGCTAACTCACGCCACTAGCGGTCAATGGCAGTCATGCCTCATGGTCATGCCCTTGGCCAAACTCGACCCTCAAGGTTATGGAAGCGCGATGACTTACGCTCGTCGCTACTCAATGGCCGCCATGATTGGGCTCATCGTGGAGGATGACGACGCTGAGTCCGCTTGCGGACGACCAAAAGGTTACGACTCTAAACCCAAAAACGAGTCAATACCTAGTTTGCCTGAAAAACCTAATGCCTCTCCCCATGATTACTTAACCGATAAGGTCATATTAAATGATCCTGACCTCCTGGCCAATTTCCCTAAATTAGACGGTATCAACTACCAGGCTGTCAAAGCCAATGATGGCCAGATATGTATTGTCGCCATTGGCAACACTATCAGCAAGAAAAATATTCTCTCAGCTAACGGCTTCAGATGGAACCCCAACCGAAAGGTTTGGTGGCGTTACGCTGAGGCCGCCTGGCAATTTTCCACGCTATCCTAATTATCAGTTTTATTTAAGCCAAGACGCCTTTTTTTAGGCGTCTTGGTATGGAGGTTATATGAATAATCAGCCAATTATCTTGTCTTTGCTGGAATCAGGCTTAAAAGCTAGTTACCAAGGACAGGCCGAAAAATCTCTTGGGGATCGACAGACTTATTTAGGCATGTCGGACTTAGCCCATCTTTAACAGGTTCACTACAGTCATATGTGGCAAGCAAAATATAGCGAAGTAGCCAAAAATATTTTTTTGTACGATTCAAAATAATATATTTCTCACCAATCTTTTAGTTGCGCTGAATTAAAGCACCAGTCTTTAGAGTAGTCAAATCAAATAGCATCAAAAATTTTTCCCTGAACGGGAATGATGTCGACCGCTTGATACCTTTCAGTATAGCCCTTAGGTGTTGTATAACCAACTCTTGAAAGGTAAAGAGAAGACATTTTATTTACTATTGTTTTCCAACTATTATTAATATTATAAAAACTAAGACGGTTACGAATCCAATTGACACATTGATAGGCAAGAATCGAAATATAAAAATGACCGTCAATTCGATCATCTTTTAAATGAAAATTCGGCCTTAATCCAAGATCAGACTTGATTGAACGAAAAAAACTTTCGACTTTTGTCAGCGTCATGTAGGTTTCCCAGATTTCTTGTTCCGATAAGTTGAAAATATTAGTTCTTATATTATAAACTCCGGGATGAGTTATTCTGCTGTTAGGAACAGGTTTAAACTCGTAGAAAAGATCGGTAACACATGGATTCTCAAAATCAATTTGTTTATTGCAAGATTTGACTATTGAAATTTTGAAATATTGACTGACGTGATAAAGAACTCCAAGCTGTGCAATTTTTATTAACTTCGTTTTCAAAGACAGGTTTGCGAGAATTTTTGATTTTATTTACAAGCTTATTAAGACCAGATTTATATTTTTTTATGCGTCTTGCATCAATTCCTTCTTCTTTAGCTTGACGTAAAGATGAATGGCAATTCAACCGAATCTCTTAGATTGATGTGTTCTTTATGCAGGAAAAAGCTCAACATTATTGAAGCAGAGAGATCCTCAAAAAATTTCTCCTTCGGAAGAGACTCCATGATACCAGTGTCCGGATAAAATATTAGTACGGTTTTGTCCCGATGTCAATACTCATTTTTTAACCACCACAAAAAATACAGAGGTCTATTTATATATATTTGACACACAAAAAGGTAGCTTTAATAAGCCTTTATATCATTAAAATACCTTAAAAAGACTTATTTACGTATACCATAAAAAGACGGCTGTTAAAGATGGGTTAGCCCAGGGTCTCACTTGCCCCAGGGCCGTCTTAGCCAGAAAATTATCAACTGGAGATTCTAGCCTTAACCTCAATAAGCTTCTCCAGCTGGAACGAGGGCATTGGTTAGAGTATGGAGTCGAGAAAGCTTTCAGAGCTATTGGCCTAAACCTTTTGAGTCAACTGGAAATTTCCATTAACTATCAAAACGCCCCCATCAAGGCCCACCTCGATCTTGTTCTGGTGGATCCTTCCACCCCTAGTGTTATCGTTCTGGAACTGAAGAGTTTGGCCTCAATAAAAGATTGCGTTTATGAATCTCATGAAGCCCAATTGCTTGGTCAAATTGGCTTTTATCTGGATTCTGGAGTGAGCCTGTTTTTAGCTTAGAAGGTCATCAAAATCGCGTTTCATTTCCTGAGTTAGTTGACTTTAATTTGGGAATTAAATTACCAACAAGCGCTCTTGACAATTTTCCTATTGATGGTTACGTTTTGACTATATCTAATAACGACGCTAGAGTGTGTAGGTTCTCCCACTTATCGACATCATACCTTCCGAACATTCCGCCCACAATCACCCCATATCGTCCCAACTTGGCCACTTGTCAGTTCATTTAAGGCCAGTAGGCTCGTACGACTCAACTGCCTAACGGTCGAAGTTTCAGTTATCGCCGGCCGCGGCTGGTTCGTCTCTGGACTTCACAATAATTATGTATGCTCGTCGGGATACAAAGCCGAATCAGGTTCGTCTCCTACGGATCGCTCTTTCACCTCCTGTCGCTCTCCCCCCCACCTCTCGGTGACGCAGTTGCGCTCGGTTACAGGTCGCTGACTAGACCGTGGGGCGAACTTACACCCCCCTGATATGACTCCTTCGTGGCCGCGCATAAAACTAATAAATTCAAGATGTTAAGCGGAAGCCAGTTGCAGCAAAAACCGTGCCAATAATTTAATTTTTAAGGAAGAGAGAGCAAGTTTTTTTTCTTAATAAATTTACTTAATTTGTTTTAAACTATCTAGATAATTTGTCCATTCTTGTATCATTATTTTTCTTTATTTTAAGTAAACAGCGTAATTATAGGTAGATCCTATACTATTCATCTCCCTATGAGCTAATTATCGCTCGATCCAGTCGCGGTTATAGCCTTGTTAATTTAAAATTGCAGAAACTATAGACCTAAAGCCATGAACCATCATTTCTTCCTTGGAAAAACCTAATCGTCTTAGCCTGGCAAGTAAGGTCATATCCGAAATTGGCCTATCGTCAGACCTCATACTAGGGAATAGATAACGGCCTTTCCCAGTAAAAAGCTTAAGTCCTTTAATAAAATCAATGACTTGACTAGATAACGGGACGATACGCGCCTCTTTCATTTTCATTTTTCCAGCTGGAATCCGCCATTCGCCTGTATCTAAATTAAATTCTTTCCACTCAGCGCGCCGTAACTCGCCTGGCCTTACAAAAACATATGGAGCGATTTGTAAGGCTATCTTTATAATTGTATTGCCGGTATAAGCGTCAATAGCCCTAAAAAGCTCACCAACCGCCTTTGGATCTTTGAGACTTAAAAAATGCGTGTGGTTCGCCGTTTTTAAGGCTCCTTTCAGATTGGCGGATATATCATGGGTCGCCCAATCATTGGCGATAGCGCGCCGAAAAATTTGACCACAATACTGTAGGCGCCTGTGGGCGGTAACAACAGCTCCGCGAGCTTCTATTTTTCTTAGAACCTCAAAAAGCTCAGAGGCGGATATTTCGTTTATCGGCCGTTCCACCAGGAAAGGGAAGAGATCTTTTTCAAGTCTACCCATAATCCGACTAGTATAATTGTCCTTAAGTGTTGACTTTTTATTCTCAAACCAGCTTTTTGCCACAATTTTAAATGAATTCTGGGAGACCGCTATTTCGGCTTCCATAGAGGATTTTTTTCTTGAGCGGGGTCTATATTTGAGTCTAGAGCTTTCCGAGCCTCAAATAATTTTTCTCGCGCTTCTTTAGTTAAGCGACACTAGGGGGTATTGACCAAAGGTCATGGTCAAGTATTTGCCTTGGAACCGATAATTGAATCTCCATGACTTTAGGCCAGTTGGGGAGGCGCACAGATACAGGCCTCCGCCATCGCGGCGCTTCGTGGGTTTATCAGGAGGTTTTAGATTTTGAGGAAAAACGTCGTTTAAAGCCATGTGGGGGTACCGAACCTTTTAAAGATAGTCGATACCCCCATTTACACCCCCAAAATTTTTGGATGTCAAGGGATCTAGGCGGACAATCGCGGATAAATCGAGGATAAAAAAAACCGGAAACCCTTGATTTTACGCGGGTATCCGGTTTTAATGGGAGCTTAGCGAACTTTGGCGGATTATGAAATGGTAGTCCCAAGGGGACTCGAACCCCTGTTTTCGCCGTGAGAGGGCGGTGTCCTGGGCCACTAGACGATGGGACCACTGGTCAAGTCGCGGAGATAACCTTAATCTATCAGAATCCAAAGATCAAGGGAATATTTTTCGCCTTCCCGCTCTCTTCTTTAGAGGCCGCTCCAATTGAAAATTTGGCCCTGGCTAGTCCAGATCTATCAGATCTAGTCTAGAGCTATTCCAGATCAAGTCCCATTCTAGGCCAACTTTTCAGTTTTCCCTATAATTAGCCCATTAGGCTCCAGATTAAAACAGGGAAATTCGCCATTACCAGGTAAAGGCTCCCCCAGACTCTAGGAACCGACTCAGTTTTTCGCCCCTAGCCAATGGCCCTCATCCCCCATCTCAAAGGTCAAAAACCAGTCCACCAAATTAGCTAAATCAGCTTTATAGTTCTATTTTATCTACTTCTTTTACTAATTTATTCTAAATATCTGATTTTTTCCTCCCCTATTCCATTCCCCGCATATTCATTTTTAACCCACCACTTGTCCAATCAACATTATAGAGACCTTCAAGGAATTCCTCGGCGTAGAGCCCTTGGAATTCTTAATTTTGAGACCACCCGAAAACCTGGCCACTACCATATTTCCTAAGATCCAGCCAATCTTGACCGGCCAGGGCTGGCTGGCGTATATTCAACCTTAAGAAATTGATTTTTCTTTTTTATTAGCAAATTTTATACCAAAATCCTATAATTTTTTAAGATTTAGCCGCTCAATTCTAGGGAGTCCGAGCCTTAAAAAAATTTGACTATCAAAATAAACTCGACTATAAAAAGGCTCGATTTGTTTTTTCGCGCCCACGCTTCGGGGGTCTTAACCGGTTTTTTTTAAGCGTCCACTGACTTAGTTCAAACTTAGCTTTTTAGCTCATAATCCACGTTTTATTTATCCGTTATGTTTAATATGGTTTGATAATTGGTTCTTTTCCTTTTTTTTCCTTTTTTAAGGGTGGTTTATGGCCAATAAATATTATTTGCTACGTGTTGAGATGATTGACATCAAACCAAAAATTTGGCGTCGTTTTTTCGTCCCCTCATCAATCCGGCTGTCCGATTTGCATGAGGCCATTCAATTGGTGATGGGTTGGTCAGACTATCACCTTTATGAATTTTCTTTCGGCAAAAAAACCTACTATTTCAACGGAACTGTCCTGACCGACGAGGTTGACGATGACCTTTTCTCTAACGACAACCCCAAACCGGCCGATCCAACCTTGACTCAAATTGGTCTGTCCAAGGGCTCCAGTTTCCGTTACATCTATGACATGGGGGACACTTGGCGGCACCAGATTAAAGTCATCAATGATGACTTCTCTCCCCCGGCGGATCGCGTCTCGGAAGTGGGTTGTCTTGATGGCGAGCTGGCCTGTCCACCTGAGGACTGTGGAAGCGTGCCTGGTTATTATGACTGTGTTAAAGCGGTCAAGTCGTCTTTAAATCAGGACGATGACGATGACGATGACGAGGCTGACGACGAGGATCAGAAGGAGACGAAATCCAAAGATCCAAACGATGATGACGAGGACATCGACGATCTAGACGATGACGATGACGATGATGACTTTGACGACGACGATGGCGATGACGATGACCTCGAAAAATCCGAACTGCTAGAGTGGCTCGACGGTTGGCGGCCCGACTTTTTTGACCTCCAAGAAATCAACGGCTCTCTTAAAGGCCGTTTTCCCTTAAAGAAAGCGGTCAAACCAGAGGGCGCCCCAGTCAAGAAAGCCGTCAAATCAGAGGGCGCCTCAGACCAGAAAGCCGCCAAATCGGCGGATAAACCAAAGGGCGCCCCATCGACCTCTCCCCCCAAAGACGCCAAATCGGCGAATAAGCCTAAGGGCAAGAAGGGTTCCAAATAAACTGACCTTTCGCCTCCGAATTCCCCCGGCCCAAACGCGGTCAGCTTCTTTGGCTTGGCGTTGGGCCGTTTTTTTGTCCGCCCCCGCGCCTTAACCAAAGGTCATCCGTTTTTGGGCGTTTAAGCGCTTTTGCCCTACGCCGGGTTAGGCGCTATAATATAATTGTTTGGCTAAAACACTTAATTAGCTGTCTTTAGGCGACGGTTTCAGGGTGCCCCATGCCCATATATGAGTACAAATGCTCCCAATGCGGAAAGGAATTTGAATTCCTGGTTTCGCGTTCTCAGGAAACAATCATCTGCCCAGATTGCGGCTTTGACCGGTGCGACAAATGGCTTTCCAGTTTTAGAAGCTTAAAAGCCGGTTCCAGCGACCATGGCTCCTATTCTAGCTCCAGTTCAGGCTGTGGTTCCTGCGCCGCTTCCTCCTGCGCTGGCTGCGCCTCTCATTAACTAAATTGTCCGAAAAACTGATCATCGGGGCGCGGGGCAGTCCTTTGTCCCTGGCCCAAACCCAGTCCGTGGCCGCGGAGCTGAAAAGACGTCAGCCAGATTTGACGTTAGAGATCCGTCCCATTCGAACAAGTGGCGATGATTTAACTAAACTTCCGAAAGATTTAGGCTTAAAAGGGCTTTTTGTCCAAGAAATTGAAAAAGCTCTTCTGGCTGGGGAAATTGATGTCGCCATCCACAGCGCCAAAGATCTGCCCTTAGAGATTCCCCCCGGGTTGGCTTTAGGGCCCACGCCCGCGCGAAGTTCTTACGAGGACGCTCTGGTGACTTTGGCCGGTCTATCTTTCGCGGATCTACCGCGGGGAGCTCGAATCGGCACTTCCAGCCTGAGGCGCCAAGCCCAGGCGTTAGCGATCCGTCCAGATCTGACCATCATACCTATCCGGGGCAATCTGGACACCCGTCTAAGACATTTAAAAGAGGGCGCTTTGGACGGCTTAATTCTCGCCTTGGTCGGTCTGGTTCGCTTACGACGCGATGACTGGCCTCGCCAAGTTCTGTCCCCAGAAACCTTTACCCCCGCCCCCGGCCAAGGCGTCTTGGCCTTGGAAACCCGGGCCGAGGATCAACGGGTCTTAAGGCTGTTAGCCCCTTTGGCCAATCCAGAAGCTAGTCTAGCCTTGGCTCTGGAACGTGGCGCGGCCAAGGCTTTGGACGCTGGTTGTCATACCCCGGCGGGGGTCTTGGCCCACCGCGAGAGATTGGGTTGGCGGATCCGCCTTTTTTTGGCTCAACCCGACGGCGGTCAAGTCAAAGTATTAGAAGCCTATAAAGAGGTTTCCACCATGGAGCGAGCCCAAGAAATTGGTTATGAATTGGGGCGAATGTTTTTAAAAGAGAACCAAAACTTATCGCCACCCGGCCACGAGCCTATTGAAGAGCCTATTGGCGAGCCTATTCGCGAGCCTGGAAGCGCTCATGACCGGTAAAGTCTACCTCGTCGGGGCCGGCCCAGGCGACCCAGAGTTAATAACTATCCGGGGGGCGAAGCTTTTGGCCAAAGCCCAGGTGGTGGTTTACGACCATCTGGTTAACCCCGAGCTATTGGCGTTGACTGACCAAGATTGTCGATTGATAGACGCGGGCAAAAGGGCCGAAAACCATACCTTGGATCAGGCCTCCATCAATAGTCTATTGGTGGCGGAGGCCCAAAAAGGGTTATTGGTGGTTCGCCTTAAAGGCGGGGATCCTTACGTTTTTGGGCGGGGCGGGGAAGAGGCCTTGTTTCTGGCGGCGGCGGGCGTGGAGTTTGAGGTGGTGTCCGGGGTGAGTTCCACCATCGCCGTGGCCAACGCGGCCGGGATTCCTTTAACGCATCGCGGCCTCAGTTCCCAGGCCACGCTTTTGACTGGCCATGGCCAAGATGGTTTGGACATTGATTTTTCAACCCTAGCTAAAGATCAAACGCTATCCATTGTGATGGGCCGCAAGAACTTAGACCGGATTCGCGCCAATCTCATGGCGGCTGGCCACCCGCCCTCCACCTTGGCCGCGGTCATTGAAAACGGCTCCACGGCCGCTCAAAAAACCGTGGTGGGAACTTTGGCCGATCTGGCCGAGAAGGTGGAGCGGGCCGGTTTAAAACCCCCCACCTTGTTGGTGGTGGGGGCGGTGGTGGGTTTAAGAGACCAGCTTAACTGGTTTGAGAACCGGCCTTTGTTCGGAAAAACCATCTTAGTCACCCGAACCAGCTCCCAGGCGAGCTCCCTGGCCGACCCTTTACGCGAACTAGGGGCGAAAGTTCTGGAACGACCGGCCATCAAGATTGTCGCCAACATTCCTAACGAGCCCTTAATTAAAGCCCTGGGCGAAATTGACCAATACCGCTACCTTGTCTTCACCAGTCCCAACGCCGTCCATATTTTTTTCGAGATTCTCCACGTTTTAAAACTAGACGCGCGTTTTTTTGGCCACCGTCTTCAAACCGTGGCCATCGGGCCAGGCACGGAAAAAGAGTTAGCCGCCCATGGCCTTTTGTCTGATTTCAAACCCAGCGTATACCAGGCTGAAGGTTTAATCGAGATCTTCAAAAACCTGCCCCAAGGCCCGGTTTTGCTCCCCAGATCGGCCAAGGCCCGGAAAATTCTTCCCCAATCGTTAAACCAGATGGGTTTTCCCACTAACGAGATTAAGCTCTACGCCACCGAGCCCATCCGCCATTTTTTAGAGCCAACCGATCAAGCCGAGGTGGCCACGTTAACTAGCGCGAGCGTGGCCAAATCTTTGGCCGAGGCTTTAGAGCCCCAGCAGAAGGAGCTACCCACCATTTCCATTGGCCCCATCACCACCCAGGCGGCCCGGGAAGTGGGCTTAAAGGTCGTGGCCGAAAGTCCGAAAGCCAGTATTCCGTCCTTAGTGGAGACCATCCGTCAATATTTTAGCCCCCAAGGCGGACAATAAGCGTGGCCGTCGATTACCAAAAAATCTTAAACCCGGCCCAATATCGGGCCGTCTCCCACCAAGGCGGGCCTTTGCTCATTGTCGCCGGGGCGGGCACTGGCAAGACCCGAACGCTCACCCATCGGGTGGCCTATTTGATCGACCAGGGGCGCCATCCCCAATCCATCTTGTTGTTAACCTTCACCCGGAAGGCCGCCCAGGAGATGTTAACCCGCTCGGCCGAGCTGGTGGGCGGGATGGCCGGCAAAGTGTCGGGCGGCACTTTTCACGCTTTAGCCCACCGGCTTTTACGTAAAAACGCTTTTCTTTTGGATTTTCCGGCCGCCTTTAGCGTCATGGGGCAAGACGATAGCGAGACTTTGCTTAACCAAATCCGGGCCAAAAACCCGCGAGTCAAAACTTACGACCGGTTTCCCCAAAAAGGGGCCATCTTAAACGTCCTGTCCCAGACCGTCAACCGCGAGATCCCGTTGGCCGAGGTGGTAAATCGACATTTTCCGCATTTTCGCCCCTTTATCTCAACCCTCAGCCAACTGGGCCAAGAGTACCAAGCCGAAAAACGCGCCCGCTCGCTAATGGATTTTGACGATCTATTAGTTTATCTGGTGAAAATTTTAGAGGAAAACGAAGCCACTCGCCAAGCCATCGCCAGTTCTTACGCCCACGTGTTAATCGACGAGTACCAGGACACTAACCCGCTCCAGGCCCGACTAACTTGGTTACTCGGCAAAGACCACCAACAAGTGACCGTGGTCGGCGACGAGGCCCAATCCATCTATTCTTTCCGGGGGGCGAGCTTTCGGAATATTATGGATTTTCCCACTCTCTTCCCGGGGGCCACCATCATCGCTTTAGAGGATAATTACCGCTCCAAAGCCCCGATCCTGGCCGTGGCCAATAAAGTCATCGCCGGGGCTGAGGAGAAATACGACAAAAAACTGGCCTCCATCCGCGGGGATGGGCCGCTCCCAACCCTCCAGTCGCTGCCGGATCTGGCCTCGGAAGCGGCCTTAGTGGCCAGCGCCATCCGCGACCAAGCCAAAAAAGGTTATCCCTTAGGCGAGATGGCCGTCCTTTTCCGCAACGCCTCCCACTCCTTTGAGTTGGAATTATTGTTACAAAAATATGAGATCCCCTTCACCAAGTATGGGGGCCGCAAATTTTTGGAATCGGCTCATGTCAAGGGTTTTTTATCCATTTTACGGGCCGTGGTCAATCCTGGCGATGGAATAAGCTTGAAACGCGCTCTGATGGATATTCCGGCCATTGGCTCCAAATACGCCGATCAGCTGGTGGCCTGGGTGGGGGGAGATCCGAAAAAATTAGCTCTCTTGGACGAAGGCCCGGTGTCCGAGCGGATAAAGTATAATCTGAAAGAATTGTCCCGGTTAATGGCGGAATTAATTAGGCCTGACGCCGAGTTGGGCGTTCAGGCCAAAATCGAGATCGCCTTTAATTACTATGACCATGTTTTGGAAAATCTGTATCCCGATGACTACCCCTCGCGCCAGGAGGATCTCCGAGAAATCCCCCCCACCCTCCAAGGAACGACCTTAGCCGAGGCCATCTCCGAATTATCTTTGGATCCGCCGGTCTCTAAAGGCCTGGGTCGCTCCTCGGATGGTCGCTCCTTAGATCTAACCCTTTCCACCATCCACTCGGCCAAGGGCCTGGAGTGGGGCAAGGTCTACCTCTTGTCATTAGTTGAGGGACGCTTTCCGGGGCCTTACGTTAGTGGCCGCGACAATGAGGAAGAGGAAAGAAGACTATTGTACGTGGCTTTGACCCGGGCTAAAGACGAGTTATGCCTATTGACGCCGCGGATAGACAGTTGGGATGAGGAGGGTTTTTCGCCCTGCCGTTTTTTATCGCCCATAGCCGAGGCGGAGGTGGAGGCGTTTGTGGATGGGCGAAAAAGCCCCTTGCGCGAGGTGTCCGCCCTTTTTAGCCAATACTCGGAAAAAGATCGCGCCGCCCCGCGGGCGTCTCGCGCCGTGGCTTACCGCTCAACCCCAGACCGCCCCCCGCGTCAAGGCTTTTATCGTCCAGGATCGCGGCCCCAGGCCCACTATCGACCGAGCGCCCAGTCCCTTAGCGCCCCCATCCAGCCCCAGCCCGACGCCAGCCCACCTATCGCCAAGACCCCGGACTACGATCCCCACTATCGGCCTGAACTAGGCCACCGGGTCAACCATCCGGTTTTTGGGCCAGGTCTGGTAATAAAAAAAAATGGTGATATATTTACCATTGATTTTGAGCGCTATGGCCATAAACGCGTTATCGCGACCTACGCCCGGCTGACCAAAATTAATTAGCCCGGGCGAGATTTTTTTAACGGATTACCCATGAGCTACCGACAAACTCTGACCAAGCTCTTTGATCTCCAGAAGTTCGGCGTCAAAGTTGGCCTAGAGTCCATGACGCGCTTACTCGCGGCCTTGGACAACCCCCATTGGGCTTTTAAATCCGTCCACTTGGCTGGCACCAATGGCAAAGGCTCGACCGCGGCCACCCTGGCCTCTATCCTTAAGGCCGGTGGTTACCGCGTGGGCCTGTACACTTCCCCGCATTTGGTCACCTTTCGGGAACGGATCCAGTTAAACGGGGTCATGGTCACCGAAGAGACGACCTTGGATCTGTTTGAGCGGGTCTGGGCGGTGATTGACGAAAAAGCCCCGCCGACTTTTTTTGAGTTCGTGACGGCCATGGCTTTTTTATATTTTCAGCGACAAGCCCCGGATCTAGCCATCATCGAGGCGGGCTTGGGTGGGCGTTTGGACTCGACCAACGTGATCACGCCCATTTGCGTGGGGATTACCAACATCTCCCTAGAGCACACGGAGTACCTGGGCGACCATCTAGCCACCATCGCCATGGAAAAAGCCGGGATTATTAAGAAAGGCGCGCCCATGGTGGGCGGCGCCTTAACGGGCGAGGTCTTAGAGGTCATCAAAAAACGCCTCGAGCGCGTGGGGGCCAAAGGCAAACTCTGGGGCGAGGATTATCGGTTTGAGCTCAAGGGAACCAGTTCCGTGGGGCCAGTGTTTGATTATCAAGGCCCGAATTGGCGTCTTTCTAACTTAGCCGTTAATTTAGCTGGCCCCTATCAAGCCGAAAACGCCGCCATGGCCGTGGCTCTGGCCGAAACGGTTGACCAACTGGGTTTTCCCTTAAAACCAACCGCGGTTAGCCAAGGCCTAACCCAGGTTCAATGGCCTGGCCGCGCCGAGCGTTTCGCCCCTGGCTCTTGGCCGCCTGACCACTCGGGACGGGCCCCTTTGGTGTTGGATGGGGCCCACAATCCTGGAGGGGCGAAGGCTTTTAGCTCTTATCTAGCCCAATCCTCGGCCAAACGGATCCATTTGATTGTCGGGGTTATGGCCGATAAAGACGTGACCGGGGTCTTAAGCCCTTTGATTTCTTTGGCCCAGCGCCTTTATCTAACTCGCCCCGAGTACGCCCGAGCCGCTTCCCCCGAAGAGCTGCGCCAGCGTTTGCTCGCGGCCGTGGGGCCATTTTCCCTTCCGACCGAACTCTACCCTAATCTACCCACCGCCTTAAAGGCGGCGGCCAGCCTCGCCGATCCCGAGGATCTGGTGGTGGTCAGTGGCTCCCTTTTTACGGTTGGCGAGACCCGAGCTTATTTAACCGGGGAACCGGTGGTGGAGTCCAATTGACCCGGCGGTTGTGGGTTTGGGCCCTAGCGTTGGTGGCCCTAATTCTGGGCGCGGATCTCCCGCCCCAACCGAAGAGCGCTCTATTTCCGGCGCCCCTTTCGCCCACGACCGTGGCTATGGCCCAGGCGTCGCCGAATTACCGGCCAACTGAGCCCACCCATCTCCCGCCCCAGACGAAGATCACTCTATTTCCGGCGCCCCTTTCGCCCACGACCGTGGCTATGGCCCAAATGTCGCCTAGTTACCCGCCGGTTGAGCCCACCCATCTCCCGCCCCAGGCGAAGATCACTCTATTTCCGGTGACCCCTTCGCCCACGACCGTGGCTGTGGCCCAAATGTCGCCTAGTTACCTGCCGGCTGAGCCCACCAATTCTCGGCCGGCTAACTCTGATCCGCCTAATTCTAGTCAACCTAGCTCTAGCCCCCCTAGCTCAAACCCTCCTAGCTCCGAGTCGCCTTGGCCCCAGCCAGCCCCACCCAACCCCGTTCCGGGCCCCGAGCTGGATCCACCGCCGGTGACGATGGTTTTGAAAGACGCTAACCCGCCCGTCACCATCACGGCCAACCAAATGCGCTATGACCAAAAATCCGCCCGACTGGAGTTTTTTGGCCAAGTCCGGCTCCACCGTGGGGAAGAGTTAATCGAAAGCGATCGAGCCATCTGGCATGATCCTTCCGGGAGCGCGGAACTGGCCGGCCATGTTCGGTTTTTAACCCCAGACTTTTCGGCCAGCGCCCAGCGAGCCGTGGTCAACATGGATCTGCGGATAGCCAAAATCTACGATGGCCGGGCCTTCTTTCCCCAAAACCATTTCTACGTCAAAGGCGCGGTTTTGGAAAGACTGGGGGCGGACACGGTCTATGTCCAAGAGGGAACTTTTACCACCTGCGATGGGGAAGAGACTAGCTGGAATCTAGAGGCCAAAAATTTATTGGTTAATCCTGGCGGCATGGCCACGGCCTCGGGGGTGGTTTTTAACACTAAGTACCTGCCGCTCCTGTATCTACCCTACTTCACCGCGCCCATCAAAAACGAGCGCCAATCTGGTTTTTTGATTCCATCTGTCGCCCATTCGACCCGGGATGGTTTCACGACGGCTCTGCCTTTTTTCTGGGCCATCCGCGAAGATTATGATCTAACCATTACCCCGGTCTGGCGCTCCAAACGCGGTTTGGCCATGACCTTAGAGGGACGCTATAACCTAAACCTGGGGCAAGGCATTTGGTTAGTGACCTATCTCCAAGATCACAAAAAAAACTTTTTTAACTACTATACTTTTGGCAATCCCCGCCGGGAGATCCGGGACATTTATTGGATCCGCGGACAAAACGACTGGAGCGTGGGCGATTGGAACTTCAGCTTAGATTTGGATATAGTTTCCGATCCTCTGACTTTGTACGCCTTCCGCAATGATCTGGACGGTTTTCACTATTCCCAGGCGTTGTTTAGCCAGTTTTTTGGCCGAACGGTTAATGAGGAGCTTGACCCATTAAGGCTTTCCACTTTCTTCGCCCAACGAAAAACTCGCGACACCCTCTTGCGGGGCTCGCTAACTTATGTGGAAAACCTTTATAATAAAGGCAACGTCGACACGGTTCAAAATCTTCCCAGTCTCTATTATGGAGTCATCAGTCGCCCGATCATGGATCCCGTCGGCCATGACGACACTAACCGCTTACGGTTTAACCTCGACCTTCGTTACGACTACTTCACCCGACGCTATAACGACTATAGCCCGATCACCGAAACCGGGCATCGAATTTTCGCCTCGCCCGCCCTTTTTTGGCGACGGAACTTTTTAGGGGTGGCCAGCTTAAAGGCCGAGGGGAATCTCCATTTTTACACCTACGCCCCCCATGGTCGTCGGCCCATGGAAAATGACCAGCCTATCTACCACGATAATCGACAAAATAATCTTTCCGGCGAATTGGATCTGGAGTTATCGACCACCTTGTCGCGCGTCTACCAAGGCGGGGTGGGCGAATCCGTCGCCACGCTCCATCATATGACGCCATTTTTAGCCTTTGAGGTCATGGAATCCCCCAGCCAAGAGGATCTACCCTATTGGGACACCTTGGATCGCTCCTTAAACCGGCGAACCCTACGTTATGGTTTGCGCAACTCCCTTTTGACCAAAAAACCCATTAAAGACAAAGACGGCCAAATCACCGGCTATAGCTATCAGCCCCTTTTGCGTTTTGGCCTGTACTCCAGTTATGAGTTCGCCGATAACCTTAAATGGGCCGAAATGGCCTGGGCGCGCTATTACACCGTCGGCTATTTTGACCAAGGGGCCGGTCCCTTTGAGCTGGAATTGGAAACCACCATCACCCCGAACTTGGAGGCGAAGTTATTATCTTCCGTCGATGGCCGCACGGGTAAATTCACTAAACACGATCTTTCCATGACTTTAAAGGATAACCGAGACGATCAACTCTCGCTCATCTATGACTATGAGTCCCCGACCATCCAACAAGGGCCCATTCCTCGCCAACGGTCTGACCAAATCCGAGGGGACTTAAGAATCAATTTGACCCGGGGCTGGGCGACCAACATCTCCAGTCGTTATGATTTCAGCGCCAAAAAAAGTTTGGAATCTTACTTTAGCCTGCAGTATCGCGATCAATGCTATGGCCTGGCTGTAGTTTACTCCGATAGCGATCGCGACCGCCGAGTGGCCCTGGTCTTGGAATTTTTGGGCCTAGGTAGCTTTGGCACCCCAGGCGCCTCGCTATCCAATCGGCCGGTCAACTAACTGGCCACCCGCCCTCATAAGGAGCCCAATCTTGAGCGATAACGCTTACCGCCATATTATCGACGACCATTTCCCCGACCAAATCCAATTGGCCTTGGGCGAACAACAATTAATTTATAAAAAGGCCCTATTTGGTCATGATAAAGATCGCAAAGGTCTGCGCTATGGCGAAAACCCGGGCCAACAAGCGGCCCTTTACCGCCTCAGCCAAGGCCAAATCCAGTTGGGCGGGGCGACCTATGTCGGCCCCGAGGCCGCCCTGGTCTCGGCCTTAGGGGAACCGGGTTTATTAAGTGGCGGGGGGGGCAAACATCCCTCCATGACCAATTTCACGGATCTGGACGCGGGGTTGTCGTTTTTAAGATGGATAGAAAAACCCGCCGCCGTCATCATTAAGCACAACAATCCCTCGGGAGCCGCCCAGGGTCATTCTTTGAGCTCTTGCTTTCGGCGAGCTTACCAAGGCGACGCCCTAAGCGCTTTTGGCGGGGTGGTGGTTTTTAACCGACCCTTGGACAAGGAAACGGCTCAGCTCATTGATAAGATGTACGTGGAAGTCGTGGCCGCCCCTGATTATGAGGAAGGGGTTCTAGCCATCCTCGCCAAAAAACCAGACGTTCGGGTCTTTAAAGTTCCAAACATGGATAAACTGGGCGGACTGGCTCGCTCTATCCAGATTAAAAGCCTCCTTGACGGGGGGCTCATCCTTCACCAATCCCTAATCAACGCCATCCGCTCCCCAGCCGATTTTCTTCCCGCCATAGCGCGAAAGAAAGGCGTGACTTATCAAGCCCAACGACAACCCAGCCAAGATGAGAGCCAGGATCTCCTTTTTGGCTGGGCGGTTTTAGGCTCCGTCTCCTCCAACAGCGTCGTCGTGGTTAAAGATGAAGCCACCGTGGCCATCGCGGGCGGTCAACAAAGCCGTTTGGGGGTGACCCAGCTGGCTATTAACAAGGCTTACCAAAATTTTTGTCAATCGCGCGCCCAAGAGCTCCATCAGGCCTCTTATTGGGAATTGACCCGTTCCGAACCGGAATTAGCCCTGGCCATCACCGAGGAAGCTCGTCGCCAAAACGCGGGCCTAATTGGTTCCTCCTTAGTTTCGGATGGTTTTTTCCCTTTCCGCGACGCGGTCATGGAAGCCTTAGCCCAAGGGGTGTCGGCCTTCGCCCATCCCGGCGGCTCCATCCAGGATTGGGACTCCATTGAGGCCTGTAACCAAAACACCCCCCCAGCGGCCATGGTCTTCACCGGCCAAAGAGCTTTTAAGCACTAACCGTGTGGCCAACGCCTGTCCAGCTCGGCTCCGTGGGTTTTAACCTCTATGGAGTATTGGTGGCCACGGGCGCCTTGTTGGGACTTTTTTTCTTACGAAGAACCGCGCTTTTGGTCGGTTGGACAGCCAAACAGGCTTCGGATTTGGGCTTTTGGCTCATTATCTGGGGTCTTTTGGGCTCTCGGCTTTTTTACGTTTTATTTCATTGGGGCGAATTTTCGAGTCAACCATTTAAAATACTTCTTTATTGGCAAGGGGGCTTAATGTTCCAAGGGGCCGTGGTGGCCGCGGGGCTAGCCGCCTTTATGATCCTCAAAAAACAAGGCCGCTCATTTTGGAGCGCGGCGGACGCGATGGGGCCGCCTTTGGCTTTGGGTCAGAGCGTGGGTCGTCTCGGTTGTTACGCCGCTGGCTGTTGTTATGGTCAACCCGCCCCGGGTTTTGCGCTGGCCGTCATCTTTCCGCCTGGGGTTCCCGCTCCAGGTGGGTTTCCTTTATACCCGACCCAGTTGATGGAAAGTTTGGGCCTTTTTACTTTGTCCGTGGTTTTATGGCTTTACCTTCGGCGAAGACCAGCCCCAGGCCGGGTTTTTGGCCTCTACCTTCTTTTGGCCGGCGCGTTAAGGCTGGTTATGGAACAATATCGAGGGGATTTTCGGGGTCTGCCCTTCTGGGGCCAAGCTCCGACTTTCTGGGTGGCCCTGGGGCTAGCGGCCGTGGGGTTATGGCGGCTGACCCGTCGCTCTAGATCGCCCATCGTCGAGCCTAGGTTTTAGATCTATTATAGATCTATAGTCATAGATCGTCGTTCTATAGATCATAGAAGATCATAGCTCGTCGATGGTGGATCCCCAAAGCTTACTCAATAGTTTTATGGACGACCCTGTCTTGGGGGCCGCGGCTAGCTCCAGCCGCCTGGTAAGCGGCGTTAAAACGAGGGCTATTTTCCTTCTGGTTAGCTCTTAAGGCCCTCCAGTGATGGCCCAGAGCTAACCAACCGCCCATAACCCAGCCAAAAATTGATATTTTTATCTACATTTTAAATTTTAATAGCTAATTAGCCGATATAATAGCCAATAACGAAAGAAAAACAAAGAAAACCTTAGAAACATTACTAGAGGATCGCGCCAATAAATCTTAGAGTCTCTAACGGCCCTTTTAGTTCCCGTGAAGTCAAATATTAATTATTTTAAGCTTTATTACTGCAATTCAACTACTTTTAAGTAATATGGAAAATCTTATGGCGGCGTTCAATGGATGAGCCAATTTGGGGATGAGCCAATTTGGGCGTTTCGCCTTTAACCCGCTTCGCCGGGTTAGCCCGAAAAATTAGTCCCTAATAGGCGGCTCTAAGTCTCGCGGCCAAACAAAAAAAGAGCCTTAAATCTTGACTTTTGAGCGGCGTGGGGTCATAGTTGCCAGACTAAAAATGGCCCCTAGTCTTTTTTGGCCCCACTTTGGTTGGCCACGTAAGGAACAAAGGCCGACGCCAAGAATTTCTGACCTACAATTAGCTCGCTGTTTATGGTTTTTACTTCGCCACCTTTGGTCGCCCACCTTTAGGCGCCATTTTTAAGGAGCCTTTATGTTTTTAAAAAAACTAGCCTTGTGCTTTGGCCTGATCTTATTCCTGGCCATGGCGCGACCTGTTTTGGCCCAGGATTCACTGAATTTGAATCAGATCACCACGGAACAATTGAACATGGAAGGGCCATTAACCCAAGCCGACATTGACTTTTTCGTGAAATTTATGACTTTTTCCACGGAGTTGATGAATAAGCCCCAAGCCCCCAACGCCCCAGAGATTGACGAGGAAAAAGAGACGCTCGACTTCATCAAGGCCAACAATTTTACCCCTGTTCGGCTGCGGTACTTGATGGAAAAAATTGTCATTACCATTAGTCAAATAAAAGCTTCCCCCCAAGACCTGGAGAAATTTAACTCGGCTAACACGCCCCCCTATTTAAAATCCTCCGACGCCGAGAAACAAATCGTCCAAGGCAATTTGAACAATATTTTGACCGCCTTCCAAAAGATTCAAGAGAAGAACTAATAATGACCTTTTGATTTTCTGGTTTATCGATCTAGTTGGATAAAAGATGGTTCCCTAGGGAACCATTTTTTATTCTTATAGAAATAGTTAATAATAGAAGGAGCTAATAATAGAAAATAATCAAAATAATTTAGCCCAAGATTGATGAAATTGTTGTCTAAACCTTCGTTACAGTTCGTTAATTTTCCGTCACCGTTCACGTGGCTCTAAAACCAGTTAAAAGTGGCTTGTGACCTAAACCGCGCGAATCTGACGCCTTGACCTATTTTTTCTCGTTTGTCCCAAAAGCTACTTTTTGGGTTGTCGCCGGGTAGGCGGATCAGTTTTGGTGGGATTGACCAGGCGTCATTCTGGATTTTGGATGGTTAGATTATTATTGGCTAGGCGGTGTTGAGGCGCCCGGAGCTGGTGGCCGGATGATTGTCCTAATCAGACCTTAAGATCGCTCCATAGCTCCTAGTCCTGGCGCTGGATTTTCTCAATCAAAACTGAGCCATAATGGCCCACTTTTCTCAGAAAAAATGAGCCACCGCGCTTGGCTCCTTTCGCGATTTGACCACCTATCCGTCCGCTT
>JAISYP010000082.1 GCA_031269825.1 Deltaproteobacteria bacterium
ATAAGACGACTGATCTATATAAAATACATATATTTATGCTACTAAAGAGTCATTTGAACAGACCGAATTTTGGGGGATCCTCTGGCGGTCGGGGCTTATTGTAAATTGAGAACTGCTGCCACTTCGCTCCGCCAGTTGGATCCCAGACCAAACATCGGCTAAAATACTTACCAGCGATCGTATTTTTGTCCGGTCATTCCAGGGTCTAACCCATAATAGGCGCTGGACAAAAGGGCAGCGTCGGTTTATAAGAATAGAGAGCCTCATTTATAGTTTTTAAACTAGTTCATCTGGCCTATCAAATAAATAGGTTTAAATATTGGCTAGCCTTAACCACCCTATAACTCTGAGCCGATCTGGCCTGACCTTGAACATCAAGGTCAACTCAATCAATATGTTTTATTTGACGTCTAATATTATAACACTAAATCGAACTAAGACCTAAAAATCAAGAATATTTAGATCTAAAATACTACTAATTAATATGATATAGGCGAGGACAGACTATCAATCTTCCATTAACCAAAAGAATTTTTTCTTATAAAAGGATGGTGGTTGACCGCCTAGCCAATTAAGACGCGTCAAGGCCCCACGCTCTAAAGTCAAAGATTGTTCCTTAGCGAGACCAGCCATGATTCGAACAGTCCTCCGTCTGTTTTTCGTTCTCGCGTTGACCGTTTTTTGCTCCGGACAGGCGGGGGCGGTGAGCCCAGGTTTTAACTCTTTTCTGGAAATTCCAGAAGTAACCGAAGAAGAAAAAACGGCCATTTTGGAGCTTCAGCGTCAGGGAGCCAGTTTTGTCTTTGGGGCCGCCCCCAGCTTGGAAATGTTTTACCAGACTGACGGAGCCCCAGGCGGATTCGCTTATCTCTTCACCGAGTGGCTGACCAAATTCTACCAAATACCTTTTCATCTCCAGTCCATGGAACGGCAAAAGTTGGCTGAGGCCTTGGAGACGGGCCAAATCCATCTGACGACGGATCTGAACCCGGAAGAGCTAAAACAAAAATCCACCCTCATCTCCTGGCCCTTGTCCGAGCGGACGACCAAAATCTTTCGCCTTTCGGCGACCCCAGCCTTAACCGATATAGGCTCAAAGCGGCCCATCCGCTACGGATTTTTAGCCGGTTTAGAGACTTTGGCCCGAGCCCGCGATTATTTGGAAAAACCGGTTTCGGAAGTTAGTTTATCCGATTACAACCAAGTTTGCGCCAGTCTCCAAAACGGGGACATTGACGCCTTTTTAGACGAATCGCCTTTTGAGGGCGTCCTAGCCAGCTGTCAGGGTATTCAAGCCGAAGATTTGTTGCCCATTGTTTTTATCCCCAGCCGCCTAGTGGCCAAAGACCCGCGTTTAGCCCCCATTTTTTCCACCCTCAACAAAGCCTTACAAAAAGGCGGCCTAGAGCGAATCAAACAACTCCATCGCCAAAGCCGGGCCGATTACGCCACCCACCGTTTCATGGAATCGCTCTCCCCTGAGGAGTTGGCTTATATCAAAAAACATGGTCGAACCGGTCAAAACATCCCCATCGCGGTGTCCCTGGAGTTCGACAATTATCCGCTTTCTTTTTACAACGAAAGCGAGAAGGCCTGGCAGGGTTGTTCCGTGGAAATCCTTCAGGAAATCGCCCAATTATCCGGGTTGAACCTGAGTTTTCCCAATCAGAGCCCTGTTTTATGGACCGAACTGCTGCGTCAACTGGAGACGGGCGAAGTATCCATCATCTCCGAGTTAATCCAAACCCCCGAGCGCGAGGGCCGCTTTCTTTGGCCGGACAAACCGTTCATCACCGACAACTACGCTTTAATTTCCCGGGCTGACTTCCCAGACATCAACTTATTGGACGTTCGGAACCTTAAGGTGGGCCTTTCGGCCAACACGGCCTACACCGAATTTTTTCGGAAATGGTTTCCAGACCACCAAAAGTCCACGGTCTACCATGATACCATTGAGCCACTGTTGGCCTTAGAGCGTGGGGAAGTTGATCTAGTGATGGGCACCCAAATCCAACTTCTGAGTTTAACCAATTACCTGGAAAAGCCCTATTTCAAGGTCAACGTCGCCTTCAACCAATCGTATGGCTCGTATTTTGGTTTAAACAAAGAAGAAAAAACCCTGGCCTCCCTCATCGGCAAAGCCATGGCCATCATCAACGTCGATGGCATCGCCCAAAAATGGAAACGCCGAGTTTTTGACTACAAAGGGGCCTTGGCTAGAGCTCGCGTGCCTTATCTAATGGCTGGGCTGATTCTATTTTTATTTGTCATATTTCTACTTTTGGCGCTTTTCTTCACCAGCCGCGACCAAAGTAAACGTTTGGAGGCGGCGGTGTCCCAGCGCACTTTAGAGCTCCGCCGTCAGACCCAAGTGGCCGAGGAAGCGGCCCGAGCCAAAAGCGAGTTCCTGGCCCGAGCCAGTCACGAAATTCGCACGCCCTTAAACGCCATCATCGGCATGAGCGAATTAGCCCGGCGGGAGCGTGGGTCGGATAAAGCCCTGGAATACATTATGGGCGTCAAAAACGCTGGGGCTAGTCTTTTAACCATTATCAACGACATTTTAGACTTTTCCAAAATTGAGTCCGGCCACCTTCCCATCATCGAGGCCCCTTACGACCTGGCTTCCCTGTTACAAGAAGCCCTGACCGTCATCCGAATTCGCCTGTCCGAGACGACCTTGGAATTAATTTTGGATCTATCCCCGGATATTCCGGCGACGTTAATTGGCGATTTTGGCCGGGTTAAGCAAATTTTGCTTAATCTATTAAGCAACGCCGTAAAATACACCAAAGAAGGATTTGTCAAGTTTTCGGCCCAGCACAGTAAGCTATCCGTGGACAGCGCCCAGCTGGTCTTTACGATCGCTGACAGCGGGGTGGGCGTCAAACCAGAGGATTTAGATCGACTTTTTAACTCCTTCACCCGCCTGGAAGAAAAACGCCATATTAACGTTGAGGGCGCTGGCTTAGGTTTAGCCATAACCCGAAATCTGTGTCACGCCATGAATGGGGACATCCACGTCACTAGCGTTTATGGCCAGGGCTCAACTTTCGTGGCCAAGGTCATCCAAAAAGTTCAGGATTGGACGCCCATGGGCAATCTATCGACCGCCCCCACCCAAAACGCCAAAACCCAGCGGGTTAGTTTCCGGGCCCCGGAGGCGAAAGTGTTGGTGGTGGATGATTTCCACAGTAACCTCATCGTCGCCGAAGGGCTTCTGATTCCTTACCAAATTGAGGTCAGCTCCGCCACCAATGGCCTTGAGGCGGTGGAGGCGGTGACCAATGAGGATTTTGACTTGATTTTAATGGATCATATGATGCCCGGCCTAGACGGCGTGGAGGCCACCAAAAAAATTAGAGCCCTTAACGCCAAGGGGCGGGAAAAAACGCCCATCGTGGCTTTAACCGCCAACGCCGTCGTGGGCAACCAGGAAATGTTCCTCGCCAATGGTTTTAACGACTTTCTACCTAAACCCATTGATTTTAATAAACTGGACATCATCTTAGCCCGCTGGCTACCGAAAGAAAAAATTCTCCCTCTCCAGCCAGAGGGCGAGGAAAAAAAACACCTCGCCCCAGGGGCAGACCGACTAGACAGCCCAGACCGAACCGACCAATCAGGCCAAATAGCTTCAGCCGGAACGGAGCTAGACCCAGTTCTCGCGAATTTTCCAGCCATTAACGACCTAAACCTAACCCTGATCCTCGCCCGAGTGGGCGGAAATCACGATAAATTTTTTCAGCTATTAAGGGCCATTGTCCAGGACGCGCGTTTTAGCGAGCGTTATTTGAGCCAACCCCCCACGCCAGAAAACCTGCCGGAATTAGCCACCCAAGTCCATGGTTTAAAAAGCGCCTTGACCAACCTCGGCTCCACCCATCTAGCTAGTTTGGCGGCGGAGCTAGAAAAGAACGCCCGGAGCGGCGATCTGGCTTTTCTTAACCAATGGTTACCTCCCTTTCGGGATAAAACGCGGGCGCTGGTTGACCAAATTGAGGTCGCCCTAAACGCTCATCGGGACTTGACGCCCGCTCCCCCCGCGGGCCAGTCTTTACGGATTTCCCCCCAAATGAGCGAAATGGGCGCCGAATTGGCTCGCGCTTTACAGGCCAAAGACATAGAGGCCATGGAAAACGCCCTCGCCCAGCTGACCACCTTGACCGCCAACTCGCCTCTGACGGAATTGGTTGACCAGATAAGCGATCATATTTTAAACGCCGATTTCGACCAAGCCGCCGAAACCACCTCGGCCTTTCTGAGCTTGGGTTAATAGACCAAGGAGACGGATCTTGGGCGATCAGAAAACCAGTTTTTGGAACGCGGAGAGCGAATTTCTGACGGGCTATCCCCTCTTGGCCAAACGCCCTAACCCGCCCCTGGGGTCGGGCTGGGTCATCCCGGCGTCGCTCAGCCTCCCCGCTTGGGCTAGCCGAGCCTTTCTAGCCGTGGCCAACCGCCTTAACCGTTACCCCGCCCAGCTGGCCGACCTTAAAGAGCGTCCTTGGATCGGTCAAGTTAAAGCGCTGGTGGCTAACCTGGCCGATCCAGTTCTCCAGCGCGACGGGGCGGAAGTCGCCAATTCGAACGCCGCTTTACTCTAAGAGATACCCTCATGAGCCAACTAACGCCTGGACAAAATTCATCCGATGTCTTGACCAGCCCATCTCTGGCCACAGGTCTGACGTCAACCCTGAAACCCGATCAAAAACCCCGCCGAAGGGTCTTATCGCTATCCAGACAGTTCACTTTGTTTTTCTTCTTCTTCATCCTAGGCCTTTTCGCCATCATCGCCTTAACCTCCATCCAGCAATTCAATGACGCGACCGGGGCCACCGCCTCTCGGCTAGGCAATCCCATTGTCAAAAGAGCCGCGGCTTTAATTGATGGGGACGCTTTTGAAAAACTAAGTCAAACCTTAGATCCCCTCGACCCTTTCTATGACGCCACGCGGCTAAAACTTTTGGCTCTAAAAGAAGAGGTTCAATGTTTATATCTGTATACCATGATCCCTTACGACGATAAGCAATCCCGTTTTGTCATCGACGCTGGGACGCCAGGCGAGGCGGGTTTTTCCCCCCTGGGGGCTTTTGAGGACATCACCGATTACACCTCGGCTTACCAAAAAACCTACGAGACCCAACAACCCCAGGCCGGCCAGATGGATCTTCAGAACTCCTGGGGCTGGGTCATTTCCACCTACGCCCCTATTTTTAACTCCAGCGGGAAAATGGTGGGGCTGATCGGGTGCGACTTTGAGGCGGAGACGATCTTTAACTCTATTTTTAAACGAATCCTGCAGCAATTTGTTTACGCTACCCTATTTATGTTCATTGGCCTTTTAATATACCGTCGCCTCTCGCGCTCTATCACCAAACAAAACCAAGAGCTAATAAAAATAACCGAGAAAGCCGAGCGGGCCAGCCGTCACAAAAGCGATTTTCTCGCCCGCGCCAGCCATGAGATTCGCACCCCCTTAAACGCCATCATTGGTTTAAGCGAATTGGCCCGGCGAGAGAGGGGATCGGACAAAGGCTTGGAATACATTTTGGGCGTGAAAACCGCTGGGGCTAGCCTTCTGTCCATTATCAACGACATTTTGGACTTTTCCAAAATTGAGTCGGGAAATCTACCTATCATCGAGGCCCCTTACGACACGGCTTCCCTTTTAAATGACGCTTTAACCGTCATCCGAGTTCACTTAGCGGAAAAGCCCTTGGAACTTTTCCTAGAAATATCCCCAGATATTCCCTGTACGCTGATTGGCGACTTTGGCCGAGTTAAACAAATTTTGCTTAATCTGTTAAATAACGCCGTTAAATACACTAAAGATGGCTTTATTAAATTCTCGGCCCAGGTCGAGAAAATTCAGCCCGACCAAATCCAGTTTATCTTTACGGTCGCCGACAGTGGCGTAGGCATTAAACCCGAGGATATGGAACGGCTTTTTAAACACTTCACCCGACTAGAAGAAAAGCGCGAAGGCGGCGTCGAGGGCACCGGTCTGGGGCTAGCCATAGCCCAAAGTTTAGCCCAAGCCATGGGTGGGGACATTACCGTCAATAGCGTTTATGGCCAAGGCTCAACTTTCGTGGCCAAGATCCACCAAAAAGTCTTAGATTGGCGCCCCATGGCCGACATTTCCGAGCTGACCCCAAGACTAACCGAAATCCAGCGCGTCACTTTCCGGGCCCCCCAGGCCAGCGTTTTGGTGGTGGATGATTTCCACAGTAACCTCTTAGTCGCCGAAGGGCTTCTCACGCCTTACCAGATGACTATCTCCACCGCCTTAAACGGTCATGAGGCGGTGGAGGCCGCGACCAATTTCGATTTTGATTTGATTTTAATGGATCACATGATGCCGGGCCTGGACGGGCTGGAGACCACTAAACTGATCCGGGGCCTCCAGGCCCATCACCACGAAAAAACCCCCATCATCGCTCTCACCGCCAACGCCATCATCGGCTCCAAGGAGATGTTTTTGGCGAATGGCTTTAACGACTTTCTGGCTAAACCCATAGAATTTTCCAAACTAGACGAAGTTCTCGCCCGTTGGATCCCCCAGGAAAAACAACTACCCATTAGCGTGGCCGAAGCTGAGGCCCAAGCGGCGGAGGTTCTCCAAAACCGCTTGACTAACCTGGGCGCTCCTAAAGCGTTCGATCAACTGGCCTCTATTGAGGGGCTGGATCTGGAAGTGGCCTTAAACTCCGCCGGTGGCTCCGTCGACCGTTTGTTTCGCCTATTGAGCGTTTTTTTAGACGACGTCCGCTCGGGCGAGCGCGTTTTAATCAATACCCCACCTAATCTACCGTCCTTGGCCACCCATACGCACGCCTTAAAAAGCGCCTTGTCTAACCTCGGACACCTAAGCCTAGCCTCGGTCGCGGCTAAACTAGAAGGTTTCGCCCGCGTCGGCGACCTGACGGCCATTGAGCGAGTATTACCGGAATTCCGCGATAATTTACGCTCTCTCACCAACCGCGTGGCCAACGTCATCCTCGAGCGGCGATCCCAAAGTGACGCCCAGTCGTCTTGGGAGATTTCCCCCCAAACGCGCGATCGGGTTAAAGATCTGGCCCAAGCTTTGGCGGAAAAAGACTTTGACGCTTTAGAAATAGCCATGGAAAAGTTAACCGCCCTCAATAAATTGACCCCGAACTCTTTTTTCTCCGACTGGATCGACCAAGTGGCGAATCAAATTTTAAACGCCGACTACGACCAAGCCACCCAAAGCGTGGCCAACTTTCTGGACGCCGCCCAGTCCCCCGCTAAGCCCAGCGATAATTAACCAGGGGACAACGCCTCGGCTCCGGACTAGAAACCGCCATTAAGCTAGCCCACTCGCCCCCGAGTCATCAATCTTTGACCGAGGACGCTGAGTCGACCACAACATTTAGGGCTAGAAAATTGGCAAATACTATATGTTGTCTAATTCACGGTAAAGCGCGAAGACCATCCTCCGGCCAAAGAAAAACTTCCGATACTGGTTCGCCCCCGAGTGGCTAGCCAGCTTCCGGGAGGCGAATTCGTTGGGTTCGTTGGGGGTTGATAACTATTATTATATAAAGTTTGTCCCTCCGGGCCAAAAGGTCAACTCGAGGCTCTTGGTCGCCAGAGGCCGGCTCGCCGGCGACGTTAAGGAAATTTCCTTTTTGGTAAATTAAAACCTTACTTTATTTTAACCTCCCCCTTGAAAAGTCAAATTTTTTGAGTTAAACTCCGAAAGTTCTTGATACTGGGATTTACCTATGAATTTTTTTCATGGCTCCAGGTGATACTAAGAAGTTTGAGGACTATACATATCTTTGTATAATTTCTTAATTATCCTTAATTATGAAGCAAATAAGTTATAAATTGTCCTAACTCCCATCTAATTTAATAAGACCAACTTATGGGTTTTAGGGTTAATGGCTGTTTTTTTGGCCAAAACGTTTTTCGCGGGGTTTAAGTTTAAGTTGGAATTATTGACCTAGTTATTGATTGAAGCCTGTCTTTGGTTTCTATTTAGGCGTTAATCAGTTTTAGCAAGCTAAGTGTTGTACAATATTTATGAAAAACCAATTTTTACATAGATTTTTAACCAAAATTCACTCTTTTCTGTCAAAATTGATAGGAATTGAGACCACTCCCTCCGCGTCGAACAACCTGGATCAAATCCTGGCCAACAACGACACGCGTCTTAAGGATATTCTGGCCAACAACACTGGGCGTCTGGCCAAGACCATTTTTGAAAATGAGAAAGCCCTCCAACAGGCTTTAAACTCCAACACTTCGGGTTTAAAGACCGCCCTTTTGAGTTCCCGATCCCAATTGGACGAAAATCTGTCCGATAACTCCGAAAAATTCCAACTAGCCTTGACTAATTTTGGCGAAAACTTCCAAAAAGGCCTTTTGGCCACCGCTGACCAGTTTAAGGCCTCGGTGGGACTGGCCCAGGCTCAGTTAGCCAACCATTTGGAGCGGGACGCGACCAACCACGCGGAGGCCTTAAGACTTTTAGATAACAACCTTCAACAAGCCCTGACCACCAATTTCGATAACCTGGGTCAAACGATTTTGGCGGTTAAGGAGGAACTGTCCACGAACATCCTTGGCCATATAGCCAAATTATCCGACGCCTTAATCCAACACGTTGACCAATTGGCCCAGGCTATCACCCCCTGCTTAACCGCCCTGGATGAGAAAATCGCTAGCGCCAGCCGTCGGGAGCGCCGCGCCCAGCAGGCGTTGGAATTTCTGGCCTCTGGCCAGACGGAGATCGTCAAAAAGCTCCAAAACTTGGATCCCGATGGCGCCAAAAATTTGTTGATTGATTTCGCCGACAACTTTACCTTGTGGCTTTTATGTTTTGAGCGGAGTCAAAGCTTGAATATTCTGTCCAACAAGTTTAACCACCTTTTGGAGTGTTTTGGCCTAACCGTCATCGCCGAGCCTAACGTCGCCTTTGACCCCGACATCCACCGCGCCTGCGATCTACGGCATGACTCCCATCTACCTAACGACACGGTCGTGGAAATAGTCTCGCCCGGTTTTTATGACCAGGATAAGCTGTTAAGGCCAGCGATGGTAGTCATCAACCGATGGGTCGAAGAATCGGATAATGAGGATGAAGACTATCCTGAGCAAGATGAGTCTGAGCAAGATGAGTCTGAGCAAGATGAGTCTGACCAAGATGAGTCTGAGCAAGATGAGTCTGACCAAGATGACTCTGACCAAGATGACTCTGACCAAGATGACTCTGAATATGATGAGTCCGAGCAAGATGAGTCTGACCAAGAGCGTGGATTGGCCGCCAAAGAGTTAACCATCACCCAGGAAGACCAGGCCTACGTCAACTACGTTATCGACTTTCCTATAATCGATGAACCCGCGGATCCTAGTGACGCGCGCGGGGTTCCTATTTCGCCTATAGACGAGGATGGCCTGGAAACCGAAGTTGACCCCGTGGGCGCCGAAGCTCCCATCAACGCCCCGGAATACCTGACTTACGCTGACTACGTGACCGAACCTCAAAATGACCCGAACCCTAACGCGCTCTGGATTCCCGCTCTCGCCGAATCCCTGGGCAACTCGGCGGCTCAAGGCGCTTCTGACGTTCCGAACGCTTCCGCGACCTCGGTCGCCCCAGGCTGGTCAGCGACTGAAGTTAACCCCGTGGGAGCCGAAGCTTCCATCAGCCCCCCGACATACCTGACCTACGCTGACTACGTGACCGAAAGTCCAAATCTCGCGGAACCTAATGACGTTAGCCTGACTCCTATTCCGCCTATAGTCGATTATGGCCTGGAAACTCAATTTGACCCCGTGGCCATCGAGACGCCCATCAGCGCCCCGGCATACCTGACCTACGCTGACTACGTGACCGAAAGTCCAAATCTCGCGGAACCTAATGACGAGACCGGGACTCCCGCTCTCGCCGAATCCCTGGGCAACTCGGCGGCTCAAGGCGCTTCTGGCGTTACGAACGTTTCCGAAACCTTGGACGCCCCAAACTCGTCGGTCGCCTCGGCGGGCGGCGAGGGTAGTTCTAAGCCATTTTTTATCGCCAACGCTCCTAACGCTTTAGACGCCCCGAGCCTGGCCCAAACCTCGCGCCCCCAAGCCCGGCTTTTGAGCCTTTTCGCCTTATCGCCGACTTTAACCTTAAGCTTAAAACGTTCGGCCAAATTTAAACGCGTGGCCAAACTCCAGCGCCTTGAGCCCCATAAGCGCTTAGACTCTACCCAGAAAAAAAGACCTACTCTAACGGCTAACCTTCGGTTGGCCAAACGGCTCCAACCCCATGAAAACGCTAAAAACCCTATGACGTCAAGAGGTTATAAATTCCAACCGTCTTCATCCACTCGCTCGGGCCGCTCATCCATTAAGGGCCAAGAGCGACTTTCCAAGGCCATTGGCCAAAAAAACCGGAGGGGGCGTGTTTCGAGCCGCCATAAAGACCTTAAAGGTTTCCCCACGCGATGATAAAGAGGCGATCCACAAGGCTTACGTCCGTTTGGTTCGCCGCTTTCCGCCGGAGCATTTTCCTGAACAGTTCCGTAAGATTCAGAACGCCTATCATGAGTTGACCTTGGCGGATCATTTCTTAAAAAAAGTGTTCACTGAAGTCGGAACTCTGAAGACCAAGTTTCAGATGGCCGCGTTTTTCTGGGGCGATCGTCTGGAAATGTCGCCCACCGAAGCGCACCTTGACAGTTTAGACAGCTTAGGCTCTGACCAGGAGCCCTCGCTCTGGGACAAGAAAAAACAACTTTTGGCCAATTTAGGCCGCTTGGAAGTCGATTACCGAAAGGTAGATTTATGACGGAAAAAATTTACGGCATTGATCTGGGAACCACCAACTCCTGTCTTGCCGTCTTGGATGGCAATCCCCGGATCATTCCCATTGATGATAACGGCATTGTCCCTTCGGTGGTCAGTTTTGACGACGCCAATATCATAGTAGGCCGCCGGGCTCTGAACCGCTCTTTGGCTTATCCCGAGCAATCGGCGCGCTCCATCAAGCGCTTAATGGGGACTAACGAAGAGATAAAAATCAACAAAAAGTCCTACCAGCCCGAAGAGATCTCGTCCATGATCTTGGACTACCTCCGCCAGGAAGCCAAAAGAATTGAGGGCGTGGACGTCAAACGAGTGGTCATCACGGTTCCGGCTTATTTTAGCGAAGCCCAAAGACGGGCCACCATGAAGGCTGGGCAGTTGGCCGGTCTAACCGTGGAAAGGATCATCAACGAACCCACGGCGGCGGCCCTTTTTTATGATCTGATCTCGGTGGGCTCCCAGGAAAGCCCTTGGAAGTTCGCTCTGGTTTACGATTTGGGCGGTGGCACGTTTGACGTTTCTGTCCTGCGCATGGAGGGGATCATCGAGGTTTTAGCTAGCACCGGCGACACCCATTTAGGCGGGGATGACTTTGACGAACGCTTGACCCAATTGTTCCTACGGACGATCAAAGAAGAACGTGGCGAGGATCTTTCCCAACACCGCCCCGCCTTGGCCCGTTTAAACTCGGTCGCGGAAAAGGCCAAAATAGAACTGTCCACCCGCGGCGTGACCCGGGTCGAGGAAAGCGCTATCTCTGGGCCTGGACGCGGCAACTTTTCCTTGGAAATGGAATTAACGCGCGGGCAATTTGAGTCCTTAACCGAGGATCTAGTGGATAATTCCCTCAAATTTGTCCACCAAGCTTTAAACGAGGCGGGTCTAAAACCGCAAGACATTGACCGGGTGCTGCTGGTGGGGGGTATGTCTCGGATGCCCATAGTGGCCGAAAAGTTAAGCGCCATCTTTGGTAAAGCCCAGTTGCCGGTGGTCGATCCGGATCTGAGCGTGGCCAAGGGAGCGGCGGTGCAAGGGGGCCTGATCACTGGCGAAAACGTCGACCAAGTGCTAATTGACGTCACCGCTCACTCTTTAAGCTTAATGGCCGACAACGCGAACCACATCGCCGAATGCGTGCCCATCATTCCCCGGAACACCCCCATCCCCTCAACGCGCTCTCAACTGTTTTCCTCGGTCGGTGGTTTCCAGAAAATGGGCCTCTTAGCCGTTTTCCAAGGCGAATCCACCAAACCCAGAGAAAACGAGTTCATCGGCTACACGCCTTTCTACTTAAAAGAAGTCAGCGAGCGAACCCCCATTGAGGTGGAATTCTCCTATGACATCAACGGCATGATTCATGTCATCGCCGAACAAAAAGGCCATAAACGTCGGTTGGAAGTGGATCTTGACTCCCGCAACCCCTTTACCGACGAGAACGGGCCGAAGGTGATCGACGACTGGAGCGCTCTAACCAAGGCCTGGGTTCAGTCTGGCCTGAACGACGATGACGACGATGACGACGACGATGACCGCGATGACCACAATGAGGACAACGCCGATGACCAGACGCGAAACGAGTCCGACCCGATCCAGTGGAATTTTGTCCTCAAAAGAGCCCGCGTTCTCATCGAGTCTATGGAGCCAGGCGAAAAACTAGACCAACTGACCAAACTAGTCACCCGCTACTCTCAAGCCCTCAAAGATGACGCCGACGAAGTGGACGAACTGGAAGACGAGATTTTGAGCTTCATGGAAACCCTCGAATAATGGCCAAAAAAAACCGCAAGGGCCGTTTTCAGACCAATTTGCCCTTAAAAGATCGCTTGGCCAAACATTGGCGCAACCAAGATTGGTTGGCGTTTGTGGAACTGTACTACCGAGATCGCTCCATCTCAGACCAAAGCCCCTGGGCTGAGCGCTTGGAGGATGGGCTCTACAACGCCTTAACCTGGACAATTGTGGATCGACCCGAACGGACAGTTATCACGAGTCTGGCCCAAAAGCTCATCATTGAAGCCAAAGGGCCAGACGCTGATATCCTAAAAAAATGCGCCAAAATCGCCTGGACCTTGACGGGCGGTTCCACCCCGGAAAATTTCCCCTCGCTTAAGGAAATCACCCGTTTGCCAGAGCCTTACAAAACTCTGGGCAAAAAACAAAATCCGGCCAAACCCGCCGCCAAGCGGCCGGTAAAAATAACGACCCCCTTAGGTCTAACCCTCCAAAAACTGAAAAAACAGTTTAAAAACCTCCCCCTGGCCAAAACCATCATCCCTTTCCGCACTTTCTTAAAAACCGCCCAGGAACTCCGGGAGCTGTTGGTTAATCAACCGAACGAGCCCATCGCCCAGGCTATTATCCACATCGCCACTTTGCTGCGCGATCTGAAAAAAATCACCACTCGCGCCTCTGACTTAAGTCAACTCGGCCTGGTTTACCGGCACCCCTCTTTCCAGGCTTTATTACATCCTTTCCCCCCGCACCCTTTTATCTTGTCTTTGTGGAATCTATTCTGCGAACTGGGCCAAGAAAAACACGGGCCAGCCTGGGCCAATGGGGCCCGGCTCTTGGCTTTAAGCTTCCTGCCAGGCCTTAATCGGCCTCTGGCTGGCTCTTTCCAACAACTGATGGATTTTGACGATGACGATGAGGATGACGTTGATTTCGAACGCTTTTTCGCCTCTATGTTCGGAGGCCACTTGGAAGACCAAGACGATCTGATCCACGGTCCCGAACACAAGCTAGAATTATTGGAATTCTTCAACAAAAGCGACAGCTTGTTGGAGCAGGAGGAATATATCTTCAATTGTCTGTCGCTCATATACCAAGAAGCTATAAACGCTTCCGATCTGGCGGAATCCGACCAAAAAGATCTCCTTTTCAAATTTTCCCGCCTAACCATCCTCGGCGCTAAGTGGCGCCATGGCTTCGCGATCTGGCCCCCGGATGTCATGGAGGCCTTTGAATACTTCTTTAAAGAGACCTTCACGGACAAAAACCTGGAAAAATTGACCAAAATTGACCTCCCATGGTCACAATTTTCCGCGCCCTTACGGCTGGCCATAATTTTTTTCTGTGACGCGCTCGACAAAAACGACATCGCCAACTTGCTGGAGGCGATCCCGGAAAATCAGTTAACTGACCAACAGATCGCCCAGACCCTGGAATTCCTCTCCGCCCGGCCCTGCTTTGGCCAGGGTTGGACACGTCTGGCCAACAATTTACCCCCCCGGATCATCGCCGATCTTTTCGACGGCTGGCTCGCCTCTTTGGTGAAAAACACGAGCGACAACTTGGTGGAATTGGGTAAATTCAACATCATCTTTACCGGAAAAGCTCGACAATTTTTCACGGTTCCCGAAAAATTAAGGAAAAACTTCTGGAAATCCTTTACGGACGATTTATTGGATTTTGGCCACGCTTATGGTTCCCAACAGGGGTTAATGAAATCATTCCTGGACATTCTGGTTCCGGGTTCCCCAGACAAAAACCCCCAAAAAATCACCACTGATCTCAAGAAATTATTCTCTTTTTTCAAGGAACTAGAGCTTGATAAAACCTTTTTCGTTACCAACTTACTGATCTTAACCTTCCAATGGCCCGAATTGGAACCCAGTATTTCCATCTCCTTGATTGACGCGTCATTACAGAGCCTAGCCAAAGAAGACGATTTCACCCGGCTTTTGTTTGGTCTAGCGGCCCTGGATTCCAAAAGCTTGATCAAATCTTTGGGCTCGCTGATCGTCGAAAGGCTAAATAAATTTTCTATTTTCAAGACCACCAAGAACCTCCGCCAGGCCAGCAAGTTATTTTCGGATTTGGCCAACAACCGGATCCAGCTTTTGGCCAAGGAACTCGATTTGCCGGCTTCGCCAGGTATTCCGGATTTTTCTGGTTTTCCTTTTTAAAAAGCGACATAAGCTATGTCCCAACTAGCCCCGCCCGAGCCGCCCGCCACCACTTGGTCGCTAACCGCTCGCCTGACCAAACTTTGGCGCGAACGCGACTGGTTAGCCTTTATTGACCTGTACTACCAGGAACGCGCCCAAGCTGACCAAAGCCCCTGGCGCGAGCGTTTAGTCGACGGTCTTTTCAACGGTTTAACTTTTGTCCTTTTAGAACGCCCCGAAAGGGAGACCATTGACGCCCTCGCCAAAAAATTGTGTCAAGAGACCATTGAGCCCGAACCCTTTATACCATATGATCGAGGCGTCGAGACCGAAACCAAGAGACTACATAATTGCGCCCTCATCGCCCTGTCGCTAACCAACGAAAAGCTCCCGGAAAAATTCCCCTCTTACCTCAGTGTCTTCCATACGCCAGAGCCTTACCGAAGCCTTGGCTTAGCCCTGCTCCGCGCCTATCTAGCGCCTAAGAAGACGCCCAAAAATTCTTCGCCCGTTAAGGAAACGCTCAAAAAATTAAAAAAACAATTCGCCAAACTGCCTCAGTCGAAAACCTACCCCGCTTACGCCGCCTTTTTGGCGACCGCCACCCAGCTACAAGTTCTCCTCACCAAGGAGAGCGACCTTTTGATCGCCAAAAACATCGTCGCTTTGGCCGAATTACTGGTCAGCGTCATTAGAAAAAGCGCCACCACCTCTAGCTATGGTTTGGAGTTGATCGACCAGGTTAGCCAAAGAGCCAACTTCGCGGCCTTAGCCAAAACCCCGTCCCACCCGGCCATCTTGACCTTATGGGATTTGTTCTGTCGTCTCGGACAGGAAAAATTCGGCGACGAGTGGGCGGTGGGGACGCGCCTTTTGACTTTACATTTTTACCCAGAGCTGGATCCGACCCTAGCGGCTTCCATGAAGAAACTAATTGACTTTGAGCCAGTTAAACCGCGAAAGAAGTCTTTAAGAACTAGAAAAAGAGAACTAATTTTTTCTTCGGTCAATGATCAAGATAACGACGATAATATGGACGATAATATTCACGATTCGCCCCAAAATCAGCTGATATCTTTCTTCCTCCAACACGCCCACTCGCCAAGGGAAGAATATGTCCTTAAAGCCCTTTTGGCCCACCAACCCATGTTCAATGACGAACCCGCGCCCCCTCAACCATTACAAGAAGAGCGACTAACCCACTTCTCCGACTTAACTGTCCTGGGCGAACAGTTCCGCTTCGGACGCGCGTTCTGGGCTCCGCCAATATTGGAGGCTTTCCATTTATACGTCAAAACCCACTTCTCCAACCAAACCTTGGCCCATATCGCCTCGCTGTCCCTACCGTGGTCTCAATTTTCCGACTGTTTTACCCTAGCCCTCGCCTTTTTAGTTCCAGGCCTAAAGCTAGACGCCATTAAAGAAGCCGCGGGGAATATCGCCCAGAGTCCTTTAAGCGAAAAAACCAGATTAGAGGCCATTGAGCTCATCACTTCCCGGAAAACGCCCCTCGCCCAGGGCTGGTCAAATCTAGCCTCTTTTTTAAGCGCCGAGGATATCGCCCTTTTTTACGATGATTTTGTCTTTAAATTAATCAAGAACGCCGCCAACTTCCAGATAGACCTTGGCGAGTTTAAAATTAACACGCCTCGACAGTATTGGGACATGGATGAAATCAACTCTCGCGACCAAAAAGCCGGTTGGTCGGCCTTCACCACTCCTTTTTGGGAGTTTGGCCTGGAACGTAGCCACCAAGGGGGCTTGATCAAGGCGTTCTTGGAAATTTTGATCCCCAGCCCCTATAACGCTCCCCCCCAGTCTTTGACCAATAACGCGAAGAAATTAGCCCTTTTTTTGCGCGAATTGAGGAAGAACGCCAACTTTGTCGCCACGGACTTCTTGATCTTGGTTCTTGACTGGCCCAATTTGGAATCCGACTTTCTGGACTCGCTAATAGACCTCGCTTTGGCCCAATTGGGTAAGATGAGCGATTTCACCCCTCTGTTGTTGGCGGTTTTCGCCCAAGAGTCCCCTCTCATGGAATCTATGTCCCAGCGAGTCCTGAACCGGCTAAAAAATTTCCCCCGCCAATCAGACCACCGACAGACCATAGCCCAGTTCACCGCTCTAGTCGAAGGCTCCACCAAGTTGATCAAAAAAATAGATCTAGGAACCAAACGGTATTTTAGCCACTCCACGATATGACCACGCGCCCCCCACGAAAAGATAGACCCGCGACTTTTTGGCTCTATGATTGGCTCTATAACCAAAATGATCGGTTTGACCGAGCCACCAAAATTCCCCCGTCAGACCAATAAAATTTTTAATTCAAGTTTAATATATTGAAATTACTAAATATTTTTATTCTATTTTCGGATATTATTGTTCCAGATATTCTATTTTCAAACTATAGGGTTCTTAGAAGGACTCAATTTTTTTAACCACCATCTTTCTAGCTCATCGCCTCGCCAAGAATTTTCGGCCAGGCCAGACAGTATTTGACCCGGGCTAACTAAAATTTCGCGAACTAAATTCATCCCTTCCCCACGCAATCTAGCCTATCAGACGTTAGCCAGCCCCCAAAAGCCTCTAATTCCTTTTATTGACGGAAAAACTTTAAAAAAACGCGAATAAATTCTTGACAAGCCCCAAAAACTATCGTACAATTAATCCCAGTTGGAAAGACCAAAGGCCTGGGAGTGGGTTTCTTTTGACCTTGTCTTCAGGTTTTGTCGTGATTCACGCGCGTTTTCTCAGTTTTTTCAAGCCCTTATAGTCTTGGCTGAACGGCTAAAGCGTTCGTCTTCGCCCAGCCATCTCGACTTATAAAAATCCTGTCTAGTGAGATTGGAAAAATCAGCTGGATCTGCCTGGCGGCATAGCCAAGTGGTTAAGGCGTCGGTCTGCAAAGCCGATATCGGTCGGTTCAATTCCGCCTGCCGCCTCCAGTTTTTTTCTAATTTGAGCGGTTAGATATTATTCCTCTTTTGAAATTATCGGGTTTTGGCCTTATCTGGTCTTGATTGGCCTATAATTTCGATTTAAACCTGAGTCATATTTAGCCGCCAGCGCGTTTCGGTCTTTTCCCCTCTTACCCCCCTCGCCCCTTTTCCCTATTTCGCTGACCAACTAAAATTTATCCCTCGCCAAAAAAACTTGATCTTCCTTTAATATAACGCTATAGTCATTACGGTCTAACCTCAAATCGTCATTCTAACTTGACGAGCCTTTTCTCTCGCCAACGGGGGAATTAGCTTTAGCGGCCAACCTTAGCCAGGAGCTTACCATGTCCGACCTTATTAGCCGAGCCAAAGGCTGTTTGATGGGCCAATTGACTGGCGACGCCCTAGGAAGTTTAGTGGAGTTTCAAACCGCCAAGACCATCCGCCAGGCCTATCCCAACGGGGTTCGCCAATTGGTGGATGGCGGTTCCTGGAACACCATCGCTGGTCAGCCCACCGACGACTCGGAGATGGCCCTAATCCTAGCTCGAACCATTGTGGATTCTGGCTCCTATGATCCCAAGGCGGCCTTAAAAGCTTACCAATATTGGCTGAGCACCGGGCCTTTTGATTGTGGCCAGACCGTGTCCAGAGGGTTACGGGGCCAACATAACCACGACAGCCAAGCCAATGGGGCTTTGATGCGCCTTTCTCCCTTGGCGATCCACGGGGCTCTAAAACCGCGGTTAATGGCCGCTCAATGGGCCAGACAAGACGCGGCCCTGACTCACCCGCACAGTATCTGCCAAGACGCCAACGCTCTCTTCGCCGTGGCCATTGGCCTAGCCATCCAGGAAGGCCCCACCCCCCAGGAACTCTACCAAGATCTATTGGCCTGGGGGCAAAGCCAAAAACTTCACCCCGAACTACTTAAGGCATGTCTTTCCGCCGCCCAAGAGCCGCCCACCCACTACTCTAGTCAAATGGGCTGGGTTCTAATCGCGGTGGGCAACGCCATTTGGCAACTTCTTCACGCCCCCAATTTTGAGGAAGCCTTGGTGGACACCGTGTCCCATGGCGGGGACACGGACACCAACGCGGCCATCGCCGGAGCCCTGTTGGGCGCGGTTTACGGCCTTGAGGCCATCCCAGCCCAATGGCGCGAAACGGTTCTTAATTGTCGGCCCAAAGTCGGCGACCCCAATGTCAAGCGTCCCCGACCAGAATGTTTTTGGCCCACGGACGCCCTGACCCTGGCCAGCCAACTAATGGGCGAAGTCAAATAATAGTCGTGGTCAAATTCTAGCGACCGCCCCGCCAGCTGATGAACTAGCCCCCCAGCTAACGACCCGCCTATACCCCTAGTTTAAGCCGAAGCGGAAAAGCCCCCCGCCGCTTTAAACCATTTCTTTTTTTGGTTTTTTTAACCAAAAAACTGACGCTGTTTCCGCCAAAGACGAAAAACCCTGGGGTTTAAAACCCCAAAGGCCCTCTGGGAGGGCCTTTGGGGCGCTTCATCTTCTGAACGTTTTTTCTTAGAACTTCAGCTTAGCCAACCGGCTAGCCGCTTCCTCTAGCCGGGGGATTTCTCGCACTAAAGCGATCCGAGCCCAACCTTCGCCCGAGGGGCCAAATCCATTGCCTGGGGTGATGACCACTCCGGCCTCGTTTAAGACCCGAGAGGCGAAGTCGGCCGATTTTAACCCCTTGGGCGCCTTGATCCAGACGTAGAAAGTGTATTGGGTGGGAAAAACTTCTAAGCCCGCCTTGGTCAACCCTTTGACCAAGACTTCCCTTCTGGCTCGGTACAGTTCCCCCATGGCTTTAACCGAAGCCTGGGAACCCTCCAAAGCGGCCATGGCCGCCCATTGAACCGCCTGGAAAACCCCCGAGTCGATGTTACTTTTCACCAGCCCCAGACCTTTGACTAGTTTGGCTCCACCCACCGCCCAACCAATCCGCCAGCCGGTCATGTTATAGGTCTTGGACAAGGAATGGAACTCAATGACCACGTCTTTGGCCCCGGGGATTTCCAAGGCGCTCGGATGGGGCCGGTCGGCCCAGGTCACTTCCGAGTAAGCCGCGTCCGACACCACGATCAAGTCGTTAGCCCGGGCGAAATCCACCAGGCCCCGGTAAAAATCTAGGCTGGCCGGAGCCCCGGTGGGGTTATTGGGGTAGTTGACCCAAATGATTTTGGCCTTTTTCAGAACCTCCGCCGGGGTAGCTTGGTAATCAGGCAAAAAACCGTTCTTTTCCAACAACGGCAGATAATGAACCTTGCCACCGGCGAAAAGGGTCGAGCTACTATAAACGGGATAGGCCGGCTCGGGAACTAAAGTCACGTCGCCAGGATTGACGAAAGCCAAGGGAAAATGGGCCAGGCCTTCTTTAGAGCCAATGAGAGAACAGACCTCCGTGTTCGGATCCAGATCCACCCCGTGGCGCTTTTGATACCATTTAGCCACCACACCCAAAAAGGAGTTCATGCCCGAGTAAACCGGATACTGGTGATTAGCCGGATCCACGGCGGCCTTATTCAAGGCCTGGATCACCTCGGGCGGGGTCGGGCGATCCGGATCCCCTACCCCCAAATCAATGACATCCACCCCTCGGGCGCGAACCTCATCCCGGATCCGATCCAATTCCTTGAACAAGTAGGGTGGCAAAGCCAAAAGGCGTTCGGAAAACTCAATGGACATTTTTCTTCCCCTATAGCGACGCGCTCAACCGCTGGCCCCAATAGACCAGCGGCTTAATTTTTACTCCACAGCTCAGCGGCCATTTCGCGAAGCTTAAATTTTTGAATCTTAAAGCTGGCCGTCATCGGAAATTGGGGGATCACCTTCACAAAACGGGGGATCTTATAACCAGCGATCAGCGGCCTTAAGTAAGCCCGGACGGTTTTGACCGTGATCTCGGGGGCTCCCTGATGGGCGATGATAAAGGCCCCCAACTCCTCGCCATGGAGTTTGGAGGGCACGGCCACCACGGCCACGTCCATCACCCCAGGCATATGCCGGATGGCCTCCTCCACCTCGCTGGGGTAGATGTTTTCCCCGGCCCGGATGATCATGTCCTTCCAACGGCCAGTGATCACCAAATACCCATCCTCGTCAAAATACCCCAAATCCCCCGTGTGGATCCAACCTTCCTCGTCCAATATCTCGGCCGTGGCCTCGGGCATATTGTAATAGCCCCGCATGTTGACATAACCCCGGGCGCAGACTTCGCCAATCTGGCCTTGAGGCAATAGTCGCCAAGACTCCGGCTCCACCACTTTTAGCTCCACCCCAGGCATCACGCGGCCCACGGTGCCAGTTCTTTTTTCGAGATTGTCCTCGGCCGTGGTTTGGGAGACCACCGGGCTCGTCTCGGTCATGCCATAACAAATGGTGATGTCTCGACAGCCCATCCGCTCAATGGTCTCTTTCATGGTCTTGATGGGGCAAGGCGAGCCGGCCATGATGCCTGTCCTTAAAGAGGACAAATCATACTGGTCAAAACTTTTTTGCTCCAAAAGGGTGATAAACATGGTCGGGACGCCATAAATGGCCGTGCATTTTTCCCTTTCCACGTTGATCAAAATGTCGATGGCGCTGTAGATGTCCAGGACAATCATCGCCGCCCCATGGCCTAAGGCGGCCATGGCCCCTAACACTAGGCCAAAGCAATGGAAAAGGGGCACCGGCAGGCACACCCGATCCCGATGAGTGAAACCTTGATGATAGCCAATCCAATAGCCGTTAGTGACGATGTTTTGGTGGGTCAACATCACCCCTTTGGGAAACCCCGTGGTGCCACTGGTGTACTGCATGTTGACTATATCGTTCACTTTTTGGCGGTCGATGATTTCGCGCAGTTTCTGGGGCGTGGTCAAAGGGGCCATGGCCAAGATCTCGTCATAGCCAAACATGTTGGCCGGAACCTGGGAGCCTAAAAAAATGACCTTGCGCAAATGGGGCAGCGTTTGGGAATTTAAACTGTCCCGCCCTTCCCTCAACAACTCCGGGGCCACTTCCAAAAGGGCGTCCACATAGCTAAAACCGCGGAACCCTTCCATGAGGAAAAAATAGTTGGCGTCGGATTGTTTGAGGAGGTACTCAATCTCGGCCCGGCGGTAGTGGGTGTTAACCGTTATAAAGATGGCCCCGATCTTGGCGCAGGCGTACAGGACGGTTAACCACTGGGGCACGTTAGTCGACCAAATGGCCACCTTATCCCCGGTTTGGACGCCCAAGGCCAATAGGCCGCGAGCCAAAAGGTCAACTTCCTCGTTGAGCGTCCGCCAAGTGTAACGTTTATTGGGGCCAGGATAAATCAAGGCGTCCGAGTCTGGGAGGTCGCGCGCGTTTTCCTCCAAAGCCTGGCCGATGGTCTTGTTTCTAAGATATTCAGTCATGGAAAGAAAAAACTCCAAAAAAAAAGCCCACGCCTGGCCAAAGACCGCCAGGGGCTAACCTAAGCCAACCTAAGCCCGGTGAAAAAAAGGAGGGCCAAAAAAAAATACCTAACGACGGGACGAAATCCAGGGTCTACTGGGCGCCATGGGGCGCCAGCTTCTAAATAAGACAAGTTTTTGATTATAGACAAAATAGCTCTCCCTGGCAAGAATAAAATAGTCGCGATTTTATTATAATTACGATAATATATTTATATTATAGCTAAACATAGTTAAAATATTTAAATTTATAATAAACGCTTCTTTCTCCTGGTTATTTAAAAAAATCCCCGCCCCAGGATTTTGGCGGACGCCCATGAGGAGCGCAAGCCCTAATCCCCAAAGATCTCTTCTGTTGACGGCTGGATCAAAAACAACTTTAGATACATTATTATGAAAATTAAATATATAATAGCTAAATTTGTCATGTTACTTTATTTAACTTATGAAATGAATGTTGGATATCAAGAACTAATACTAGCTGAATATAAATCTTTTTATTAATTATATCCATGTAGATATGCCTACTTAAAATTATATATAACTAATTTTCATTTTCCCGCTTTAAATAATATGATGGGTTGGTCGCGCCCAAGGCCCAAAAATCAGGCCTTGATTAATGGCGCGTTATGTGTATAATGGGAAATTCCAGTGGCCAATCACTACCCGCGCGGGGACAAGATTAAGTCCGCTTAACGGGTAATGGGTTCATTGGCGACTTAAATTTTAGAACTTAAATTGATAACTTAGGCGGCATAGCCAAGTGGCTAAGGCGACGGTCTGCAAAATCGTTATTCGGCGGTTCGAATCCGCCTGCCGCCTCCAATTTTCTGAAACAATTCTTTTTTTCTCACAAAACGCTTTTAAACTTCAATTATAACGCCTTAAAATATTTATTATACTCCAATTAAAACATAATAGCACTTATTTATATTAATCTTTTTAAAGATGATGGCTTCGCGAAAACCCCTGTTTAAAAAAATTAAGTAAAAAAAGAGTACTAATATCAAGGAGTTAAATAATTTATTTTTCGATTTTAAGCCTTTTTACGAGGCCATCAAAGATGATGGTCTCTAATTGAAGGTAGCTTCGAAGGCGTGGTCAACCAGCTGACCCAATATTTAGGGAATGGACGCGGTGGGTGAGAAGTTAACTCCCCCATGATACCGTTTGGCGGAAGGTCAGAAGGCTATCTTGGAAACAATTATGGGCGCTGGTCACTAGCCTCAAACCCTAATAGATGGGGGAGACCCTGAACGGAGACAATCCGACCGGTTCCTAGGGGTTTTATAGAGGGTTCGCGGGAAAGAATTTTTTGGCTACCGCGCGCCAATTAAGGTATAATTAAAAATATTGAGCTTGGACGACATTTTTGGTCGTCTAGCCCGCGCGTCACGATTATTTCGCTCT
>JAISYP010000099.1 GCA_031269825.1 Deltaproteobacteria bacterium
ATATGTAGCAAAACAAAAAAATACCTTTAATACACTTAATTAAGTGCCAATGTAGACCCCGACACTAGGTAACCCCTTGATAATACACTGTTTTTTTTAATTCTTGTTAAAGATCGGTTGTGATCCGAGAAACTCGCTTCTTGATCATTAAGGGTTCTAGAGAGAAGAACTCGAAATCTTTTGGGCTCCGTAACTTGAAGAGTTTCCCTGGGGTCGCTACGCTCATCAGCTAGGGCCTGATCGAATCGCTCGTTCAGGACTTTGACTACCCGCTCAAATTCGCTCATCCTGGAAACAACCGGATCAGCCCCGAATGGCCAGACCAACGACCAAATATAATGGCCGACAGAAAGTAGGGAGCGATGACGCTTTTCAGGCGAAACTTGGCTAAAGCGGCCGTAGCCTGAGTGGGTCTCGCCTAAATATTTTTCGGTCAAAGATGGATTAACCAACCAGGGCGAAAATTTTTCGCTACGGAATTAGTTGTTAACTTCGCGCGGAATTTGGCGGCGCCCACAGATTGTCTGGATCTGTTTAAAAAAGCTCTAGCGGCGCTTTGGCCGATCTAGGCCTCGCGACCAGCGAAATCGCCTAGTCGCTTCGCGTCACCGACCGGACGGTATTTAACTACCGAAGGGTAATGACCGAGCTAGGGAACTCAAAAGGCTCCATTTCTAGGGTTCCCCGAGGTGGAGGCGATCATGGCCTCATGACTGTGGAGGAAGAAGTAGTTTTTTATCTTAATACGCGGATATAGCTTTAAAAAGTGAGATTATTCCCGTAAAAAGTATTTTTAACAGTTTTAATAATATTTTTGGGTATTTAATCAAGAAAATTATTGTCTATAGGCTCATTGAATGAGCTAACTAGCGAAAAGTATACCCTGACCCTCGGCCTCCTAAGAGTAGCTCTGAAAAGCGGCTAGAATTGGATAAAAAATCACCCGATGTTATTGGCCGCCGTCGGTAAAAAAAGCGTCAACTAGCCATTTTACTAATCGGCCAAGACGAGGCTAGACTGGGTCGGCGAAGGTTGAGACTTACTCGATTAGGAGCCAGATTCTGGATTAAACAAGCGCCTCGGTGGAAAACGCTTTTGGGTAAGGTGTGGATTGGGTGGCCAAAATCCGTTCCTAGCCGTTCCTATCGGTTCCTATCCGTCCCTAGCCGCCCCGGCTGTCTTAGGGGGACGGGTTTAAGGAACCCCCATTGGATGGCGAATAAACGCGCCAGCTTCTATTTAATAACGCGCCTAATTGGGTATAACGGCCTAAAATGTGGTAATTATCGCCCTAAGTCCTAGGGCGTGACCTAAGGTCAGGACTTTGGATTTAAGTCCAAAAAAATATTATTAAGTTAAAATTATTTGATTAAGTTTAGGTAAATAGATTTATGTAATGATAATAATATAAAATAAATTGTTGATGGATTAGGATGATAAAAAAAATGTTTGTTTTTATGGCCTCAAAACGGATATTCTGGACATGAGGTCTTATTAGCGCTAATTATAAGGGAGGTCTTTTCAGACCAGTCGGCCGTTGGGGCTGTTGGGGGAGGCGTTCCCTGGCCTCGGCGGAGCTTTACGCCACGCCTACGCTTCGCAATCAACTGACCAAAAGGATCCCGGTTGTTGGGGTTTTCGCGGTTAAGGTCATATCCTTTGGGTGGTAGCCATGTCCCTGGGCACAGGTCAAAGCGTTCTGATAGTCGATGATTCCCCGGTTATGCGTCAGATGCTCAACAATTTGTTTTCCAGTCACGGCTTTAACGTGGTTGGCCAGGCCGCCGATGGCGAAGAGGCCGTGACTTTGTTCGAGAAGTTACGTCCAGAGTTGACGACCTTGGATATAGTCATGCCGAAAATGCGTGGCACCGAGGTTCTGGAGATAATTCTGGCCAAATACCCTGATTCCAATATTATAATGGCCTCCTCGGTTTCTGACGCCCGAACCGTGATGCGTTGCCTAAAAATTGGGGCCAAGCAGTATATCGTCAAGCCCTATGACGAGGAAAAGGTCTTAAGCGCGGTAAAGATAGCCTTGAACCTGTCGTAAAGGTTGGATTACGGGCCCCTGGTCATCTTGGCCAAGCTTTTGGGCGAGCAAAGGGCGGCTTCCTGGGTCAGTCCGCCCGGAGGATAAAATGAGCGTTACCGACGAAAACCTGGCCGAGCTTTTCGAACAATATAAGGACGAAGTCCGGGAAACCATCGGGACTCTTGACAATGAGTTAGTGTCCATCGAGCAAGATCCCGCCAATAGCGAGACCATCTTCTCCCTTTTCCGTCATATGCACTCCTTAAAGGGCTCCTCGAAGATGTTTAATGTTGACAATATCGCCAACATCGCCCATCGTCTCGAGGATTTGATGTCGATGATCGACAAAAACAACTCCATCCTTGGCAAACATCCTAAGATCATAGACCTCTTGTTTAAAGGTAACGACATCTTCCGGGACATCATCAGTCGTCTTGAGGAAGATATTAGCTACACCACCATGACCGTCGAGCACGTGGCCTTTGTCGGGGAGATCCAGGCCCAGATCGACAAGATCAACCGTCGCGACTCTCTGTTGGTGGACGCGGCTCGGAAACTGTTGGACGCCGTGGAGACGTTACTACCGTCTTTGGAGGAGCTAGACACCGAGGCCCTCAAAAAAGAGATGGCTGAGGTTTCCATGGGGTTAACTTTAGCGACCTTGGAGGAAGAGGGAGCCAACCAGATCCGATTCAACTATAACGGGGTGGATCTGACCGAGGAAGTGCGCCTTCTGGAGGAGAACTTGGTGGTTTTCCAAGAGGGGAAGGGAACCGCGGAAAACGCTAAGGCTTTGGTGGAGGTGGCTAATCGGTTGTATCGGAACTTGGCTGAAGTGGCCAATGAGGACGCCATGAGCCTCATCGCCGAGTTAGGCGACGGGTTGACCCTTTTTGACGAGAAAAAGCTAGAGATGGATCAAATGATGGTGGAGTTTTTCTCATCCACCCTCAAAGATCTGAAGGAAAAGTTCCAAGTGGAAGTTGAGGCGCCGGCCCAAAAAAAGGGGACGAAACGTTCGACGGCCATCAAGGAGCCTCAGGTCAAAACCATCCGGGTGGACGAGGCGAAGATTGATCTGTTTTTAGACTCCGTGGGCAAACTGATCACTAAAAGCGAGATTTTAAACCACCTCCAGTTCTCTTTCCGGCAAGCTGGGATCGACGCGGGGTTGTTACGCGACTTTTCGTCTGTTTCCCGCACCATTTCCAATGACATCGTTAATCTTCAGCGCTCTATCATGGAAGTGCGTCAGGTGGAGATGAACAATATCTTAAAGAAGTTTCCCCGCCTGGTGCGGGATATTTCCCATAAGATTGGCAAAGAAGCCGAGATGAACATCGTGGGCGAGCGCGTGCCCATTGACAAGAGTCTGCTGGACGACGTGGAGCAGGCGATGGTTCACATTGTTCGGAACGCCGTTGACCATGGTTTGGAACTGCCAGAGGAGCGTGTGGCCGCTGGTAAACCGCGGCGCGGCGCGGTTAATATTCGGGTTTCCCCAGAAGAGGCGGCCATTCTTATAGAGGTGTCGGATGATGGTCGGGGCCTAGATCTGAGCAGGATCAAGGCCAAAGCCGTGGAAAGGGGGGTTTTGTCCCAGGAGCAGGCCGATTTCATCTCCGACAAGGAAGCCGAGATGCTGATTTTTAACTCTGGGCTTTCCACCAAGGATCAAGCCACCGATCTGTCCGGGCGCGGCGTGGGCATGGACGTGGTGATGACGAACCTCAAAAAATGGAACGGCGAGGTCATGGTCGGCAATATCCCAGGCCAAGGTTTGACCGTGGGACTAAGATTACCTATAACCAACACTCTTCTGACCAAGGAAGCCATCATGCTACGGGTCGGGGAATCGACCTTCTGTTTGCCTTTGGAGTTTGTCAATGAGATCGTGACGGTTTCGGCCTCGGCGGTTCATCGTCATAAGGATGGGGCGGTTTTCCGGCACCGGGACATGGTGATCTCGGTTATTGATTTAAAGGGTTTGTTGGGGCTGGAAAGAAGCGGGGTTTTTTACGAGCCAGAGATAAGCGAGGATCTGTCCAAAGAAACCCATGTTTTTATCATCCTGCGTGGGAAAGGCGATTGTCGCCAATCAATACTAGCGGATGAGATTTTGGGGCAACAAAAGATTGTTATCAAGGAGTTTGAGTTGGAGACTTTCCGGAAATTGCCTTATTTTAATGGATTGACTCTGTTGGGCGATGGCCGGGTGGTCTTGATCCTGGATTCGGAAAAATTGATGGAGGCTTAAGGTGCGGACGCGCGTTAATGTTGGCGAGGATTATTCGTTAAACCTCCAAAGGTTTCAATCATGGGCTAACCAATGGAGGCTTAGAGAGCAAACCCTAGTTTAAGGGAAAGCGTCAAGTAAAAGAGTATTAATTTTAATAACTTATTAGCTAAGACGCTTGAATTAGACTTCTCGCGCGACCATCGACAATTGGCGCCCATGGTGTTTTGAAATTGATTTTGAAAAAAAGGGTCGCTCTTGGACTAAAATGGTGAGGCATTTGACCACTGGTAAGCGGAGCTGGTCTTAAGGTTCGTTTTCCAACGCGAGGGGCGTTGTCACGACAGATTCCGCGGGGCTGTTTATTTTAGGGCTTAATTTTGGCCAGGGGGCTCTTTGGAGCTTTAGGACGGGCCAAATCTAGACTCAGAGTCAGACGAATCGTTCCAGTTTGAGGAATTGGACTCGGAGCGTTAAGGTGATGGGGGCTCGGTTCAGGAGTCTCAACTTGGATCCCGCCAATAGGAGCGCGCCAAAAGGATCCCGCCAAGACGAAGACGACGATTTGAACTGAGCCTTCTCTCTCTAGCGTGACTACCGTCGGATGTCCAAGGCCAGCGACAACCAACCTTTCCAAAGGCGTTGGTTTGAGGCTGAGAACGCTTGTAGCCCTACAACGTGACATTGTCGAAATAAAATTTTTTGGCTGGCCGACTGGATTTTCTCAAAAAAAATGAGCCACAGCTATGGGAGCAAGTTATAACTTTTCATAAATAAAAAAGTGGACTACCCATAAAATTAACGTCTAAAAAATAGATAAAATAATAGCATGGGCAAAAGGTAAGG
>JAISYP010000109.1 GCA_031269825.1 Deltaproteobacteria bacterium
TTGGGCTTCTAGAGGACGCGATCAACTCTGGCGTCCTTGAACGGCTGGTCATGTCGGCAGGCAGCTATTTGGACAAACTGATTATGTTTGCCGAGGTAAAAAATGAGGATGTTGAACCTCTTAAATATAAAAAGATTGGCGCTGGGTTAGTTTTTAGCCATATTTGGAATAAATTTTGGATTGATAGTGCTATAAATGATCTTGTTAAAGGGATAAAATATGAGTTTTCAATGGAACGAATCATCTTTGCCGCTGTCCTCCAAAGACAGGTCAACCCGAACAGTGATCGAGCTGGGGTCAAATGGCTCGAAACTAACCAGTTTGATGGTAGCGACGCTATTTAGCTTCATCATCTATACAGGGCTATGAAATGGATTGGTGAATTTCAAGATGAGAAGGCCGATTGCCTCACTTCCGAAGTTAACGACACTAAGTCCGCCAATAGTATTTATTTTGAGGGAGCTGGAGGTGAACTGGGTAAGCATGGGCACAGTAAAGATCATCGTCCAGATCTGAATCAGGTCGTTGTCGGGATGGTAATTGATAATTCTGGATGGCCTATTTGTACTGAGATGTGGCCAGGAAACACCGCTGACGTGACGACATTGACGCCTATTGCGGAAAAACTTAAAAATCGTTTTCACAGTGACAAAATTTGTATTGTAGCCGATCGTGGCATGATAAGTAAGGATACTATATGTGAATTATTAAAAATGGGTTGGTTCTATATTTTAGGGGCCAAAATGAGGCTGGATAAGGAACTGAAAACTGTTATGGATGATGACTCTGGCGAGTATGAAGAAGTCACTCCAGAAAGATCAAAGTCAATTGATCCCGCGCCTCTTAAAGTCAAAGAGGTTGTTGTCAACGAAAGTAGATATATCATATGCGTAAATGAAGAGGAAGCGAGGAATGATCGCTACGATCGGGATAAAATATTAAAATCGTTAGCGGCTGCCTTAAAGAAAGGAGAAAAAACCTGGTTGGTAATAAGGGGTACAAGAGATATCTTAAAGATGTACCTCAAGAGTTTATCTATTGACTCCACCAAAGGGCGACCAGCTCCAGATTTATGTAGTCTCCCAGACTTCAATATCTCATTAGCTTCATGTTCATGAATGCCATTTAAGATTAAGTGCCTAAATAGACCAGTCACTCGGTTTATAAGACTGGAAGCTTCATAGCGCAGTGCCTTAACGCATGCTAAAGCTACTTAAAAGCATCTACTCTCTTTAAAATAATGTCAAAAAACAAAAAAATTGTAATAACAGAATTATTTTTAATAATATTATATTAATCTAAGATATTTAATTTTGGTAATAGTATAAATAGTAGTGGTTTAATATTAAAAGACTTAAATAATTATTTTATTGTATAAAATATAATATTGCATAAAATATATAAATAAAATTACTGAAATAAGTAATTAAGTCATAATTATACTATTTAAATTAATAAAACTATATATATAGATTAAAAATATAACTATAAGCTATTATAATGTAAATAACAATTATCAACTATAATAATATGGTCAATAATACATTTTAAATTTAAGAGCTAAAAAACGCTGTGGGCGTTGTGGTGGCTCTTAAGAGGTAATGATCTGGAACTGGTTTCCATAAGGTGCTTTTGGAAATTAAAAGAGAGTTAGTAAAGTTTTCATTTCTTTTGGTTCATTTCAGTGTATACGTCCAGTGTTTACGCGCTCCCAGGCGCGCGTCGGATCAAAGCGGCCTAAGCGCGTTTCGCGCTGTGGTCATTAGTCCCGGAACCAATTGCAACCCTCGTCACCGAGGGGTGGGCTAGAGCGCGACCGGAGGCGCGAGCTGTCCGTAGACGAGGCGCCTGCTTGGTCTTCGCGTCGTGACGAGCGGACGTATAGGTGGTCAAATCTCGAGAGGAGCCCATCGCGGTGGCCCATTTTTTCCTGAGAAAGTGGGCCATTATGGCCCAGTTTTTTGAGAAAATCCAGCGCTATGACTAGGAGCTATGGAGCGATCTTAAGGTCTGATCAGGACAATCATCCATCCACCAACGCCGGGCGCCGCAACACCGCCTCGCCAAAAAAAATTTAACCCTCCAGAAGCCAAAATGACGCCTGGTCAATCCCACCAAAACTGGTTCGCCTACCCGGCGACAACCAAAAGGAAGATTTTGGGACAAACGAGAAAAACAGGTCAAGGCGCCAGATTCGCGCGGTTCAGGTCTCGAGCCACTTTTAACTGGTTTTAGACTCGGGTGAACGGTTGCGGAGGCGGAGTTATCTGTAGAATGGAAAGATCTCATATCTGATTTAGATTTATTAACATGTTCTGAATATGTGATTCAGGGAGTATACGAGTTGAGCTTCGTTCAGAGGCCAAGCCATGAACGATTCGGGCTTTCAGAGCTCTTAGCGAGAGAAGACCAGATCATATTAACCTTATTGAAAAAATTAACCCTATTAAAAAAGATAATACTAACACTAATAAGCCGAAAAATAACTAAATTTCCCTGAGTAGTCTTTATTAGATTCTTAATTACTTAGTAAGCGAGTGTCAAAAAAAATTAGACTCATTTTATTAAATGGGACATGGCCTGTTTCACTACAATTTTTTCTACCCAATTTATCTAATGAAAACCAGTAGTTACCAAATCCAGGCGTCTAACTTCGGTTAAGCCGCTAATTTTATTATTTTGATTAAAGCGCGGGGATTAAAAAATAATAGACAGACTAAAATAATGGCGGAACCAAAATAATGGCGGGCTCCGCGCTGGAACCCGCCATGACGAACGGGTTGAAACTTATCGCCAAGCCGGTTTCTCCACCGCCGGATTTAACCAGACAAAGCTTTTGGTTTTGGTTAAAGCTGTCCTTCGCTAGGCCCAGTTTTTTAAAGCTTAAAGCGAAAGTCAATCGCGATTCCAGCTCTAAAGTTTTTTTCCAGCTCTTAGTGAAAGCGGGTGGTCAAACTATAGAGGTTTTTGAGACAAATCGCGTCTAGTCTAAATGATCTTCAGCCAGCCGCCCTTTTTTAAGCTTAAAAAATCCGCCACAAAATGGTCGGAAAAATTGTATTGAGGCTCTACGGATATATAACCCCAGGAGCGAGTTATGGCGACGTAGATGAGCCTTATCTCCTCGGCTTTGATCATGATGGGCTCGACATTGGCTGGCCTTTTAGGGCGCCGATCGAGGCCATTGGCGTGTTTTTCCCGAAGCCTGGCGATGGTTTGGCAAATGCCAGGTAGATCAATAAAATCATCCGACACAATGACGGAGCCAAACTCTTGGCCTTTGACCCGGTGGGCCGTGGTTAGCGTGTAATCCGCGTCCTGGATGCGCGCCTCCTTTTGGGCGATTAGGTCATAAAGGGGAATGATTTCGCTCTGGTAGCGTTCGACGAGCTTGATTTTGCTAGCCAACTGGACATCCTCGGCGCGCTCAACGTAATCGGACAGATTTTCAAAAGTGTCAAAGTTTTTTAAGAACGACGAGCGGATTAAATTGGGTTTATTAGATTTAAGGTAATAGATGTCTTTAACCACATCAAATTCGTAAGCGGGCAATCCTCCGTTGAAGGCCAGGCGGTGTTTCTGGCAATTTTCCACGGCGAATTTGAAAACGCCGTAAGTGGTGCGGGCGATGATGGCCGTGGGGCCACAGACGCGCGGTTTGTCGACGCTCGCGCTTAAGAAGTTCTTGGGGGCGGACAAAAGTTTTAAAACCTGATTGGCCAGGCCAGCCACCGGAGGCGGGCACCGAAACGAGCGCGTTAAATAGTAGATCTCCGAGTGGGCGGCGGTTTTATTTAAGGCGTTAACCGCCCCGTTCCATTCGTAGATTTGCTGGTAAGGATCCCCCACCAGGATCTTGCGCCCTGGCAACCCCAGGATCAGATCGATCATGCAGTCGTTAAGATCTTGGGCCTCGTCCACCAAAACCCAGTCGTAGCCGAGATTGACCGGATCAAGCTGAAAGAGTTTTAAATAACCATTGTGAGTTATGGGGAAAGTTTTGTTGACCATGGCCGTCCAGACCTCCCCCGCCACCGCCCCCAGTTTAGCGAAGGCTTTTTTTAGGCTTTTTAACTCCGTTAAGGGTTTTTTTAAAGCCAAGGCGATATTGGGTAACAGAAACCGGCTTTCTTTTTTTAAGAAAGCGGCCATGGTTGGTTTGGAGCTCATCTGGAAACGGTTAAGAAGGTCGCACAAAATCCGGGCGAAATAATAGTTGTCCTCTAAACCACCCCGGCGGAGTGGCTCCATCAGATCCAAAGGTCTGATGGAACGGACTAGTTGGCTTTGGTAGTCTCGGCCTCGGAACTTAAAGGCGAGCGAATGGATGGTGCGCGTTTCCACCTGGGGGCAATCAAAGAAGGTCTTTTGGGCGTCCTCGGCCATGGTTCGGTTGAAGGCGAGGTAAAGCGTCTTGGCTCGGGGTCTTTTTTTGGAGAAGAAACGCAAAGTCGAAGTCTTCCCCGCGCCGGCGTAAGCCGTGATGGCCACTAGGGGGGCTTCGGCGTCCATGATGGCTGATTGTTCCTGGGTTGGCGGCGTGGCGCTTTCTAACAAAAAAGATCCCCTAAAAATTAACAAAAAGCCGACGGGCCCTTGGGGCCCGACGGCCAAGCGAAAGGCGAAAGAGCGAAGTCTTAAAAAACCCGGGTTCCATAATTCGTCCAACTTGGGTTCGCGATCGAGAACTGATGAACTAGGCTCAACGCTAGGTTCGACCCTAGGCGTGAAACTGAGAGCCACGCTAGGAGCCCAATATTGATGAAAGTTGGCTTCGGCTTCTGGTTGAGCCCCGTGGAGCTCCACTCGTCGGTTCCGGGTTCGGCCAGCCGCGGGGTCGTTGGCCTCGAGGGGCGCTGTTTCGCCTTTGGGTGTCAAGGCCCAAGCGTCGCTCTTCCCCTCTTTGGCGAATTAGTTCGCGCTGGAACGTCTCGCGCGATCTAGATCAAAAAATCGCGCGGCCCAGCGCCAAGGTATTTAGATCTCTTAGCGGTGGGAGTTTCGCGGAATTCCACCCCGGCCGACCCGTCCCGGGTAGTGGCGTTATTGACGGCCAGATGGGGAACTCTCAGGCGCGTAGATGGTTTTTAAGGGATCCAGATTTGATTTATAAAAATCCTCGCGAACCGGATAAACAGCTCGCTGGTCAACTTGAGCGGATCCGCCGGCGGCGAGGGTCAACCAAAACCGTCCCCATCAATGGCAAGCTCGCTTGGGCGCGTTGAGCCGACAAATAGTCCGCGGCCAGAGATCCGCTAATGAATTTTAAGCCAGTCTTGGGGCGCTCGCCCCGTTTTCGTCATTTTGGGTTTTAACGTCCTGAAACCCGATAAGAGTTGGGCGGTTCAATGTAAGGCTAGCCCATCATTCCTCGCCAGGATTCCTCCGCAGGAAGAGAACCACCTTGTCGCCTATAACCATGGCGTCCTCGGCGTAGGTGACGCGAGCCACGTAGGAAACCGACGACGTCGCCAGATTTTGGTTCCCGCCTCTCTTTCTTGACCTGTTGGAGCTGGATGCGGTTGATCCTAAACCATCGACCTTGGCGACGATGGTGATTTTTCCCTTGTAAAACATCAGGTTCCCCAGGTTTTTGCCGAAGGAGCCGCGATTCGGATCCTGAACCTTAACGTCGTTGGAATAAACGGGAAAGGTGTCAAAATAAGGATCCGAGTTATTATTGGAGTCAGAACCCAAAAAGCTTTCCAAATTCTCGGTGAAACGCACAATGACATTGTCGCCGGTGGAAAGAAGGGTGCGGCCAAATGTAGTTTGGGAAAAACCGTCGTTACGGATGGCCGCTCCCCTCTCTTGGGTGGCGACCAGTTCGCCCACCAGACGCACCTCAAACACTTCGTCGGTGACGTCGTGAACTTTCTTGTTGGTATCTTCGGTGGTTCCTTTTTTTTGAGACGCGGCTCTGGGCGTCAGTTTTTTTACTCGCAACCGAGCCATGTTGGAGCTATTGTTTAAATTGGTCACGAAAGAGAAATATTTTGGGAAGCTCTCCAGAAGTTCGGGTTGGCGACCGAGTTTCTTGGCCGTGACCGTCGCGGTCGCCGCGGTTGGCGGCGCGGCTGGCTCCACGGCTGGCGGCGTGGCTGAGGAGCTATTTAGCTCCAATTCGCTTTCTGGAAAGATAAATAAAACATCGCCTGGGGTCAGTTTTTCGGGGTGGGCGACCAGACTTTGGTTAGCCTCCCAAAGCTTTTTTCCCAAGCTGAGTTTGCTGTAGAATTTTCTGGCGATTTTGGACAGAGTGTCGCCTTTCTGAATCACATAGGTCTGAGTGTCGTCCGTTTGAATAGGGGCGGCCTGACTGGTTTCATTTTGGGCGATCGATGGGCCAACGCCCAGAAAAACCAGTCCTAGAGCCATCAAAAAAAATATGAACAAAGGTTTTGTCATCGCGTTTCTCCCGCGCCCGGGTCGAGCGGGATGGGGATCCTTCTCTGACCGGAGCGGCCCTATGGTGTGGTTTTATGACAAAAATGGATATTTTGGGCCTCGGGGCGGCTCAGATAAAATGGTCAAAGTTAGCTGAATAATCAAAAAAGATCATAAAACAGTGAAACATTAAACAAAATCAACATTAGTTTATTGACCAATACGTTGGCCTTGGATCCTGGTCATTATATCCCGAATAGTGGGAAGGTCAAATTTGAGTTTATTTTAAGCGGCTCATCATAAGTCAATAATTAAAAGGCGAATTGTTTTAAAAATTTAAACTATGGTACTATTAAAAAAGTTGGATTGTCAAACGGTTTGGGTTCCTGGCCAAGAGCCTAAAACCAACTGTTGGTAATTATAGGTTTTTTTTTACAAAAAGAAAAATTTTCCCTTTTGGCTCCTTCCGGTGACTAGCCCGCGCCAACAAAATCTTGGCCCGCGCGCGCTGAGATAGCCGATAAATATAAATTTTGGCGAGTATTTTGGTTGTTTTTCTCATTCTTTTGACCTGACCGTGGTTTTTTCTGGAAATTCCCTGGGAAATAATGTAAAGTATAATTAGAGTGACTGGAAGACAACCTGATGGGATTGACTTTAGCGATCGCGCTCGGACTGTTTTTTGGTTGGATCTTTAGCGTAAACCTTATGTTTGATCCTTTATTTTTGATCTTTATGGTTTTGATTACGAAGGAATTGGGCTTCTGGGCCAAATTGGGCTGAGGGCCCAGGAAAGGCGCCATGCTGATTAACCGGAATATTTCCATCATTGGAACCGGGGCTTGGGGCACGGCTTTGGCCATCCACGCCGCGCGTCTGGGCCTTTCGGTTCGGTTGTGGGCTAGGCGCTCGGAATTGGCTGACCGTATCAGGGAAACTCGAGTCAATGACGATTTTTTGCCCTGTTTTTCTTTACCGGCCAACGTTTCGATCCACAGCGATCCAGCGGCGGCGGTGGATGGGGCGGGGTTGATCCTTTGGGTGGTGCCCAGTCATGGGCTGCGGGACGTGGCCCGGCGTTTTAAACCTTATTTGACTCCTGGCGTTGTATTAATGAGCGCGACCAAGGGCGTGGAGGATGACACCTACGCGTCCATGACGGATATTTTGGCCGCTGAGACCGCGGGCCTGAGCTTGGCCATAGGGGCCATGTCCGGGCCCAGTTTCGCGCGAGAAGTGGCTCAAGGCTTACCCACGGCCGTGACCGTGGCTTTTCGGCGGCCGGAAGTGGCCCAAGCCATTCAGACCCTGTTGTCGGCCCCGGTTTTTCGGATTTACACGTCCCAGGACGTGATTGGCGTGGAGTTGGGCGGGGCCATGAAAAACGTCTACGCCATCGCGGCTGGGGTTTGCGATGGTTTATGTTTAGGACTTAACGCTCGGGCGGCTTTCCTGACTCGGGCCCTGGCCGAGATGACCCGTCTAGGCGTGGCTTTGGGGGCCAATCCTTTGACTATCTCTGGGCTTTCTGGGTTAGGGGATTTGCTTTTAACGGCCACTGGGGATCTGTCTCGGAACCGTCGGGTGGGCTTACGCCTGGGGACTGGGGAAACTTTAGAGGCGATCTTGACCAATCAAAGGGCCGTGGCCGAGGGCGTCAACAACGCTCGGGCCGTGTGGGGGTTGGCCCAGTCCAAGGGGTTGTCGCTACCGACAATTCGGGAGATCTACAAGGTTTTACATGAGGGCAAAGACCCTCGCCAGGGGTTGGTGGATCTTTTGACGCGGCGCTTAAAGGATGAATTATCCCCCGATCTTTTAACCCAGGTGGCGTCCAATGGCTAACGAGCGAATCGGCCTGTTCGGGGGGACATTTGATCCCATCCATTTTGGTCATCTGCGCGTGGCCGAAGAACTGGCCATTCATTTGAAATTGGATCGCGTGCTTTTTATTCCCGCCGCCCAACAACCCCATAAACCCCGCCATGGCCCGGTTGATTTTAAGCACCGTCTGGCCATGCTGGAGTTGGCCATCAACGAGCGAGCCGGGTTTGAGACCTCCGATATTGAGGCGGGGTTACCTTTGCCCAGTTACACGGTCAACACCGTTCGGGCCTTAAAACAAAAAGAAGCGGGGGAACTGATCTTCCTGGTCGGTTATGACTCTTTTAGCCACATTAAAAGCTGGCGTGGCTATAAAGAGTTAATGGATATGACGGCTATGGCGGTTTTCCAGCGACCAGGGACGGTGGGGGATCGGCGGTCGCTGTTGAGTCTGTTGGGCGAGGCCATTGGAACGCCGCCAGAATGGGAGCCGAGCGTTGGCGCCTTCGTTTGGCCGGATCGCCCCTGTATCTATTATTATGAAGGTTGCCGCCTCCACATATCTTCCACGGATTTACGCCAACGTTTGGCCGCCGGGGATTCGGTTCGCTATTTGTTGCCTGAGGCGGTTCGGGATTATTTGAATAAGCGTGGATTGTACTCCCCCAATAACTGAGGAGCCGATGACATTGGACGAGCGTTCTTATCAGGCTGAAAATAACGTTAACGACGCGCCCCGCGCGTCAACGCGGGCGCCTAAACCCACCATCAAATCTAACGCCAGGCCCGTGACCAAGTCAGTCACTAAACGCGCCACCAAGGACGTAACCAAGGGGGCGATCAGCGATAGCCCCCCGGCCTCTGACTCTTCCGCCCCTCCCATTGAGCCTAAACCTTCCAAAAAGGCTCGCGTGAAGCCTTTGGGCGCGGATCAGGCCAAAACGGTCGCCTCGACTAAGGCCCCCAAAACGCCCAAATTCCCCAAAGTCTTGGCCCAGGCCGCCCAAGCCCAAGGGCGAGATCTGAAGGATCCGAAAACCAAAGCTAAATCGCCCGTGGCTAAAGCCAAAGCTATAGCCGCTAAAGTTAAAACTCCGGCGTCGAAAACGCGCCCGCGTGGCGGCGTCAAACCTTCGTCCCAAGCCCGGGACGCGGCTAAGGTGGCCAAGGTCATCAAAGCCGCCCAAGCTGAGTCATCGGCTTGGGCTGACCAAGAGGCTAGGGAGAAGAGGACGAGTCAGACGGAAAAGCCGTCCAAACTCAAACCCCGAAGCCGAGGCAAAAAGTCTCTCGCTCGGCCCACTGGTCGGGCTCTGGCTGATTTAGTGGTTAAGGCGGCTCAGGAACATAAGATCCAAGCCCCGATCCTATTAGATCTACGTGGGTTGTCCTCGGTGGCGGATTGGTTTTTTATCGCTAGTGGCGAAAACTCTCGGCAGATCCGGGCGGCGGCGGAGAAAATCGTCCAAAGGTCTTTGGAAGCCGGTATTAAGCCCTTAGGCCAAGAAGGTTTGGCCCGGGGGGAAATCCATTGGGCTTTGGTGGATCTGGGGGATGTGGTGGCCCATATCTTTAACGCCGAGACGCGGGTTTTATACGATCTGGAGGGGTTGTGGGCTGACGCGCCTCGGGGTTAGGTCGGAGGAAATTGGCTTAAGTCGCGCGTTATTAAGGTTTTTTAGATTAAATACCACGTTAAATAGTTGTTATTATATTGATTAATTTTTATCTTATATAAAAATTAATCTTATAATAGTAATTAAACTTAATAATGGTGTTATGGAGTTTTATTAACTTTACCCCAAAATTTTTAGTGGCTCTGGCCGGGGGCTTATTGAGAAAATTAAGCCGTTTTTTCCATTTTTTCCCTATTCCACTCTTGCCAACTTTTTGAGCGTATGTTAAACTAAGGCGTTATGACGTTGAATCGTCAATTTTGGCTTAGGTGAGATGGATCTAGATTGACGTTAGATGGACATAGAGGCTAGATGGGCATAAGAGGCTAGATGGGCGTAAGAGGCCAGATAGAGGCTTGGACATAGCGGCAGATGGAATTAGACGCTAGCGGGATGTGGAGGCTCGGGGGATATTGATTGAAACAACCACCCATAAATTCGGTCATCCTCAAATTCTTCAATGTTGGTACGCTATATGAGCGAGGATAAAACATTTCAGCCACTGGGCGCGGTCAGCGAGCTGGGTGAGGAAATGGAGGCGTTTCGCTTCTTTTTGAAATCCAACGGGTACCGAGTGACCAAGGAACGCGAGGCCATCGCGGAATCCATCTTGAAAAATCATGATCATTTTGACGTGGATGAGCTTTATCTCAGTCTACGCGTGAAGACGCCGGTGTCCAAGGCTTCCATTTATCGGGCGATTCCTCTAATGATTGACTCAGGCCTGTTGGCGGAGGTTTATCTGGAGAATGGCCACATGCACTACGAACGGGTTTATGGCCGAGAGCATCACAGTCATTTGCGTTGTCTTAGCTGTCATCGGATATTTGAGTTCAGCGCCCCAGAGCTGGCCCAGCTGGAAAAGCGCGTCTCCCGTCAGGAAGGCTTTAAAAGCGAGGGTCACAAATTTGAGATTTGGGGCTTTTGCTCCGCCTGTCAGACGGAAAAAAACTGATTGAGGTCTGGCCATTGACCGAAGCTGGCCCACGTTCACCATTTCTTGGTCAAATTTTTTGGAGCGATCAATGACAAAGTGTTTGGATCGGCCTTTGGCCGCCAGGCGCGCGCTGGCCATGGCCCTGGGATTGGGTTTGGCGCTTTTGGCGATCGTGATGGGCGTCCCGGTCGCCCAGGCTTCGGATTTTAAAATTTATGAGGGGTTTAAGACCCTAGCCCGCGTTTTCTACGAGGTCAACCTCCGTTTTGTCGAGGAACCGGACAATAGCGAGATGGTTCATGGGGCGGTTCGGGGCATGATCAACACCTTGGATCCCCACTCTTCTTTTATGACCGTTGAGGAAATGAACGAATTCCAGCAGGAGACCTCGGGTAGTTTCACTGGCGTGGGCGTGGAGATCTCCACCCGTGACTCCGTGTTGACCGTGGTGGCTCCCATTGAGGGCACGCCAGCCTCCAAGGCGGGTATGCGCAGTGGCGACCAAATCATCGCCATTGACGAAAAACCCACCAAAGACATGACCGTGATGGAGGCGGTTAAAGCCATCCGCGGGCCCAAAGGTTCCAAAGTGGTGTTTGGCGTTCATCGCCCAGGTCAGGAACGCGTCCTGAAGATGACCATTATCCGCGATTTTATCCCTTTGCGCAGTGTCCGTTCCGAGGAATTGGCCCCGGGCATTGGTTACCTGCAAATATCCAACTTTCAGGGCGACACGGCTCAGGAAGTGGAGAAAGCCTTAGTGTCTTTGTCCACCAAATCGCCATTGACCGGGTTGGTGCTGGATTTGCGTAATGATCCCGGTGGTCTTTTGGATCAATCGATTCGGGTGAGTGGGATTTTTATGGGGCCAGTGCGGGTCGTGGAGACTCGGGGTCGAGTTGATGATCAGAACATAGTCTACAGCTCAGATCAGGACGCGGCTCTATCTTTGAGTTGCCCTATTGTTGTTTTGGTTAATGAAGGCTCGGCCTCGGCTAGCGAGATTGTGGCTGGGGCGATGCAGGATTATGGCCGGGCCGTGATTTTGGGGGCCCGGACTTTTGGCAAGGGTTCCGTTCAAAGCGTGGTGCGCTTGCCTGATGGCTCGGGTTTGCGCTTGACCACGGCTCGTTTTTACACGCCCTCTGGTCGCTCTATCCAGACTGACGGCATCGCCCCGGACATTGTGGTGCCGAGCTTGTTACCCCATAATGTCAAGGCTTTAAGGGAAAAAGATTTGGATCGCCATCTGCTGGGCGTGAACGAGCCAACGCCGGATAAAAAGTCTCACGCCAATGACGGCGATGGAACCGATGATTCTGGGGATTTAGAGGACGTTGATGGCGAAGACTCCAATGACGATGGTCGAGGTCGTCACTCCAAACTTAAGTCTAAGTCTAAATCCAAATCAAAAGCTAAATTCAAGTCCAAATCTAGAAAAAAGTCTCGAGCCCTGGACAGCGATGAAGAAGATGACGAGGACGCGCCCTTTCTGGAAAAGCCTCTTTATGAGATGACCCTGACCGAGCGTCTAAAGGTGGATAAACAACTCAGTCAAGCCTTGGAGATGCTGCGGAGTGGACGAGTTCAGAGCCGTTTCACTGGACTTTTGGTGTCCGCTCGAACCCGGGGTTAGCTCATTAGTTTAGCTTTTAATTTGGGGCTATTGGTTAAGGGCGTTAAGCTATGGCCTTACGGTTTAGCCCAGCGGATATGTCCGCGGCCCGGCGGATCTTTCAGGTCATCCATAGCGCGCCAGGCCATTTCCCGTGGTCAATGGGAGACAGTTTTTAGGAGAATATATGCCGTTAACCGTTGATGGAACCGAGCCGGTCGCCGACAGCGAGGTTGGGGCCGTCCTGGGGCCATCCGTGGTGGATGGGGAGCCGGATGGGCCTTCTTTAGCCGACGACGCGGTTTCCACCTCTCAGTCCGAAAGGGCCGCTAGGCCCAATTTCTTGACTTCCACCCGTTTCGCTGATCTTTCCTTGCCCCCTGAAATAATGGGCGGTTTGGACGCCGCTGGTTTTGAGCTTTGCACCCCCATCCAGGCTCAGGTCATTCCCGTGGCCTTGGAGGGCAAAGATATCGCGGGGCAAGCCCAGACGGGAACCGGCAAGACCACGGCTTTTTTGGTGCCTTTGTTGACGCGTCTTTTACGTAAACCCCCGACGATGGCGGGGTTGTCTAGGGCCTTAGTGGTCACCCCTACCCGGGAACTTGCCCAACAGATCCATAAGGATGGCCTGATCTTAACGAGCTTAACTAATCTAACCATGGCCTTGGTCATGGGTGGAATGGAGTACCGAGAGCAAGCTCAGGCTTTGGAGGCCGGGCCGGATATTGTTATCTGCACGCCTGGTCGGATCCTGGACTACCTGCAACAGGGGATTTTTGATCCTCGGGCGGTGGAAGTGGCCGTGGTCGACGAAGCGGATCGGCTTTTGGATTTGGGGTTTATCAAAGATTTAAAGCGGCTTTTATCCAAGTTGCCCCCTTACACCCATCGGCAGACCATGTTGTTTTCGGCCACGCTTGATGACCGGGTTCTGGAACTAACCTATCAGTTCATGAACCCACCCCAGTACATCACCGCGGAACCGGATCCCGCCTCCAAGGCTCAGATTGATCAGACCTTGTACCACGTGAGTCTTCAAGAAAAGCTCACTCTTTTGTTAGGGCTACTGCGGGCTGAGCCACACCATCGGGTTCTCATTTTTTGCAACACCAAAAGTTCCGTGGAATGGTTGACCAAAAAGTTGGTTTTAAATAATTTCCAAGCCGAGGGGATCACGGGCGATCTACCGCAACCTAAGCGGTTAAGGCTCATGGAGGATTTTAAGGAAAAGCGTCTCCAAATCATGGTGGCCACCGACGTGGCTAGCCGGGGAATCCATGTGGAGGATGTTTCTCACGTTTACAATTACGATCTGCCTCAGGACGCCGAAAGTTACATCCACCGGATAGGCCGGACGGCTCGGGCTGGCAAAAGCGGCAAAGCTATCTCTTTCGCTTGCGAGGATCACGTATTTCATTTGGAAGCCATTGAAAACATATTAGGGGCCAAGATTCCCGTGGCTTATTTCGATGAGGAGCATTTTTCCCAGGATTTAGCCGGGGACGTCAAGTTTAGGGATCGTCATCCTCGCAAGGGACGCTATTCCGATAGAGCCCATGATCGAGCTGGTGGGACTGGCGACTCTAGATCTGGCGATACTAGAACTGGCGACCCTAGAACCGGCGATTACAATAGAGCCGCCAGTTTCCGCGGCGATGACAGCCGCGCTCGAGGCCCAGCCAAGAGTTCTCGGCCGGGTGGCATATTTGGTTTATCGGTTAAGAATCCCGTGACCGAGGAAAATCCTGATCTGCGTCAGCATTTGTCTTGGAGTTTGGCTAGCTTAGAAGGCGTTACCTCGGACGAGGTGGGTAAAGATAAAAAAACCGGCGAAGGACGGGAAGGCAGGCGGCGTAAACGCCGCCGTGGTAAACGCGAAGAGACGCCGCTAGTTTTGGGCCCGACCGAGGGCGTCGCCGCTAGCGAGGTCGCCACTTCGGCGACTGGCGAGCGAACGCTGGACTCAAATATAGGGGCCGAGGAACCAACCCCGACGGCCTCGACTTTGGTAACCACGACGGAAGCGGTGGTGGAATCTGTTCCCGGCGCCGAAATCTTGGTCGATAACGCTGACGCTGAGGCTGGCTCGTCATCTTTGTCGACGCCTTTGGTGGAACCAGGGCGACCGGAACAAATTCCGACCGAAGAATTACCTTTAGCCACGACTGATGGCCAAGGAGCCATGGTTGTTGAGACTAGCCCCGCGGAAATCGCGACTTCTGAGACAGAGGTCGTTAAAACACAGGTCGATAAAACTGAGGCGACTAGCTCGCCATCCGCGACTGAGGTCGCTAGCCTAAAAACCGAAACTGATTTATGTTTAGGTTTGGCGTCTCAATTGGGGACGAAGGTGGATTTGGAGCCATCTAGCGATCCCGGTTCAAGCGACCGTGAATCTGAGGCGGCGACGAGCCAGGCGATCCCGGTTGACTCTAGCCTTCAGTTGGAACAAGAGCCAGAAACGAAGCTAGAACCGAAGAAATTGGAACCGAAGCCGCGGTCTAGGCCAGGCCTCAAACGGCCACCAAGAGGGAAAGCGACCGAAGGCGAGGAAAAACCCCTCAAAAAAGTTGTTCGCCCAACGGCTAAATCCGAAACCGCCCCACTGGAAGCGATTAAGTCTGAGCCGATTACGCCCGACAAGAGTGAGCCGGTCAAAAAGCCTCGGCGGCCTCGGGTCAAAGCTCAGACTGAGTCTAAGCCCGAAGCCAATAGTTCCCAGGCCAAGCCCGAAACCAAGCCCCCAGCCAATCAGCCCGAAACCGAGCCTAAGGCGAAAACGGGATCCGCGCCCGCGAGGCCTCGGACTCGTAAAAAGCCCGTGGTTAAGGAAGACATCTGAACGGGGGTATTGGCGGCGGGGATTTAAGGCGTTCAGAGGCGTTTTTTCGGGGCTTAGGGGAGGCTGGGTAGATGAGTAGGGTCGGGGCTCTAGGGCTGTTGTTTCTGGCGGCTATTTTATGGAGCGCCTCTGGGATTTTAGTTAAGGGGCTCCAATGGTCGCCGGTGGCCATCGCTTCGGCGCGCGGGTTGGTGGCGGGGATAACTATGTCCCTGATCCTGCCTGGTGGGTTTCGACCCTCGCGGTTAGTTGGGGCGCAGATTATTAGTGGCTTTTGTTTGGCTATTTTATCCATTTGTTATGTTTCGGCCTTAAAACTCACCACCGCCGCCAACGCCATAGTTTTGCAGTATTCGGCCCCTCTGTGGGTGGCCCTTTTGGCTCCTTGGATTCTGGGTGAGCGAACTTCGGGTCGGGATTGGTTTTTTATTGGTCTCATTTTTGGGGGCGTGGGTCTATTTTTTATGGATGGACTTAGCGCGGAGGGTTTTTGGGGCAATATCCTGGCCGTGGTCAGTGGTTTTTTCTTTGGCCTGCAGGCTCTTTTTCTAAGGCGACGCAACAATTATCTGCCCGTTGGCGGTCTTATCCTAGGTTGTTATTTGACGTTTTTTTTGGGACTTTGGGCTTGGGGTGGGCCTTGGCCTGGTTTTTCGGATTGGCTCCTGATCTTGATTTTGGGCGTTTTCCAGATGGGGCTACCGTATTACTTTTACGGTTTGGCCGCGCCGCGAGTCACTTCCTTGGAACTGGTGCTGGTGACCATGTTGGAACCGGTTTTGAATCCTTTGTGGGTCTATTTAATTTTTGGCGAGGAGCCTGGGCGGATGGCTTTTTGGGGCGGCTTAGTGGTCATTGGCTCGGTGACGTTGTGGAGTTTTTTCAAAAAGGCCAATGGAGCCTCCGCCCAAGCTTGGACGGATAAAAAGTCTTGACGGATAAAAAGCTTTGACGGGTAAAAAGTGGAGCCCGTGGTTATCTCGCCTAGCCCTGGAGCGCGCGATGTTGAGCGTATTTGGTTAGTTATTGGGGATGGTTTTTCAAGATTAGGGGCGTTTTTTAGGTTAAGGGCGGTTTAGATTACTTTTTAGCGGTGTTAAGCCATGAGTCTTGATCCTTACAAAACATTGGGCGTGGATAAGAAAGCCAAGCCTGAGGACATCAAAAAAGCTTATCGGAAGCTGGCTCGCAAGTACCACCCGGATCTTAACCCCGGCGACAAGGCGGCGGAAAACAAGTTTAAGGAGTTGTCGGAAGCTTACGACATCCTGTCCGACTCGGCCAAAAAAAGCGAGTACGATAACCTGGGCGAAGACGCTTTTTACCAGCGCGGATTTGGTGGGTCTGGCTACCAGAGACCGAATTTTGAGTCTGGCGAGTTCGCCTGGGCCGATCTTTTCAATGACATCCTGGGTGGTGGGCGCGGCTCCAAGAAAAGCTCCTTTTCGTTTAACCGCGGTTTTTCCTTTGGCGGCGGCAAAAAGGGGGAAAACCGTGAGCATACCCTGTCGCTGGATTTTCGGACAGCGTTGGTCGGTTCGGAAGTGACCCTGGATCTGGACGTTCAGGAACCCTGTTCGCGCTGTGGCGGTCAGGGCGTGTTGTCCTCTGGCGGAGGGGTCAAGGCCTGCTCGGTTTGTTTGGGGCGAGGCCAGGTGACCGGTCGCCAGACTTTAAAGACTTTTATTCCGGCTGGGGTTAAGGATGGTCAGTCCATTCGCCTTAAAGGCAAGGGTTGGCCTGGGGAAAATGGTGGGGAGGCGGGGGATCTGTTATTGAAGGTGTCGGTCGTTCCAGATGAGTTTTTTACCCGTCAAGGCGATGACTTGCGTTTAGAAGCCCCTATTTCTCTGTACGATTGCCTTTTGGGTGGGACGGTGGAGATTCCCACTTTGACGGGGCGAGCTAACCTGAAGATTAAGCCTGGAACCCAAAATGGTCAGACCATGCGGTTGAAAGGGCATGGAGTTCCGGCCAGTGGCTCCCAGAAGAAGGCGGGCGACCTCTACGTAACCGTGAAGGTGACTCTACCGGAAAAATTATCCGTGGAAGCTCAGGCGCTGGTGAAACAACTGGCCCAGGTGGCCCCGGCGTCTCGGGTATAGAGTTAAGCCCCCCTAAAAGATAATCCTTATAGATAACCTTTATAGATACCCCCTATGAAAAATATAATTAAGATCTCATGACCACCGTTTCCAAGCCCCCAAACCCGAAAACGTCCCCTAAGGCGCCCACCGAAGTCGCCAAGGCGGTCAGCTCTAAAACGACTCCGAAGTCTTCTTCCGAGCCTGGATTAAGTCAAAAGCTAAAATCTTTGTTCAAGGTTTTCTGTCGAGAGGACAAAGTTTTGATCATTATCTCGGCTGATCCTGATTCGTTAGCCTCGTCGGTAGCTCTTAAACGGTTGTTATGGCGGCGAGTTAGTCAGGTGACGGTGGCCAGCGTCAACCAGATCCGGCGGCCGGACAATCTTCGCCTGGTGAAAGCTTTGAAATTACGTCTGCCTCTGGTTGGCGAGGTGGACATTGGGCGTTACGATAAGTTAGTGGCCATTGATTCCCAGCCTCATCACTCGCCCCTGATGGCTAACCTGAAGTTTCACGTGGTCATTGACCACCATCCAATCATCGCTGGCCAGGAAAATAATGAGGTGGAGTTTGTGGATATTAGGCCAGATTACGGGGCCACGGCCACGATTCTGTCCAAATATCTGAAAGCGGGCTCCATCCGTCCCAACTTGACTTTGGCCACGGCTCTTTTCTACGCCATTAAGACCGATACCCAGAATTTTGTCCGCCAGGGGCAGCTGGAGGATATGGTCATTTTTCGGTGGCTATACCCCTTGATCAATCAATCCCTATTGTCTTCCATTGAGCGAGCCCCCATCGCCCGGCCATCTTTTAAGGTGATGCTCGCGGCCTTGGGTCAGGCGGTTTTTAAAAAAAACTATGTTCACGCTTTTGTCGAGAAGCTGGATCACGCTGACACCCTGGTCTTGGCGGCTGATTTTTTGTCTCAAATCAACGGCGTCAACCGGGTCGTGGTCAGTGGGGCGCATAACCACAAATTGGTGATTGTCATGCGGTCGGCCGGGGGACGCTCTAATCTTGGCCATCTGGCCAAGAAGGCTTTTGGGGCTTATGGCTCGGCTGGTGGCCATAAGAATATGGCCCGGGCTGAAATAGATTTGGCGAGTTTAGAAGCCAAGTTGGCCGGGAAAAATCTTAATCTTAGCCGTTTTGTGGTTAACCGGTTGACCGAGGCTTTGAGTCGGAAACCGCGAGCCCATGATTCGACCAAGGCCCATGATTCGACTCGATCCCACGGGGAAAAAACAGACCATTGACGCTCCACCTCAATTGTTCGGATCAACCGCTGAACAACCTATTGATAGTCGGAGCTGGCTAGGCGGCGAAAAATCGCCTCGCCAGCTAGTCTAATGTAGTGTCTTTACGTAACTATAAATCTAAATTCAGGTGGTTAGAGCGGACAATGGATCAAGTTAATATTATTGATAAGGTCTGTGATCTAAATTAATATGATAACTAGATTGTTATAAATATTTAAGTTTAAAATTTATATAATCTCTCTATTATCATGAGAAAAGCCGGAATCAGCCAAAACCAAAGCGTTGAAGGACGTTTAGGAAATTGGGCTTGTCTAAAGTCCTAAGCTGTTTCCAAGAGTAGACGGTTTTAGGCTCTTTTAGAAAAAGAGTGGCCAGGGACGGACTTTTGGGGCTTGTTGAGCGGTCTTTGGGCGGTATATTGGGTTGGATCCCTAGACGTTTGAGGCTTTAATATTCCAGGGTTTCGCCCCAAAATCAATTGACGAGAATTTTAGACGAAAAGGCGCGTATTTTTAAGTTGAGAAATTCCATGGAAGAATATGAACTGAGCCAAGAAAACAGGTTAGTTTTTTGATTTATTCCGAAAATAACGTCTGGCCAGGAAATTTAAGTCACCCGTGGGGTTGTTGGGTTCCACAGTCGGGAAAATTTTTGAAATATTTCACTGAAAAAGTTATATTGTTTGAATTTTGTTAAGTAAAAAGGCTAATAAGATGTAATTTATGGATAGTGAGCTAGGTTCCACGGAAAACTTTTAGGTTCCGAGCTTGGCGCCCCATTAGGCTGGGAATATGACTATGACCGCCAGTTCGATCGGGTTCGCGTGGGGGAGGGAGGTAGTTTTCGCGCGTATGGTTGGCGACGCGCTTACTCTCTTCAGATTTTAGGGAAAAACTACTAATAATTTGTCTATTAAATAGTTTATCGCTCTTTATGTTTGGTTTTAGGAGAAACGGACATGATTGTTAAAATTTTAGAAATAGCCAAGAGTCAAATGGCTCTGTTTTTGGCCATCGCCCTCACCGCTCCCCTGGTTTCCGGTCGCGCGGGCGGGAAGATACCCCCGAAATTTGTGGTCGTTAAGCGCTATACCGCGCGCTACCAGCCCATCGATGACTCGCGAGCGGCCGCCGCGAAAGCCAATCAAGCCACGGCCGTCAACGCGTTTATGAAAATGGCTACCTCGGCCGCCGAGGGTTACCTCCGAGTGGCGGCCACCAAGGCGAAGCGCTCAAAGAAGCCATGAAAGGATGACTAACTATTCGCTAGACTAGATAACAAATCGGAAGACCCGAGCCCATCCCAACTTAGCGCGAGAAAAACCGGTCGATCCATTCCGCCTTCGGTGGTTCCCCTAGTCGTTCTCCCAGCGTCTCCTCAAACGTCCATCTAACCGCGTTCTAAGCTGAAATCATCGTCCTGGGGACTATTTTCTTTTTGGCTTTTTTTCTTTTTTGCCTTACTCTAGGTTAGGCTGGTTTTTTAAGCCTTGACTCGGTCAAGACCAGGTCAAACGACAATTGGTTCCCAGCCCATCTTTTGAGCCACGCGACGAAGGCTATTTTTAAGCCATCATGGTTGGCTTAGACTGAAATTTGAATTTTCTTGGCCCTTCCCTGATTAAGGATATAAATTAATGACCTTTTTTAGTAAAATATATAACTTTTATGACAAACATCTGGATGGCTTTACCCTGGCCATGGTTTTTACCGTGATATTGGCCGTTCTGCTACCGGCCGAAGGGTTGGCTTATCGGGCGGTTTCCTTTTTGTCCAAGCTAGTCATCGCTTCTTTGTTTTTTATGCATGGTCTTAAGCTTTCCCCCCAAAAACTCTGGGCGGGATTGACCAATTGGCGACTGCATTTGGTCATCGTTTTGGCCACTTTCTTATTATTTCCTCTTTTGGGGTTAGGGCTAAAACCGGTTTTAACCAGACTATCCAGTCCGGATCTTTACCTAGGCTTATTGTTTTTGTGTTTTCTACCTTCCACGGTTCAGTCATCCATCGCTTTCACTTCCATCGCCAATGGCAACGTGGCCGCGGCTGTCTGCGCCGCCTCGGCTTCCAGTCTGTTGGGCGTCTTCATCACTCCGGTCTGGGTGGGGTTGACTCTAGGGGCCAGCGCGGGTGGCTCGGTTGGTCAGGCCATCGCGGATCTTTGTTTACAACTGGTTTTGCCTTTTGGCCTGGGTCAGTTGGCTCGCTTAAAGCTAGCCCTTTGGGTGGAACGGCGGCGGACGATGATTAGTTACACCGATCGACTATCGGTTCTTTTTATTGTCTATAGTAGTTTTAGTCATGGGACTAGCTCTGGCCTGTGGGGCAATTTGTCCTGGTCCATATTTCTGGCTTTAATGGTCGCTTGCGCCCTAATTTTGACGTTGGCCTTAATTATCACCCATCAAGCTGGCTTAAGGTTGGGGTTCAATCGAGCCGATCGGGTGGTGATCACTTTTTGTGGCTCAAAAAAAAGTCTCATCTCCGGGGTGCCCATGGCCAACATCATTTTTTCCCCGAGCCAGGCTAGCTCCATCATTTTACCGATGATGATCTTTCATCAAATGCAGCTGTTGACTTGCGCCTATCTGGCTCGACGGTGGGGAGCCAAAGACGCGGCTGACGCGGCTAAGGTGGAATAGGCTAGAAATAGCCATGGTTTTGTCTAGGGATTTTAAGCTTAGTTATTCCTTAACCTGGGTGAGGGCGCCTTTTACCAACGCGGATTGGGTGGGTCTGGCTACCAGAGACGGAATTTTGAGTCTGGCGAGTTCGCCTGGGCCGAATCTTTAAGGACTTTTATCTTGGCTGGGGTTAAGGATGGTAGTTCATTCGCCTTAAGGGCCAAGGTTGGCCTGGGGAAGATGGTGGGGAGGCTGGGGATCTGTTTTTGAAGGTGTCGGTCGTTTTAGATGAGTTTTTTACCCGTCAAGGCGATGACTCGCGCTGAGAAGCCCCCATTTCTCTGGGCGATGGCCTTTTGGGTGGGATGGTGGGGATTCCCACCTTGACGGGGCGAGCTAACCGGAAGATTAAGCCAAAATTGATGGTTTGGCGAAAACCGCGGTTTCAAGAAATTGGTGATAAAAAGAGCTATAATATCAAAGAGTTAAATATTTTATTTTCCGCTTTTCGGCCTTCTCGCGAGGGCGTCATAATAAATCGCCGTGAATTTTGGACGTAATGGCGCGTATTTTTTAGTTGAGAAAATTTGTGGATGGATATAAACTGGGCTGAAGAAAAAAAGGTCAGTTTTATTTATTTATTCCCAAAATATTGTCTGGACAGAGAATGTAAGTCACCCGTGGGGGTGTTGGGACTCATAGGCGGGATAATTTTAAAATTCTTTTACTGAAAAGTTATATATTTCTATTTTAGTACATAAAATAGACTATTAAGATGTAATTTATGGATAGAAAGCTAGATTCCTTGGTAAAATTTATATAAAAATTATTAATAATTTATTTAATAAATAGTTTATCGCTTTTTATGTTTTTTTTTAGGATAAACGGAAATGATTATTAAAATATTAGAAATAGTGAAGAGTCAAATGGCTCTGTTTTTGGCCATCGCCCTCACCACCACTCTGGCGTCCAGTTGCGCGGGCCGGAAGACACTCCCTAAATTAATGGTTGTTAAGCATTACCCAGCGTGCTACCGCCACCTCGACGACTTACGAAAAGTTGACGAGGAAATCAAAAAAGACCTGGCCTACGCGGATGAGAGGATGAATATCTTGAAGCCCATTATCTATGCCCAGAGTGACGACGACAAAGCCGAAGCGCTCAAACGAGCCGTGAAACGCGGTTTGACTAGGAATGTTTTGTTTCTTCTGGTTACCAGCCAAGTTCAGGCCATGGAGCAAAACCAGAGGTTCCAACTCTATTATTATGTCATTGACACTCATAGCGACAAGATGGAGAAAGCCGCGGTCAAGGTTAAGAATTCCTCTTATTGTTATCAAATTGAACATAAAAATATGGCTAAAAATTATAAAGCCGGTCGGTTTGGCGAAGCGGAGATGAATGAGCGGTTAACGGAAATCAAAGGTGGAACCAGCGAAGCCCAAGCCATTATACAATACTATTATGAGGGAACGGCCATGGAGTCTAGAACCATTGACGAGCTGATTAATAGGGAAAACAATAGGCCGGATAAGGCCAACCCCCAATATTTAAATCAATTGCGGAAGAGAGAGCTCAATTATGCGGCTCAAGTCGTGAAAGTCTCCAATATGGTGACGACCCTGTCGAGCCGGATGAAGGATTATAATCAAAAAATCGTGGCTCACCGCGAAATCAACTGAAAATTTTAACGCTAATTTTTGGCTAGGCCAAACAGGGCGACCATTCTCGGGGCGCGCTTTATAAATGAAGGGTTATAGCCTGGCTTACCTAGTCTTTCATTTAGGTGGTGGGAAGCTCAAAAACGTTGAATTGTCTTGGGCTTTAGTCTTCCATTTACTTGGCCGAGGTTTTTTTTGACTAGGGCTCTGGCCAATAAACGACAAAGTTTTTGGTCAACGCCAACTTTATTGATTTATGGAAGATATGGGCTAGAATCAATTACACGGGGAATGGTCGTCAATTGGGGAGAGAAAACGCCGTTACGCGTTTTTTAGGTTTGACCTGGTTGGGTTGGTGTTTTTGGTTTTTATACTATCTATTTATAGTAGATTCTTATTTAATGATTAAATTTGTACTATTAACTATATTAAACCATAATCTTCTAAATTGAACTCTCGCCCGAAGCTCGAGTTCCAAGCTTAAAGCCATGGCGGAGGCGGGGAATATTGGTTCGCTCGGGGGGTGGTCATTTATTGTGGCTCAAAAAAATCTCATCTCCGGGGTTCCTATGGCCAACATCATTTTTGCCCCGAGCCAGGCTAGCTCCATCATTTTACCGAGGATCTTTCATCAATCGCGGCTGTTAACTTGCCCCTATCTGGCTCGACGGTGGGGAGCCAAAGACGCGGCTATGGGGAAATAGGTTAGAAATCGCCATAGCGTTGTCTAGGGATTTTAAGACTAGTTTGCCTTGGCCAGGATCCGCTTGGCCGCGGTTTGGAGAAAGCGCGAGTGAGGATCGATCTTAAGGTGGAAATTTTTAAACGAATAGATCGCTTAAGCGGCGGATTGGTCTCAAAATTTAAATCGGCGGTTTTTGGGGGATTTTTTTGGTTTTAAGGTTTATATGTTAAAATGGTTATTTGGCCGGCGCTTAAAGCTATGGGAAAGGTTCCTTAGTGGCCCGCGTTTTTTTTGGCGTTGGCTTATGGTCTGGCTTGACTATGATGACCAAAATCGATTTTACATCTTGTCTCTGAGCGGACGAGCTATTTTAGCGCGTCAGCGACGCGCCTCCATAATCAATTAGCCACATCCGCTTAACCAGCCTAAAATGGAAAGGAAAAATTGGCCAATCTCGCCTATCGAAGTCCCACTTATTATGAATTAGTGGCTCCACCGGAACTGGACTGGCGTCCGTACCGACCACCATCTTATTTCGCTTACCGCGAAGAGTGGCGTCGGCGAGGCGTCGAGGCTTTTTCTGGCTTTTTCCCCTTGCATTTAGACGTGGATCCCACTAATCGCTGTAATTTGGGGTGCTTGATGTGCCCTCGCACCCATTACCTCAATGAGGGACAAAAAGATTGGGCGCCTGAAGGATTGGGGGATTTGGATTTTGGCTTGTACGAACGGATCATTTCGGAAGGCTCGCGAAATGATCTAAAATCCGTGAAGCTTAATTTTTTGGGCGAGCCGCTTTTGTATCCAAGGCTTATTGATATGGTCGCCCTGGCTAGCCAGGCGGGGCTTTGGGTTATGCTCAACACCAACGCGGTTTTATTGACCGAGCGATTAAGTCGAGAGCTCCTTTTGGCTGGGTTAACCGACATTTTTTTTTCCTTTGATTCCCCTTACCAAAATGAATACGAGGCTATCCGGGTGGGAGCCAATTACCATAAAGTTTTGGAAAATATTGGCGCCTTTATGGAGGCTAAAAAGTCTTTAAATTTACCGGCCGTTCAGACTCGAGCTAGTATGGTCTTGCCCGAGGATCCCCAGGGCCGCGAAGAAATCCAAGCTGATTATGTCCGTCTTTTTAGGAATTTTAAGGTGGCTGAGATTGGTTTTGGCCTACCGACGGTCATGGGCCGCGACTACGAAAGTTTAAATCCTTTAGTTTTTTGTTGCCCAGATCTTTTTCGGCGCCTTTTCATTTATCAAGATGGGGTTTACGGGCCATGCTGTGGGGATTGGTCTCGTCGGATCCCCATTGGATCGATGGGCGACGGACGGACGATCCAAGAAGTTTGGACTGGCTCGGAATTAGCTCAGCTACGTTTGGCTCATCAATCGGGCTCTTACCGGAATATCGCGGCTTGTCGGGCCTGTAGCGTCCCGTATTTGTCGACTGTGGCGGTTTAATCTTATGGTTTGGGAAATTAGCTCATGACTAGACAAGCTTCGGTTGGGGGCGTCATCATTGGCGCCGGGGCTCCGGTGGTCGTTCAGACGATGACTAACGCCGACACCCGAGATGTCAAAGCCACTCTGGCCCAGATTGAGTCCGTGGCCGCCAAAGGAGCCGAGATTATCCGGGTCGCCGTCCCCGACGAGGCGGCGGGGCGGGCTTTATTTGAATTGGTTCCCCAATCGACGCTGCCGGTGGTGGCGGATATCCATTTTGATTGGCGTTTAGCCATGTTGGCCGTGGAAGCTAAAGTGGCTGGCTTACGGCTTAATCCTGGCAACTTGAAAGATCCCGATAAAATTCGCCAGGTGGCCGAAGCGGCTGGGCGGATCGGGGCGGCCATTCGGGTGGGGGTCAACGCTGGCTCCTTGGATCCCCAAATGGCCAAACTTTATGGCCATGGGCCGGAAGCCATGGTTAGATCAGCCCTGAAGGAATTAAGTCTTCTGGAAAGCGTGGGGTTTAACAACTTGGTGGTGTCCCTTAAAGCCTCCGATGTTCGCCAAACCGTGGCCGCGGTTCGGCTCTTGGCCCAGAGCTCAGATTACCCACTGCATCTGGGGATTACCGAAGCTGGGGATCTGGAGTCTGGGGTCGTAAAATCCTCGGTGGGCTTGGGAATTCTTTTACATGAGGGCCTGGGGGACACCATCCGCGTTTCCCTCACCGGCCCCCCAGAGGCGGAAGTGGATTGCGCTTGGGAAATTTTACGTTCCTTAGGCCTTAGAACTCGGGGTCCAGAGTATATCTCGTGCCCCACGTGCGGGCGTTGTGAAATAGATCTAGTCGCTTTGCTAAGGGAGATAAAAAATCGGTTAAGGGATTTAAAAACCCCTTTAAAAATCGCGGTCATGGGTTGCGTGGTCAATGGCCCCGGCGAAGCTCGTCAGGCCGATTTAGGCGTGGCTGGCGGTCGAGGAAGTGGGATTTTATTCACGCGAGGACGCTTGGTGGGCCAATACCCGTTTGACTCCTTGGTTGAGGTTTTGGAGTTTGAGGCTCGTCAGATGGCCGCGGAACCGAAAAATTAGCCGCCCGTAAATCTTTATCCGTATTTCCCGTGCCAATTCTTACCACATAAAATTTTTCCGGTAAATTAATTTAAGACATAAATATATACAATTATATATTTTTTACTTACTTTAATCATTAACTATACATAATTATAGTCTAAAAATCTGGAGCAAAAAATATCAAGTCTTTCTATTTTCTATTGACAAGCTCATAATTATCCTGTATTTTGGTGGTAAGAATTTTCTTACCACCAAAATACAGGAGGCCCCTCGTGGCTAAGCCATTTCTTCACATTGAGACAAAAAATGGGGTTGAGTATGGAAGTATTTATACACCAAGCCGGGTTAATGGCGTAAAAGTTAATAATCCATTATACTTGGGTCGGGTTGTTGATAAGGACGCCTTAATATTCACGAGTAGAAGAAGAGGGCTATTTCAGTATTCATTGGA
>JAISYP010000116.1 GCA_031269825.1 Deltaproteobacteria bacterium
CGCCTCCCTCGCGGGTAATTCAGCCTTGAAAGTCAGACTGAACAGACAGCGCGTAGCTCGAGGTTAATGATGGGTCGCTACTCCTTTCACTCTAGGGACTTGTCAATGCCCAAAGGGGCATGACTCACCCATGTTCTTGCGCAGTTTGCGCAGTCGCCTCTGAATTAGAATTTGGAAATTTTAGACTTTTCGCGAGACCATCACCTTTGGGCGAACGCCGATATTTCATCGCCTCGTGGATCAATTCCAGATCTCTTGGTCAGTCTGGTCAGTGTTCAATCTGTTCCTTAATGTTAGAAGTCATGGGGTAAATCGCCATTCCCGCCGCCGCGATGACAGACTACCAGCTATCGTTGGAGCTAGAGCCGACCTGATTAGTCCCCTGGGTCGCTACTTTATTCTTTTGTTGAAAACTGACGTTATCTATCGATTTGGCGTCACTCATACCCGCGCCGCGCCTTTTGTCCACTCTTCATCGCCTCTGACGCCAAATCTTGTCGGAGCGAAGTGGCTTTCCCGTTTAACGGGTCACGACCGAGAGCGTTTAAAAGACTGACAGGTCGCCCGCCCTTTGTTATCTTCCATTATAAAGACAGACTTATCCAAAAAATGGAACTAACCCTAAATTCCCAAAAAACATACCCTTTTTTATTTCTCCTGTAATTTTCAAGACTTACTCTAAGCTCAAGCGCTTCTTCCCAGGCCAATAACAAAATTATTCTTCTTTTTTCCCTTCGTTAAATTTCACGATTAACCTTGTATATCAAGGCCAGCTGACGTTTTGACCCAATTTCCAAAATTTTAAGGATCGGGCTCAAAAAAATTTCCTCCCCCCGCTCAAGCGTTCTTATTTAGCCAAAATGGACTCTCCGCCGTCTGGCCAGCCCCAAAAAAAGGTCAAAAGGCTCGCCGTCGGCCAAAAGGCGCGAGGGTCAATCGCGTCCTAGGCCACTTTGACCATAAGACCGATCCTAAAAACCTAAACTGATCACGCTCGTCCGCTAATATATCCTAATACATATAAATCAACAATTTTAAAGACTAAACAGCTATTAAGATACTTTAAAAGATGTAAATTATCTATAAGCTTAAATATTTTAGCTTCACGCTAGACTACCTAGCTCTAGTTATTTCCAGACCTTTTTCCCAAAAAACAGGGCTTTTGAGCCTAGCGGGTTTATAGGTTTCATCCATCTAACTAGTTGTTTTTAATAGATTTTATCTTAGGCCTGGTTTTAAAGCTTTTTAAACTATTATAAAATGATTATAAAATTCGAGAAGTTATATTTAGAACCCGACACCGGCCAGACATCTTAAGCTCAGGCTTAACTATAACTATTGGCTTGACCCAAATAAGGGGAAAATCACCATGTCCTTATTAAGGCCGTCGGGGGCCTAAGGCCCAGAGGCCTGGTCAATATTTCTGGCCCGCGACGGAGGCTTTTTAAAAATATAAACCACTGGCTTAATGAAGATTATAGTAAAATACTGGAGATTTTCAGATATATCTATTTTAAACGCAGAGTAATTTTTAAAAAAATTACAACAAAATTTCTATCTTTTAGTCTTTTTTCCGGGATTGACCTGGACGGGGCTTTATATTAAAATGTTTCTTTCGCTCGCCTCGGCGTTAAAACCAGGGCGCGTCAGTCGTCGGAAAAAAGCCTGGCTCGCCAAAAATCTGGGCTTTCGTTTTTTAGATTTTTGTTTGATAAAATCTTTTTTCTTTATTTTTTCCCTTTTATTTGCCCAAATGGATTCTTTCGCCATTAGGCGAAACCTTCCTTGACGGGTTTTTTTATTGACCATGACCATCATCGCCCCTTCCCTTTTATCAGCCGCCCCCGGGCGTCTAACGGAAGAAATTCAAGCCATTGAGGCGGCGGGGGCTGATTGGCTCCACCTCGACATCATGGACGGCCATTTTACGCCCAACTTAACTTTTGGGCCTTGGATCGTGGAATTAGCCAAAAAAGAGACTAAGTTACCGTTAGACGTTCATTTGATGGTCACCGATCCCCTCGCTCAAGCCAAAATTTTCGCCCAAGCGGGAGCCGATTTTATCTCCGTCCACGTGGAAGCCACCCCCCATCTGCACCTGGTTCTAGACACCATCCAGCGAGCTGGAGCCCGACCTGGCGTGGCCCTCAATCCCCTGACCCCCCTCGATTTTTTAGAGCCTAGTCTGGATTTTTTGGATCTAATCGTCATTATGGGCGTCAATCCCGGTTGGGCCGGGCAGGCTTTTATTCCGCGAACCGTCAAGCGCGTGGCTCAGGTCAGTCATTTACTAGCCACCCAAAAAAAAGATCGCTCCATCTTTTTAGAGGTGGATGGCGGCGTGTCTGACCAAACCGCCCCGGCTCTTATCCAGGCCGGGGCCTCGGTTCTGGTGAGCGGCTCGTATGTGTTTAAGTCCCGGGATTATGGCCAAGCCATCGCCGGGTTACGCCAATAAACTTTTTTTGACGCCCTAAGGAGAATTCCATGACCGACTGGCCCGTTTACCGAACCCCAGAGCAACTGGCCCAAGCCGTGTCCAATTGGCGAAAACAATGGCACAGTGAATACCTAGTGATGTTTTCCAGTTATTGGGGGGGATTCGTGACCGATCCCGCCCTGTGGGGCGTGCCCCCCGATGACCACATGGTGCACCGGGGCGACGCGGTTTTCGAGGCTTTCAAAAGCGTGAATGGCCGGGTTTACTGTTTAGAGCCCCATCTGACGCGCCTAAAAAATTCCGCCCAACTCCTCGAGTTGACGTTACCCCCGGCCTTTGACCAGGCCCAGGATATCATCCGCCAAGCTTATCAGTTAGGTGGCGTCGAGAATCTACTGATCCGCTTAAACGTCTCCCGTGGCCCAGGCAGTTTCGCCGTTAACCCTTACGACGCCCCCCAGAGTCAACTATATCTGACCACCAGCGCGCTAAAACGGCCACCGGCGCCATTCTATCAACATGGGGTTACAGCCATTAGCTCCCCTTTTCCCGCCCAAACCTATTTCGCCACCATCAAAAGCTGCAACTACCTGCAGCAAGTGTTGGCGAAAAAAGCCGCCATCGACGCTGGAGCCGATTACGTCATCAGCTTTGACCACCAAGGCTTTTTAACCGAGGGAGCCACGGAAAACGCGGCGGTGATCACCAAATCCGGGGAACTTTTGGCTCCCTGTTATGATCGCATTCTTAAGGGCGTAACCTTAGGCCGGGTTCTGGCCCACGCCCAGGATTTAATTAAAACCGGCCTTCTTAAATCAGCTAGCCAACGGAACATCTCCAAGGAAGAAATGATCGACCAGGCTCAAGAGATTTTTTTCACCGGCACCACCTTTGACCTCCTCGCGGTCACCACTTGGGATGGAAAACCAGTGGGCGATGGCCAGGTTGGTCCCGTGGCCAGGGAACTGACCAAACGCTTGGAAGCCGAAATCCATGGCGACAATCAATTCACCACGGATCTGAAAAGCGGCTCGCGCCCTAGCCTTGCCTAAAAAAAAACTCAAAACCATCCTGAGTCTGACCTTACTGGTGGCTCTGGCCCTTTTAGCGACCTTTTACGTCCAGGCTCATTGGGATGAATTCCGGCTTTTGTGGGCTCGCCCCTTAAGAGCCAGTCAATGGTTAGCCATCTTCTTGGCCTGGTTATTGACTTTAACGCTTAACAGCGAGATTCTGCGGCTGGGCGTTCGGATCTATCAAATCCCCTTAAGTTTTTGGGCCGGGTTGGCCCTGAACATGGCCACCATGGCGGCCAATTATTTTTTGCCTTTCAAAGGCGGGGCGGGTCTGCGGGCCTATTACTTGGTGTCCCGCCTAAAGATGAGCCTAACAGATTTCATCTCTCAGCTGCTAGCCATTGGCGTTCATACGTTGTCCACTGGCTCTTTTTTAGCCTTATTGGGTCTATTGGCGATGGCCCCCAGCGGGGCTCGACGGCCTTTAATGATTTATTTTGGCCTGACTTTTGGCCTGGGTCTAGCTTGTATTCTGGGTCTAGGCGAACTAAGACTAAAAAAACATCCGCGACTAGCCGCCGTGGCCCAAGGTTGGCGGGCGTTTCGGGCTAACCCAAAAATCTTATTTAAGTTGACTGTCCTGCAGCTAGCTTATTTCACGTCCTTAGCCCAAGCCAACAGGCTTTGTTTTGAAGCCTTCCAAATTGAGATCAGCTGGGCGCAAGCCTATTTTTACTCCGCTGGCCAGCTACACTCCACTCTCCTTAACCTCACCCCAGCTGGCCTGGGGGTGGTGGAGGCGTTCGGGGCGCTGGCTGGGCAGATCTTAGGTTTTACCCCAGCGGAGGCTTTAATGGCCCAAGGGCTTAGCCGTTTGACCCAGCTGTCGATTCTGACCGTAATTGGCTTAGCCAGCTGGCCCTATTTAAACCGTCGCCGAGTCGAGCCCAACGCCTTATAAGGAGGAAAGTCTTTCTTGATCGCCATCATTGATTATCAAGCCGGCAACCAAACCAGCGTTCGCCGAGCCCTGGATAGCCTAGGCGTCCCCTCGCGGATAACGGACGACCCCCAGATCCTGCGCTCGGCCGAAGGGGTCATTTTCCCTGGGGTTGGGGCGGCCGGGCAGGCCATGGCCAGACTTAAAGCCACTGGCCTAGATCAAGAGATCATCAATTTGACCCAGGCCCATAAACCTTTCCTGGGCATCTGTCTGGGCTGCCAGATTATGCTAGAGCGCAGCGAGGAAAACGACACCCAGACTCTGGGCGTCCTAGCTGGCCAAACTATTAGGTTTAAGAACGGGGTTTTGGACGAGGCGGGTCTACCCATCCGGATCCCCCACATGGGTTGGAATGAAGTTCGGCTGACCCAGCCCTCGCCCCTTTGGGCGGGAATCGACCCGCGAGATCAATTTTATTTCGTTCACAGCTATTACCCAGCTCCGCGCGAGGATCTGATCCTCGGCGTCACTGGGCATGGCCATGAGTTCACCTCTTTAATGGGACGCGATGGTTTGTGGGCGGCCCAGTTCCACCCGGAAAAAAGTGGCCCGCCGGGCTTAAAAATCCTGAAAAACTTCTATAATTATTGTAAAGGCCACTCATGCTCAGTAAAAGATTGATCCCTTGCCTCGATGTGCGCGATGGCCTGTTAACCAAAGGCGTCAAATTCCTGGAAAACCAAAACCTAGGCGATCCAGTGGCGGCGGCCCGACGTTATTATTTGGAAGGGGCCGATGAAATCGTTTTCTACGACATCACCGCCTCGGCCGAAGGCCGAGGCATCTTCCTAAAAGTGGTCGAAAAAGTGGCCGAGGCTATTTTTATCCCCTTTTCCGTGGGTGGGGGGTTATCGTCGGTCAATCAGATGCGCGACGTTTTGTTAGCGGGGGCGGAAAAAGTTTCCCTAAACTCGGCCGCCGTCAAAAATCCCACCCTCATTAGCCAGGCCGCGGCCGCTTTTGGTTCCCAGGCCGTGGTTTTAGGCCTAGACGCTCGGAAAACTAATGACCCTCATTGCCCCAGTGGTTATGAGGTGGTGATCAATGGCGGTCGCCTACCGACCGGACGAGACGCTCTCGGCTGGGCTTTAGAGGCCGAACGGTTGGGCGTTGGCGAAATCTGCCTTAATTCCATTGACGCCGATGGCACCCAAGATGGTTATGAGTTGACCGTGACGCGCCGCGTCGCCGAAGCCGTGACCGTGCCCGTCATCGCCTCGGGCGGGGCGGGGGAGCCACGTCATCTATGGGAGGCCTTAACCGTGGGCCAGGCCTCCGCGGCCTTGGTCGCCTCCATTGTCCATTTCCGACAATACGAAATTTATGTCCTCAAAAATTACCTAATGGAGAGAGGTTGTCCAGTTAGACCCGTGGGGTGGATAAAATCTTCCGACCAATAGGCCCTAGCGCCATCTATCTTTGGCTTATTTATAGTGATTTTAGTTTATAACGTCACAACCCATTTTGTTGGCCCCTTTCTTGCATATGTTTACTTCCCAGTTGGAGCGCGGTCGCCCGGCTGACTCCTAAGATGGCCTGACCTTTTGGGAAAATTCTAGGGCCAGACCACGGGAATTCAAAAATTAAAGATTTCTCTTGATTTTCTTTTTTTTTCATGTGAAGATACCTTCGCGTAGGGTATGTATTAGGATTTATTTGGACTTTTTTTCCGGGCCTTTTTCGTGGCCATGACGTGGCCATAGTCATTAATAATAATTATTATCATGTAAATCACGTGATAAGAATAATTTTTCGGCTTTCCAGCTTTAATATCTTCTGTCCGATCCCGCCTCAGACCCCGGGATTTAGAGACTTTACTGGTTCCGGGTCCCCTTATTGTTAGGCTTAAATTTGTCTCAGATTAGCGTATTCCTGACAAATTTTTTAATTATTAAACCCAATGACGGCACGTTGGCAGCTTTGATCGCCACGGAGGTCCGGCTAGCCCAGGGGAAATTTCCCTCATGGGGGCTTTACCGGAACAGCTTTACGCGGCTTTCGGGTAATTGTCTTAATATATAGGTCAATGGCCTTCCTGGAGGCCACGCTTTAGTTTTTCAGGGCCGCTGTTAGGAGCGGCGATTAGCCTTACGGAGTACTTGATAATGAAAACGATTTATGTTGGGAATTTGCCTTTCAGCTCAACCCAGGCCGAGATCAGCGATCTCTTCGGTCGTTATGGGACAGTCCACTCGGTCAACTTGATCAGCGACCGGGAAACCGGTCGGCCCCGCGGGTTCGGCTTTGTGGAAATGGACCCCGAGCAGGCCCTGGCGGCCATTGAGGCCCTGAACGGCATTGAGCTGGGTGGACGTAGTCTGCGGGTCAACGAAGCCCGGGGACGCGATGAGAGAGGAGGCGGCCGCTCCAATTTTCGCCGTAACGAATAGTCACTTTCTCAGACCGTCCGCTTCGCCGCTTCGCCCCTTGGCCTTTGGCCGAGACTAGCTCTGGAGCGCTTGAGCGGTCTAGTTAATAGTTAGGTTCCTATTGTTTGGGGCCATGTTCTTCCGCTTAGCTTTGGGGACAGGAGAATTTAACTAATTCTCTTGTCCCCAGGGAACAGACCCCCTAACCCACTTTTTTCGCGTCCTTTTATTCCCTCGTTTTTTTCATCAAGTTCATCTCGCGCGCCAACCTTGGCTAACCGAACAAGAGTTTTTTCTAGCTAAGGCTAAACTGTCCAATAGTTTTTTCCAGCTCAGGGAACCGTCTGGTTAAGTTAGCGCCTAATTAGGGCCTAAGGTAGTTACGGTCAAAACGCGCCTAAATCTCGCGTTCGCCCCAACTAACCAAGCCCACCGCCCAACTCCGCCAGACGCGTCACCTGACTGGACGGGATCGACCTTTAGTTTCTCGGGCGAAATCAACGACTTTTCCGGCGTTTCATTATCTTCTTTTATTATCATTGTTTTATTGTCATTGTTTTACTTTCATTGTTTCATTATCATTATAGTTAAAAAAAGTTTTAAGGTTAATACATAAAAAAAACCTCATAAATATAACCCGCGGGGCGCGTTCAATCAAAAATTAATCTCTTTTAACCTGTTTACTAATAATTTGAATCATAATTTTTTTATTATATATTATCAACCAAACTATTCAAAATCATATAATAAATTATTTTAATTACTAAATTATAAACATCAACGTTAAAAATAATTACTCAAATATTTTATTCTATTAAATCCATTATAAAATATAAGAACTATTAAAATTAAACTCTTTAAAAATTATTAAGTCTCTAACATTCCTTAAACCAGTTTATTTAGACCAATGGGGTCATCTGGCCCCAATTTCCGCCCGATCCACCATTTCCAAGGGCCTTTATTTTTCTTTTCGCGTTCCCCATGGCCCAACCTAGCCCGCCTGGCTTTTTTCTTGCCCACCTCCTTAAAATAACCTATACTAAACGTTGTTATGGCGATTTTCTTTGACGCCTGAGCGAACTGGACTGCCTCTGGGGGTCAAAATTTGGGAGCCAACCATGAGCGAAGTTGAGCGGAAGGCGGACAGCTCGCCTGTCTCCTCGGAAAATGACGGAAAATACTTGACCTTCCAATTAGTGAACGAAGGGTACGGCATTGGCATCCTGAAGGTTCGGGAGATCATTGGCATGTTGCCGGTGACGCCAGTGCCTCAGACCCCTTCTTTTCTGAAAGGGGTCATCAACTTGCGCGGCCAGGTTATTCCGGTGGTCGATCTCCGTCTTAAATTTGGGTTACCCGAAGAGGAGTACACCGAACGAACCAGCATCATCGTGGTTGAGGTCAAAGGCCTGGCGAACAACAATCCCATCGGCATCGTGGTGGACACGGTCTCGGAAGTCATCAACATCCAGTCCCACGAGATTGAGCCAGCCCCAGCTTTTGGATCGACCATTGACATGAATTTTATCCTGGGCATGGCCAAGACCGGCGATGGAGTCAAAATTCTGCTGAACATCGACCTGGTGTTATCGGCCGAGGAATTAGGGGCCATGTAGTCGTCGAGTTAGGCCTACGAGGTAGGCCGACCATGTAGGCCAATGATTTAGGCGGACGATGTCAACGACGTTAGGCCAAATTTGTTTTTCTAGGCCCGGTCTGGCCCTTTTTTCCCAACGCCCCGCGACCTTATCTTGAGGAACCCGACGTTTGGGAAGTCAACCTGGCGGTCGGCTACCGTCCGCTGATCTTATGTCTTGTGGTGAATTATGTCTTTTTCCGCGCCCAAAAAGTTGGCTCTTGTCCTAGGGGTCTGCTTATTCCTTCTCGCCTGCGCTCCTAAACATGAGTACCGGGCCATTCCTGTCCGCTCGATGGACACCTATTTTAACCGGGTGGACTTCGACGGGGTTTCCTTGGCCGCCGAGGCTTATCATGACGACCAGGTCATCAAGGAAAGGTTTGGCTATAACGTTAAAAAAGCCGGTGTCACGCCGATCAATTTCATCGCCGAAAACGATAGCGATGACACCCTAATCATCTTGCCAGGCCCCACCATGCGCGACGCCAAAGGCCAAGTCTGGGATCTATTGCCCCAACACGTGGTCGTTAATCGGGTGTCCGAATTCACTGGCAGCGCTGGCGTCTCTGGCCGGGATGGGGTTAGCCGAACCGCCAAAGGAGCCGTGGTGGGAGCCGTTCTCGGAGCCGCCTTGGGCATAGCCACCGGCTCCAACGTGGGCGCGGCCATGGGCAAAGGCGCGGCTATGGGCGGCGCCGTGGGAGCCGGCTCCGCGATCATGGGCGTGGGGGGCAAAGACAGAACTGGCGAAGTGGCCGCTGATTATTCTAACCTGGCCGCGCTTCAGAACATCCTGGAACCGGGCCAGTCCACCCACGGCCTATTATATTTTCCTGGGGAAGCCGACCGGCCAACAAGACTTAACCTAAAAGTCCGAATTGGTCACGACGGCAAAACTAAAACCGTTGTCCTCCCCCTCTAAGCGAAAGACTTTCGCCCGCGCGCCCCAGTCCCTGTTCGGGTATCTGGGGCGCGTAGCTTTTAATTGGCCCCAACGCCTGGCCCTTCGCCATTGGGATCAAATCGCCTTCGCGGGGCGTTTGCTGTTGAGCGGCTTATGGGGCAACCGCCGACTAAAAAGCCGCCGCCAGCTTTCCCGGCGTTTGTTCCTCCAAGAGACTTGGCTGCTTTTCCAAACCACGGGGGCGCTGATGATCCTCATTGGGCTCTTGGCCGGTTTTTTTTGGGACGCCATCTGGTTCGGGGTTTTGGACAACATTGGCGGAGCGGAAAGACTAATTTCCCTGGTCTTTTCCATCCATCTTCAGGAAATCACCCCCATCCTGGCCAGCGCGGTCATCACCATGGGCCATGGCGTGCCCATGACCGTGAGCTTGGCCATGCGTAAATGCCAAGGCGACTTCGCCACCATGATCAATTTAGGCGTGCCGGTGGAGCATTATTTGGCTTGGCCACGACTTTTGGGGGGGGTGGTGGGCCTACCAATCCTTTATTTATTGATGTCTATCTCTTTTCTTTTGGGGCTTTACCTCGGGGCGAGATTATTTTTTGGCCTGTCGCCCTGGGATTTTATGAACCTGGCCAACGCTAGTTTGGTGGACTTTAAATTTTTAAAACTCGGGGCCAAATGCCTGTTGGTGGGTTTTTGTCTCAACTTCTTCTGCCTTTACCGCAGCTGGCAAGTGAAAAAAGGCCAACTCCGGGCCATTCCGCGTTGCGCCCGCTGGGCTATGGCGGAAACTTTTTTATACTCCATCATCAGCGTGATCCTGGTTACGGTTCTTTATGACTAGCGTCTTTAAATGGGCCGAGGTTAAGGCTCAAGCTGACGACCCACCCTTAAATATGGAGCTAGAGCCTGGTCAATGGGCTTTATGGCTAGAGCCTAATCCTTTTAAACTGAGCCTTTATTGGGATTTGGCCCGCGGTTTTGGCGAACCGGCCCAGGGACGGATTTTTTGGTTTAACGCGCCAAAACCCTTAATCCTAAGCGCGCGACAAGAGTGTGAGTTCCGTCGCCAGTTTGGCTCCGTCGACCGCAACGATCGCCTCATCATGGGGCTTAACCTGGTCAATAACCTGGCTCTCTATTATGAGTACCACCTTGGCTATGAAAAATTAGCCGCCGAGTCGGAAGCTTGGCTCTGGTTAGAAAAATTTGATTTACAAGATTTCGCCGAACTTATGGGCGATCAGGTTCCGGCCCATAAACTACCCATCGCCTCCTTGGCTCTAGCGTTAGTCAAGACGCCGGCTCTATTTTTCTTGGATCGACCCCGAGCCTTGTTCGAGGCGGATTTCGCCCTGGCCTGGTCAACGCTATTAGAGCTAAAACAAAGCCAGGGCTTGCCGTTAGTCATTTTTGACCAACAGCCGGGCCCCTGGTTAGCCGAAATTGAAGCCAACGAGCTATTAATTTGGCCAAAGCCCCATGGGCCGGAACTTAATAATTTTGATCCTATTTTAAAGCCCTCTTTATCTAAAACCTCGATAGCCATTAGCGAGAGCCCATGACTTACACTTGGTCGGAAAAAATCGCGGGGCTTATTCTCCTTTTAGGTTTCAGCCTCATCGCCTTGGCCATGGTTCTGGTCGGGGCTGGACGGGATTGGCTCTCTAACTACCAAAACTACTTCGCTCTTTTCCAAAGCGGCCACGGACTCATGCCTGGGGTCAAAGTTAAGTTTTTACGGCTAGACATTGGCCGGGTGACCAACTTGGAGCTCACCGACGATAATCTAGTCAAAATCCATCTCGCCATCCTCACCGATTACTCCTCGCGCTTAAAGGGCGATAGTCTAGCCAGTATCAAAAGCCCCACCATCATTGGCAGTGAGTATATAGAAATCATCCCAGGGGGGACGCAGAGTTTTCCCATTCCCTCGGGGGGCCAAATCCCGGCCAAAAATCCCCAAACCGTGGAAGAACTCATCACCTCCCTTAAGCTGGAGGAAAAACTGTCCCAATTCGAAACCATTATGGCCAATATCGCCACTATTACCGACGTCTTAAAAGAAGCCGAAGGGCCATTTTTGGGGACTTTGGAAAATATCCACCAAGCCACCGAAGCCGTGGTTGAGAGGGAAGGGGCCTTGGGCGCCTTGATCTATGATCGCGAACTCTACGAAGAATTGTTGACCACCTTAAATGAGCTAAAAAGTATCACCGCTAATATGTCCAAGACCTCCACCGACCTCCGAAAAGATCTCCCGGGCATCACCACTAAACTGGAAAACATTCTAAAACAAGTCGAGACGGGGACACGCTCTTTTCCAGATATGTCCAGGGAAGCTCGCGAAAGCCTCCGCGCGGTGGATCAAATCCTCAACTCAGTGAAACGAAATTTTCTGATCCGCGCCAACCTCACCCCGGAAGAGCCTCCGGAAAGCCTGACCCGCCCGGCTCGGGAGCGATGATGAACACGCCTAAGAGGCTAGTGGGCCTAAAAAATTTAGCCCTAGTATTTTTAGTCCTTGTTATTTCGACCCTATTTTTAGGATCTTGCGGCGCGCTTCCGCCCCAGGATCCTTATAACCTCCGCCAAGCCAAAGACAATTTGAGCCGGGGCAATCACTGGTACCAGCGCGGTTGCCACCGGGAAGCGGCGCGCTTTTTTTCCGAAAGTTTGGTTTACGCCCGTTTAGCCGACCATCCCGCTCTATTAGTTATGGCCTATAACGCCAAGGGAGCCGCTCTATTGGCCCAAGGCCAACTTGACACCGCGGCCCAGGCCCTTTACCAGGCTCTGGATCTAACTATGACCCTGCCGAACAAGCCGGAATTGGATAGCGTCCACGGCAACATGGGGTCATTGGCTTTTAAAGCTAATCGCTTTCAAGACGCGGAACAATTTTGGCTAGAGGCGTTAAAAAGCGCCCCCGAACCGAGAAAAGCCATCTATTTGGCTAACCTGGCGCGCCTGTATCAAACCGAAAACCGTCCCGAGCGCGTAACCTACACGGAGCTAGCCTTAACCGCCTCTGGGCTTAAGGACGTTCCCACCTTCGCTCGCGCCGACGCCCTGGCTTTAGCCGCCGCCTTAGCTCAAGAACGAGGGGAGACCAACCTAGCTTGGACTTACTTAAACGAAGCCCTCGCCCTGGATCGCCAGACCGAAAACCTCCCGGGTCTGGCCCAAGATTTAGAGCTCGCCGGCCAACTACAGCTAGCCGCTGGCCAAATCCCCGAAGCCGCCCAAAACCTGGATCGCTCCTTTTATCTCTGGGCCGCCCTAGGGAATCAAACGGGACGGGATGGGGTCAACCGTCTTTACGGTCTACTTCAACAAACCCATAAACAAGGCTACCCCCGTATTATCGACCAATACCAACAAATCCACGCTCATCCCCAGTCCTTTGATCCGTTAGCGGAAACTTGCCCCTAAACCTAATAGATCCAGTAGATCCAGTAGACCCATTAGCCCCAATGGAGTTACGACGAAAGAACCAGAATAAGCCATTTGAGGGGGAGAGATATTTTCAGGGGCGGTAACTATATTAACTGGCGCCGGATTAACGGGCGACTGATTTAATGGCGCCGGATTAGCTGAAGCCTGGCCCAGAAGAATAAGGGCTAGTGCGCTGGCCCTTATTTCCGATCACCTCTTGTTCCCTCCCTAAAAAATCTTAGTCAGTTAAATTTAGGAATAAACATAATTGTAGGTGATCTAACAATAAACATATAAAATTATTGCTACATATTATCAAACTTTATATATCTATTTATATTAAACCATTAAAAAAGTCTATATAACGTTTGATAGTGACTTCAATTTCCTGTATTATAATAATTATTAAGATGTTATTATCATGAAATAAGTTCATAAAATCAATTTAACGGCTAAAGAGCGCACTCATTAGAAACTTTTGTCTCCAAAAGTTCCGTTGAATACAGACTTGATGGTCTCGCGAAAAGTCCAATTCAGGAATCATAATTTATAAGTTTCTGAAATTAATACTCTTTTACATGACGATCTCCTTTAAACTAGGCTTTTCTCCAAGCCATCATCATTTTTCCTTTAACGCCTCTGCCAGCGCCGTTAGCCCGCTAGCCCCTCAAACTTCCTCTTCGGCTTAAAGCCTCTGACCTTAGCTAGCTTAGACGCGGTCGACAGTCTATTTCTTTCCATTAGAGCCCCGCCCACTCATCTTCCCACCCTCCTGGACACGGTCTAGTTCGCGCTACCCAGACGTTCCCCGACCAAACGTCGGTCTTCGGCTCTATTCGGCCTCTAAATCCCGCCAGCCGCGCATCGCCCCGGTAGGCTCTTCCCATTTAACGTCTTATCCACTAAACATTCTATCCTCATCCCTAACGCCCAGCTCCGCCTTAACCAGAGCGCCTGTCAGCGCGTTTAAAACCATTATCCGGTTTTCCGAGGGTGTGGTAAAAATGCACTATATTTTTTTATAATCAAAAAAATTATAAAGTTTTTGTTTTGCTTATACATTAGCCTCCTTACAGTCTAAAGTTAGTATTAAGAATAAATAATTAAGTAATATATCAAAAACAACTAGTAATAATAAAAAAATCTAGTCGCGGTAGGAAGTGCCCTTTCGGGCACCCCCCCCGCACAGATCCCTGCGAGCGGGACTACCGCACAGGGCTCCTCAATTGGATCGGACGTGTATACCTTTGATTTGGACAGGGGCGCGCAGTGACCGGCGCCGGTAGCCATTGTT
>JAISYP010000144.1 GCA_031269825.1 Deltaproteobacteria bacterium
TTTAAACAATAAGCCTAAAAATAATTTTTTTCTGTTCAGCTCTATTTTCTCTGTAGCCTGTCGATACTCTGGAAAAAAAAATAAAAATAGCTCGAAAAAAAAATCCGAATTACGGATAATTAAAGATCGCGCTCAGCTTATGGTCAGGCGTAATTTAGGACTGGGCGGGGGTTGGGCTCGCTTTTTAGCTCGCGGTTATTTTTTTAATTTATTAGGGCGCGGCTATTTTTAATTTAGGGATCGCGCTCTAACCGTCGCTAGGTCGTTCGTTTTAGAGAACATCGCCCGCTTAAACGCGCGCTTAAAGGGAGGCGTAACGTTAGGCCTATGGCTTGGCCCGCGGCTGGGGCGATCCGGGCGGGTAAATTTAGAGTTAAACGTCATTTTTCATATTATTGATGACGGTAAATAATGGGTCTAATAATGTTTAGCGCCCCCGATCGCGACCAAAAAAAGGCGGCCAGTAAATGACCGCCGGAGAAAATTTAGCTCGGAGCCGGATTGAGGGCGTTTTTCCCAGATCTAGCCCCGCCAAGGCTCTATTAACGTTTGGCCACCACGTTCAGGAAAAACAAAGGGACTGACCCGGTGTTCTCCAAGGCGTGAGAGTCGCCCGGTCGGGCGATGGTCACGTCCCCGCCGGTGACGGGAGTTTTCTGGCCTTGGCTATCCGTGAAAACGCCCTCGCCAAAAACGATGATATAGGCGTCCTCGTTATCGGTATGGGCGTGGAGGCCGATGGAGTCGCCTGGTTGGAGGGTTAGCCAGCCGATTTCTTTGATAACTTGATCCGCCTTGGCCTCATGACGGTTAAAGGCGAATTGACCAGCCAAAGTTCCCACGCCATTGGCCACTTTTTCGCGATTCCAAGTTTTTAAGTCTTTTTTGAGGTAAACCTGGGGCTCTTGAGCCACGACCACCGCGGATAAGAACGGGAATAAAAAAGCGGTTAAACAAACCATTAAAACCAAAGATTTGATCCGCACGCGCGCTCCTTAATTATGAGGTTAAAGTTGAGGTTAAGTTAAGGTTTAAAGTCATTGGCTCATTATAACAGACTAGCCTAAGGGGCTGGGACGGCTAGCTCCGCGTCTTTACTAAGGTCTTTACTGATGAAATGGGCCATGATTAAGGAGCCTAAAGCGAAAAAGACGCCCAAAAGGAAAGGCAGACGGCGATCCATCATCCACAAAAAGCCGCCCACGAAAGGCACGGTCACGGCCATGACGTGGTTGACGGTGACGCCCATGGCCATGCTGGGGGCGATTTCGTCTGGGTGGGCGATTTTCTGGAAAAATGTCCGAATAGAGACCGTAAAGCAAAAGGAAATCTGATCCACCACATATAAGACGGCGGCCAGGATCGGGCTATCGCAAAAGACGTAGGCCAGGCAAATGGCCAAAACGCCGGCGTATTTGCATAGCAATAGTTTTCTTTCCCCGACCCGGTTAATGGCCAGCCCAATATAGGGGTTAAGAAACCAGTTGACGGTATGGTTAAAGAAGAACAAAAGACTCATTTGGGTTAGGGTAAACTTAAAATGCTCAACCAAGAGAAAAATGGCGAAAACGCTGAAGATCTGTCGCCTGGCCCCGGATAAACCGGTTAAAACATAGAAAAGCCAATAACGTTTTTTGAAAATAAGGCCCCTTCTCTGAGGCGGTAGATTGGAGGAGCTGGGTTGGTGGAAAAATGACCAAATCCCGACCACCGCCGCCATGGAACCGGCTATACCAAACAAGATCCGGTAATCCAAGTGGGAAAATAAGAGGATGGTTAGGCCCATGAACATGCTGCCTAAAGCGGTGAAGGATCTGAGCCGACTGATGATTAAAGGCGCCTCGTGGAGCTTGAAATGTTGAAGCGTTAAGGATTGGTTGACGGCCTCAAAATAATGGAACCCAAAAGAGAGGGCTAGCGTCCAGAAGATTTGACCATGGAAGGTGGGAAACCAGCCCGCCCCAATCACGCCCAAGCCGCAGACTAAGATGGCTAAGGAGGAAAGGGTGGTTTCCTTAAAAAGTAGTAACAAGGCGACCACCCCTAAACCCAAAAGGCCAGGCGCCTCGCGGATGGACTGGATGACCCCGTTTTCGCGACCGCTGATGTGGGCCACTTCCACGGCGAAGTTGGTGTATAGGGCGTTCCAGCCCTGAAAAGCCGCCGCCTGGGCTAGAGTTAGCCACTTCAAATACCCGTAGATCGGCCGGGCTTTAAGTTCTTTTAAATTGATCACGCTAAACTCCCGCGAGAGGGGTTATAAAAAAGGTCGGAAAAGGAAAAAACTTGGCTTAAAGGCCAAGGAGATGGTGGGACAGGGCCAAAGCCTCAGGCGAGGGACAGGCTCCGCCGAGCATCCGGGCCAATTCCTGGGCTCGGTCGTTCGGCGGTAGTTCCTGGATGGTGGTGACCGTGCGGTCGCGCTGGGAGTCTTCGCTTTTAGCCACGAGAAAGTGACGTCCAGCTAGGCAAGCCATTTGGGGTAAGTGGGTGATCACAAAAACCTGGCGCCGAGTGGCTAACTCGGCTATTTTGGCGGCCACGGCCTCGGCCGTGCCGCCAGACAGACCCGCGTCAATCTCGTCAAAGACGAGGCTCTGATCCGAGCGGGGGGTTTGGGCGATTTTCAGGGCCAAGGTTAGGCGCGACAATTCCCCGCCCGAGGCGATTTTGGCTAAAGGTCGCGTCCCTTCCCCTGGGTTGGGGGCGAACAAGAAAATAACTTGATCCACCCCTCGCGGCCCTAAAGGAGCCTCCGGATTGACCTCAATGGTCAATTGGATTTTGGGAAAGCCTAAGACCCTTAAAGTGGTCTCTAGATTGGCGGCCAGTTCTTGGGCGGCTTGTTTTCTTTTTTGGGTTAATTGGCTGGCGTTGGCTAAAGCGGCCGCCTCGGCTTGACTCATTTTCTTTCGGCACGAGCTTAATTCGAGATCCGCTTCGGCTAGTCGCCCTAAAGCCTCGGCGAGGCGCCTGGATTTGGCTAAAACTTCCTCCAAAGTGGGGCCATGTTTACGTTTAAGCTTGGCTAACTCGGACAGGCGCTCATCGAGCGCCTCTAGTTCCGAGTCTTGGACAGTTTTGCCCCGGCTGGCCGCGCTGATGACGCCGGCTAAATCGGTCAGTTCCGCGGCCATGTCCGAGACGGCGTCGGCCGAAGTTGACCAGGCCGGATCCAGTTCCGCGGCTTTGACTAAAGAAGAGCGGACGCGTTCTAGTTGACTAAAAAGGCCGTCTTTGCCTTTTTCTAAAACTTCGCGGGCTTGCCCCAGGCAGGCGGCCAGTTTCGCTCCCGAGCGGTGGAGATTTTTTTTATCCATCAGGCGGAAATCTTCGTCGGGCTGAGGGTTGACTTTTTTGATCTCGGCCAGCTGGAACTCGAAGAGCTCTTTTTTGTCTCGACTATCCCGCAATTCCGCTTCCAAGGTTTCCATGGCCGCCTGGGCTTCTTCCCGGACGCGCCAGAGCCTTTGGGCCTCGGCCAAAAGGTCGGGGTATTGGCCAAAATTGTCCAAATACTCCATTTGTCGGGCTGGGTTAGTCAAACTTTGTTGATCGTGTTGCGAGGTGATGGCCAAGAGCTCTTCGCCCCAATTGGCTAATTGAGCCAAAGTGATCAGGTTCCCGTTTAAACGGGTTCGGCTGCGTCCCCCAGCCGTGACTTGGCGCCTAATAATGATTTCATCGGCGGGCTCTAACCCTTGGGCCGCGAATAAAGCGGCCAGGGGTTCGGGGTTTTCCACCACAAACAAAGCCTCCACTTCGGCTTCCTCGGCCCCGGCGCGCACAAAATCCGCGGAAGCCTTCTGACCTTTGAGTAAGCCTAAGGCTCCCACCAGAATACTTTTGCCCGCCCCGGTTTCGCCGGTCAAAAGATTTACCCCTGGCCCAAATGACAAGGTCAGTCGCTCAATCAAGGCTAGGTTTTTAACTTTCAGTTCCGTGAGCATGGGGCTTATAGCTTTCCCAATGGTAATTATTAGTCCGCCGCGGTGACGCGCAAGATTTCTTGGATAGTGGTCTTGCCGGCGAGCATCAGATCTAAGGCGTTTTCCCGGAGGGTGGTCATGCCCTCGGCCCGGGCTCGGTTTTTGAGGGTCAGGGCGTTTTTTTCGCTATTAAGGATGAGTTCCTTAAGGGTTTCGGTAAGCGGCATCACCTCAACCGTGGCTAAACGCCCTAGATAGCCAGTGCCCCGGCATTCGTCGCAACCGCGGCCATGTTTTAAAGTCAGATCCCCATCGGTGATAAAACCTAAATCCAGGGCCATTTTAGCGGTTAAAACAAATTCATCCACGCAATAAGGGCAGATCCGGCGCACCAGACGTTGGGCCATGACCCCAATGACCGTGGAGGCCACCAAAAAAGGCTCTAGCCCCAATTCCACTAAACGGGTCACCGCCGTGGGGGCGTCGTTGGTATGGAGAGTGGACAGAACCAAATGACCAGTTAAAGCCGCTTGGACGGCGTTCTCGGCCGTCTCTTTGTCCCGCATCTCGCCCACCATGATGATGTCGGGATCTTGACGCAAAATTGTCCGAATAATACTACCAAAAGTGATCCCCACTTTGGGTTGAACCGACACTTGGTTGAATTGCTCATGGATCATCTCCACGGGATCCTCAATGGTGGTGACGTTCACCTCTGGGGTGGATAATTGTCTTAAAGTCGAGTAAAGAGTGGTGGTTTTCCCCGAGCCAGTGGGGCCGGTCACCAAGATGATGCCGTGGGGGTTAGTCATGAAATCTTGCCACTTTTTGTAATCATCCTCATTAAAGAACATACTCTTCAGATCCAGAAAAAGGGACTCAGGATCCAGAATACGCATAACCACTTTTTCCCCAAAAGCCACCGGCATGGTGGACACGCGCACCTCCGCCTCAGCGTTATTGTGGGCGATTTTGATCCGGCCATCCTGAGGTCGGCGCCTTTCCGCGATGTCTAGACGCGAGATGGTTTTTAGACGCGAGACCATGGCCGGGTGAATGACCGCGGGCAGCTGGTACATGTCATGCAGGATCCCGTCAAAACGCATGCGGATCAACAGTTTTTCGCGTTTAGGCTCAATATGGATATCCGAGGCGCGCGACTCGAAAGCCTCAGCGAACAACAGATCGATCAGATTTTTAATGTGCTGGTCGTCGTCGGCGATCTCGGAGGCGTTCTTAAGTTTAACGTATTGCTCCAGGTTACTGACGTCTAAGCCATGTCGAGAGCCGCCATCGTAGAGGTTGGTGGCCCCTTTGACCGAAGAGTTGAAAGCGTAGATGTCGGTGATGAGCTTTTTAAGATTGGTCTGGCTGATGATGACCGCTTGGATCTCGCGGCCGGCGACTCGCCGCACATCCTCCAGAACCGCTTGGTAAAAAGGGTGCCTGACCCCCACGGCTAGTTTCGACCCTTCCAGCCCTAGAGGTTGAACCAAGTGGCGAGCGGCGAAGGACTGGGGGAGCAGGTGGGTGATAAAATCTAGATCCAACTCCCTTTGTTCCACCCGGTGGTAGGGCAGGCCACTATCTTTGGCCATGAGCCGGGCCAAGACGTCGTCATCGATTAAACGTCCTTCCACCGCCCCCGGTAAGGGTAATTTTAGGCTGATGAGGTAATCCAAAGGGTCAGTGATGGCGTTGATCTGGACATTGGCTTTGCCGCCTCGGGGGCGGCGGCTGCTGTCGGACAAGGATTGTTGGTAATCCCGCTTGATGGACTCGGCGTTTTGCTGACCCATCAAGCCTACCCCTAACAGAAGGTTTAAGAGGTATTCCAAGGTAAATTTGCCGGAAACAGCTGCTGACATGAATTTAGAGGCCTTCAGTGGTCTTAGGGTTGGCGCGCTCTAAATAATAAGGGGAGCGCGGGCGGTAAAAAAAAGAGCCAGGGCGGAAAAAGAGCCAGGCCCGTTATTGTCCAAGGGACAAATCATTTTAACACAAAAGGTCATTCCAGACGTAAGTCTTGGATATTTTCGGGATAATTTTCTTCCATATCTTTCTTCGGCCTTTTATCTTCTAACCTCCCGCGATCATCGCGCTATCTTCTTTTTAGACTTCTATTTTCGCCAGACAAATCCACGCCCTAAGTCCCAAAAAAGCCCAAAAAGTTCCGAGCGCCCTGACCATAAGCGGGGGTGGCTTTTCAGCTATCTCCCCAACGCTAGTCAGTTTTGAGCCAACCGGCTCGCCCGGCCCAAAAAGCGCTAAGATGGCTTTCGTGGACGCGCCGAAACCTTCTTCGGGCCCCAACTTTTAATAGGCGAGGGGATTTATGGATCTGGATCTAAAAGCGGCCCTGGCCGTGGCTCAGGCCGCCGCCCAGGTCGGGGCCGAGGCGATCGCCCAAGGTTACCGGAACCAGGATTTAACGGTCAAAAATAAAGGTCTCATCGATTTGGTCACCCAATACGATCTTAAGTCCGAGTGGGCTATTCGGGCCATAATCAAAAAAGCTTTTCCCAGTCACGACCTTTTGGCTGAGGAAGAAGGACTCGACTCGGCCAATCCTCAGGCCCCCCGTTGGCATGTCGATCCCCTGGACGGAACCACTAATTTCGCGCATCAACATCCCTTTTTCGCGGTGTCGGTGGCCTTATCCGTCCCCGAGCCAGCTGGCTGGAAAACGCTGGTCGCGGTGGTGCGGGCCCCGATTTTAAGAGAGGTCTTTTGGGCCATTCGCGGCCAGGGAGCTTTCCTTCAGAGCCTAGACCACCGTCAAGATGGCCAGCCGTTAGCCAACGCCCGTCAACTGCGGGTTAGCTCGGCCAATAGATTAGTCCAGTCTTTGGTCAACACGGGCTTTCCTTACGACGTCCATACCCGGGCGCGGGAGATAGTGGCCCCGTTTGAGCGGATGCTTGGCCAAGTCCAGGCCGTTCGTCGGGCCGGGGCCGCCTCGTTGGATCTGGCTTTTGTGGCCGCGGGTCGTGCCGAGGGTTATTGGGAAACCGGCCTAAAACCTTGGGATGTGGCCGCTGGGGCTTTGTTGGTCGAGGAAGCGGGCGGTCAAGTCACCGATGGTCAAGGAGCCGCTTATCAACTGGAAAAAAGCCCGACTATCTTGGCTTCCAATGGGCTTATTCATCAAGAAATGGTTTCAATTATCAATGAGCTTTAAAATAATTAAGTCCTATTTAATTAATCTTTAATCTAGGGCGCCATCAATCTAGCCCGTCATCAATCTAGCCCGCCAGCCAATAGCCCGTCGCGGATATTAGTAAAAAGAAACCCCTGTCGCCAGGGGTTTGGAGGGGTAGATATTATTTCAGGCTCTCAAAAACCCAAAGCGGCCAATTCCTCGCCCACTAAGATGCGGTCAATGTCGAGCAAAATTTTTACGCCCTTGCCAATCTTAGCCATGCCCAGAATGTACTCAGTGTTCAACTGGGAACCAAAGGCGGGAGCGGCCTCAATGTCATCGGCCTTGATGTTGACCACCTCGGAAACGCTGTCGACCACAATGCCAATGTGGATGAACTTGTCGGATTCCGTGGCCACGTCCACGACAATGATGCTGGTTCGCTCCGTGTAGTCGACTTCGCTCATAGAGAACTTCAGCCGTAAATCCACCACGGGAATGACCTTGCCCCGTAGGTTGATGACGCCCTTAACAAAGCCAGGGGTCTGCGGCACGGTTCTAATGGGCATCATCCCTATGATTTCTCGAACCTTGAGAATCCCGATACCATACTCTTCGCTGGCCAGGGAAAAGGTTAGAAACTTGCCTTCTTGTCCGGCCGCTCGGCCTTTAGACGGCTCTGGCTGACTTCTGGCGGAACTGGCGTTGCTCATAAGAAAGTCCTAAAAGTAGCCCCGGCCTTAAGCCAAGGATAAAAATGGCCAGGAATCTGGGAAAAAGAGTCAAACCGCGAAAGTTGGACGCCTGGCCAGGCGAGCCCTAATGGTGACCGCTCCCAATAATGAAAATTAGCCCCGCCCTAGGCTGTTTGGCCCAAAAAACGCGAGTCAAACCGAATAACGGGAGCGATTATGATTGTCCCTGCTTCTTTATTACCCCAAAAACACGAAAAAAGCCAATAATTTTTGGTTAATGACCAAAAGTTTTGTTCAGAGCTAGGGTTTGTGCCCCCAGACTAGCATAGCGATGTCAAAGGTGTAGGTTCGGTAACCTAGTTCCTTAAAACCGACTTTTTCCATCTCATCCAGGATGATGGACGGATGAGGAAAACGGAGGATGGATAGGCCTAAATATTTATAAGCGTCCTGGGGGGCGTGGAACAGCCGATTGGCTAGCCAAGGGGTGGCCTTTTTGAGGATAAAACTGGTAATCGGGGCCATGAAGGCGCGGGGCTCAAAAAACATTTCCAGGATCAAGAATCGGCCGCCTGGTTTAAGGAGTCGAAAGGCTTGTTGGCATAGCTCTTTTCGATCGGCTAAGTTCCGTAGCCCAAAGGAAATGGAGATGGAGTCAAAAAGGTTATCCTCAAAGGGCGGTTTTAGAACGTCGCCAAAAACGAGGTTGACCGGGACGCCCCTCAACTTGGGGCTGGCCAGATCCAGCATGGGCTGGGAAAAGTCCAGACCAGTGAGATGGGCATGGGGCCAACATTTATGGGCCGCCAGTAATTGGTCGCCGGTGCCAGTGGCTAGATCTAAAAAGTGACCGGGTTTGTCCAGGATCAACAGTCGTCTAGCCAAGGCTCGACGCCAGAAAATATCTCGGCCTAGACTGAAAAAATGGTTCAAAAAATCGTAACGGGACGTGACGCTCCCAAACATCTCCTGGATTTTGGCTGGATTAGGCCGCAAGGAGTTGTCGTTTTTGAAAGTCAGATCTTCCACCGCTCGCCCTCGCGTTTAAAAGTTGAACAGATCCCGGCAAGCGGGTAGATTGGCGCGGGTCATCCAGGCTCCCGCCTTGGTTAGCTCCTCGGCCGTGACTCCCCCTTGGAGTAAGCCCAAGCCTTTGATCCCCGCGGCCCGAGCGGCTTCCATGTCGGAAATCGAATCCCCGAAGTAGATGGCCTCGTCGCAGGTTTGGCCGAAGTTTTTTAGAACGGTCAGCAAGATGTCTGGATCCGGCTTAGGACGAGCGACCTCGGAGATCCCGACCACGGTGTCGAAATACTTGGCCAAACCAAGACTGGCTAAATCAATCCAAGGATGGGAGCGGTTGGTGGCCACGGCTAGGAGATAACCCCGAGACCGGGCCACGCTGAGAAACTCTTCCACCCCTGGGTAGATGGTGATCTTCTCCGTGAGGCTGGGCAGGATTTCCTGGACAAAACAGTCCATCCATTCCGGTTGGCTCCGCCCCCAAATAGCCCGCCAGAAATCGGGGGTGGAAAGGCTAATAGTTTGGAGAACCTCCGCCTCGGTCACGGGTCGTAACCCTAGTCGGTTGGCCAGAAGATTGGCTCCTCGCGCGCAAGCGGCCAAAGAGTCAACCAGCGTCATATCAAGGTCAAAAATGAGCGTGTTAATCATTATTCTAACTTAAAAGCCGAAAACAGCGTCTGGACGCGTGAGCCGCAAGCGTGGAAAAACTGGGAAAAGCTGAACGTTTACTCAACTGAGCCGCGCTCAGCCAAAAAGACAAAACCTTAACAAAGCCGAGGCGGTATTGTCCATTTACGTTAAGATAATACCATATTTCGGGAAACGCTTCAAGAGTTCTTCGCGAATCGTAGGGTAAAAAAGTATAAAAATTAAGGGCTTAGGTAATCAAATGGAGCGCCTGGCTGGGTTGGCCATATTGTTGGGTAGTCTAAAGGAAGTTCGGGTAGCCTTGGGTTGGCGCGTTTTTAGAAGTATAGCCGTGGGAAAAACTGGTTGATAGCGTTGGGGGGCTCTGGGGATTTTTCCGTGGGCTAGCGGGGTAAATAAGGATGTTAATTAAAGGTTAATTGACTCTTATTTTCGACATGAGAGAAGTTTTTTCACAGGCCCCAAAAGGGGTCTTTGACCCTAAGTTTTTGGACGCTACCGGCGAGACCGGCCGGGGGATAACTGGGGAACTTGCCTCGATTGAGTAGGCTAAAACAATTAAAGGGGGACGTTAATCAAGGGGAACGCGGGGACAAAGCGGTGGAACTTAAACCAGGCTTTTTTTCGATTTATCTGTTTGGGATGACCCGCTTTTTACGATCCGCCTTTTTTTGACCTAACCCCTGGAATCTACTGGAGCCAACAAAGGGACTTGAACCCTTAACCTCCCGATTACGAATCGGGTGCTCTACCAATTGAGCTATGTTGGCCGGCGGAGAGTTTTTCTTGACCTGGAGACAGTCATTAAAAAGGGGAAATTAGGTCTTTTTAATGAGTCTGTCCCTTAGCCCCCAACTTCTATAGTTAGTAGGCTTGGGAACGGCCAGAGGTCGCCGTTCCACTGTGGGCTCTTTTTAATCCATTTCGCGTTAAAGATCAAATGCCGAAAATCGGTTTTAACCCTCCCAAGTCATACCGGAATTTCTGGGCATTACCCCCAAGGGAGCGAGCTTATGGGCGGTTGGTCGCGACTTAATCCTTTTGGCTGTCTTTGGTTTCGTCTTTATTTTCCCTGGGAACTGACTCGGTCGCCGCGGTTTTTAAAGCCGCCGCCTCTTGGCGCTTCTTTTTAGCCGCGGATTTTTGGAGACGTTTGGCCTCCAGATCGTGTATCCACACTTTCACAGGGGCTTTCCACAACTGCGTTGGGCTGGGAATATTTTTGATCAGGCTTTTGGGGTTAAACCCCAAACTCTTGGCCAAGGCCACATCTTCGTTGTTAAGACGGCATTTCCGTTTGGCTTCTCGCCATAAATCCTCGCTATAGGCCAATTTTAGCTCCCTTAATAACCTGTTTTAGAAATAGATCGACGCCTGGCGAGAGCCAGATTTAACGTTCTCGCCCTAGGGCTAACCGCGTGGGCTGGGCGCGAGCTATTTCCCTGAAGATCGCCCCTCCATAGCCAATTAAGCGTAGCCAACTAACTCAGCCAACTAAATTTTGGCCCCTAAATCCGTTAAAAGTGGCTTATTCAGCTTTAAGAACCATGGTAACAAAAAATAGAGGTTGGCTCAAGGCGGTTTAGTTCCGCGATCCGTCCGTCATTAAGCCTAAAGGGAGCCACGGTCGCGTCTGGCGGGAGCCCAAAAACGGGGAATAGGCCGCCGGAACAAAAAAATTGTCCGGTCTGGGGTCGGCGTCCGGGTCAAGGGAACCCCATCGGACTATTTTTGAAGGCTTTTAGCGAAATCAGATAAGTAAAAATAAGACATATTAAATATTAGTTTTATGCTTAATTAAGATATTTATAGATATGTTTAGAAATTTTTTATAACCCAGAGGCGTGACCAGCCTGGGTGAGATCCCAAAAAATTTAGGGGAAGGAAATTTTTTATTGACACAAAAATTTTACTGTGCTAGTTTTGGCCAACATAACTTAACCAAAAAAGGCTAAACAAGTCTTATGGACATTATTAGCTTATTTTTAACCATATGGCCATTAATCGATGGGAATATTTTTAACCGAAAATTTTTTGACAAATCGAATAGACAACCATGGTATATCATCATTGAGACAGACCAATTTTTAGTCCAGAGAACCGAAAAAAAGATTAATTAACTCAATTATCCGAACGTGGCGGGCTAGATTGATTGGTTGAAGCGAGCTTATTTTGGTTGGCGTTATAAGGGGTTGGCTGTTTTAGAGAGTAAAAGTAGGTTAAATAGCCATAATAACGCGAAAGCTTAATATTTATATTTCTTGGTTAATTGATTCGTTTATCTGTTTAATCTGGTAATAAAAGTATAAAACGATTTAATTCAGACGCTTTGAAAGGGCGTCAGGGTGAAGAACGGCTGACGACAAAAATCTAAATGACCTTAATGACCTCAGAAGCGGCGTGGCGGATTGCCGGTGGCTCAGGGCTAGTTGTGGCGAGGTTATGGTTTTCGTGGGACGTCGACGTCCCTGAGGTTCTCTTAAAAAGTAAAGGCGCCCCAGGCAACTGGCAACTTACCCCAGGCCAAACTTACAGGACTAGCTTAATTGTTGGGGAGCGGGTTTTTTGGGGATTTTAGGTGTTTCTAACTGGCCTAGGCGGTCGAAGCCGGGCCTTAAGGTTGGTTTTTTTTCGCGCTTGTTTTCGCCTTCGCTCATTCCACGCTGGCTGGTTAGCGTAGTCAACGCCGCCGCGTTTAACTAATTTTATGGTCAAGGATTCTCCCATGCCAATAAGTTCAACTTCCCCCACTCACCGGTTTCATCGCCCACTATGGTCGCTATTAATTTGTTTTTTTATTTTTCTGATCGCTGGCCCAGACTTGGCCCTGGGGCAGGCTCCGGTTCCCCGAGGCGCCCCCAGCGTGGGCTCGATCACCCAGGAAGTCCAAAAAGCTAGACCTGAGCGGTCGCGGACGGAGCGTGAGGAAACCGGGCTCGATCAGAGCGTGTCTCGGTTACCTAGTTCCGAAGGTGGGGCGACGATCATGGTCAATGATTTTATCCTTGAGGAAATGGGACAAATTCCTGAAAAGGATATTCGGCGGGTTTTGGAGCCTTTTAAGGGCCGAGAACTGACCATGGGCCAACTGCAGGAGGCCGCCGCCAGGGTGGGCGAACTTTTCCGGCAAAAAGGTTATCCCGCGGTTCAGGTCTATCTACCTCAACAAAACGCCCAAAATGGAGTGATCACCCTTCGCGCTTTGGTGGGTTCTTTTGGCGCCAGTAGCATGGAGAACAGTTCCTTAGTCACCGATTGGTATGTAAAAAAGATGATCCAAGCCACGCTCAAGGAAGGCCAGCTGGTCACCCGCAAAGATCTGGAGCGGATGGTTTTGTTGTTCAATGATCTGCCTGGGGCGGGCATGCCAAAACTAACCATGGGGCCAGGAGTGTCCTTTGGTCAGACCCAGTTCCTGGCGCAGGTGCCCAAAGGGCCGCGTTTTAACGGCTACGTCATGACCGACAACATGGGCTCGGTGTACACCGGCCATTGGCGCTTCATGTCTGGGATCGACGTTAACTCCCCCTTTAACTTGGGCGATAAACTGTCGGTTTTTGGGATGACCACCTCGGTACAGGGGATTAACAGCGCGGCCATCAATTATAGCGTTCCCATAACCCCGAGCGGGGCTAGATTACAATTGGGTTACACCTATGTTTATTATGAGCTAGGCGACAACTTCAAAGATCTGGGGGCCACCGGTAGCTCCAAGATCATGGAGGCGTCCGTGCGTTATCCCTTAATCCGTTCCGCCAAGCGTAACCTGTATTTAGACCTGGGCGGAACCTACAAATTGATGGATACGACTTATTCCCAATTTACCGTGGAAGAAGAAACGAAGAGTTTAATTGGCAAAGTCGGTTTAGTCAATGAATATTGGGGCTCCCTGGGCTCCCACAATTTTTATAACAAAATTGGGGCTAGCGTGTCTTATGGAAATCTTACCAATGAGAAAACCTGGGGCGGTCTTCTTCAACCCAGAGAAGACGAGGAAGGCGATTTTAGTTACGCTAACTTAGATCTTACTTTTAATGTGGGTCTGAACGACTTTTTAGCGTTAAGTTTAACTGGAACTTTACAAAAGGCCTTAAGAAAGAAAACTTTGGACGGCGCCGAACAACTTAACGTCACAGGCGGCCAAGGGGTGAGGGCTTATCGGGAAGGCCTTTCTGGGGATAGTGGTTATATCGTTAGCTCGGAGTTTCGGTTCAAGCTGCCGAGTATCGGCCAAGTTGACCACGCTTTTGGACTTTTCGCCGATCACGCGGGCTGGAAATTGGAAAACTCGGTACACCCAACTTCTCGTACTCGATCCGGCGATCTATCCGATGTTGGGGTCGCCTATTATCTCAATTTCCCCCACGTTTCCCTCAGGGCTCAGGTGGTGCGGGCGGTGGGCGCTTTCCCGACCGCTTTGATGAGATCGGAGCCTGAGACGTACGGCTCTTTTACGATGATAATGTTCTTGTAAGATCTATTTTAGTTTTTTAGCCCAATGGTCAAAAATCGAGACGCTGGCTGAAGACGCTAAATTGTTCCGGCCAAATTTTAAAGGCGATGGGCGTGGTAAACTCATCGCCCCTGGTCGCGCGCCTGGCCGGGACGTTAACTTAGGCGCCACGAATCCACTATGGGCTGGCTGGTGGTAACTGTTAGCCGCGGGTTAGAATACCCACGCGAGCTGAGTCGGGAAGAACCGCGGGCGCGCCCCTCTGGCCCGGAACCGAAATCGCGAAAGGCCAGCCTAGCTGGGTGAGGTCGCCCAACTAAGCCCAACCTCGCGCGCCAGGCTAAACTCTGGAAAGGGCTGAACAACAAGGGTAGGCCGGAAGACGACCGCTACCTGATTTTTAGCCACCGTTCACGAGGACGATTTTATCCGGGCTGGGGAGTCTTTGATGGATGGCTTGGCTAACCCACATGACCTCCTCTCCATCCGGGGGGTGAGGGATCTGGCTGAATACCTGGTGGACGAGGCGCGGCGGGTCTATCGACGCCAGTCAGTTAAGAACGACGACCAGCGCGTTAAGGTCATTGTCCGGCGGACGCTCCGGAAAGTCCGGGTGAAAACCGCTGGGGGCGTGGAGTTTTTGGTCAGCGAATCGGTGGAACGTCCTCGTTTTGAGGTGATTAACCGAGCCATCATAGAGTTAGGGAAAGAACCAGCCACGATGGAATCACTCTCGCGGGGGAGCGCTAAGGCTTCTTTGTCCACCGAGAGCTTCATCTCGGCGGTCAGTTTCCAGGAAAGCGCCCAGGTTCTAACGGAAGCGGCCGTGGCTGGGCAGGTCGTCATCCTGGCTGGGCTCAAGGAAAACGTCATCATGGGTCGGTTGACTCCGGCGGGCGCGGGTCTTTCGCGGTAGCGATACCCCCGGACAGGGGAAAAGTGGGGGACTAAGGCTAGTCAAGGAGCTGGACAATACTTTCAGCTAAGATCTCGTTGGTTTGGCGAAACATAATTTTTAGAAAATGGCCGTTTCTAGGGTTAGCGCTCTGGGGATGGCCTTTTTATTTGGGAGAGGTCGGTTGGTCTACATTTTTGACTGAATCCAGTTTTTGACTGGATATAGTCAAGGCGCGTGGATAAAAAAATACGGTTGACGTTTATAATTATCTAAAAATAGTTATAACAAGTTATTATATAATGATAAATTACTATAATAATAGATTTATAGAATTATTTAAGGGTAGAAATATATATTAAATAACAGAAGGGTCCTAAACAGGGCAGACATAATTACATATAATTAAATGTATTACGCGCTGATTTTGACTTAAAAAACTGGTAAAATAATTTTTACATGTTTTTAGGTATTTTTATGTTTGCAAACATATTTAGTTAGTCTTTTTTATATATCATAAAAAACTAATTTTTTAGATCCTTTTTATATGATAAAAGATAATAAAAGCGTCAGTCGCGGTAGGAAGTGCCCTTTCGGGCACCCCCCCGCACAGATCCCTGCGAGCGGAATTACCGCACAGGGCTCCTCAATTGAATCAGACGTGTGTACCTTTGACTAGGATAGGGGTGC
>JAISYP010000148.1 GCA_031269825.1 Deltaproteobacteria bacterium
TCGCCTAAATGGGGCCAGAAGTGTTCAAACTCTGACTTTAAAGTTGATTCAGTGTCCATGCCAAAAATTATATCATAAAAAAAATAGTTGTAAAGGAAATTTATTTCCGCCTCCTAACCTGACCTCTTTGAGCTTGGGTTGTGAGAGTCTGACCGACATATCGGCGATAGCCGGGTTGACTAACCTGACTACATTGTACTTGACGCACTGCGACCGTCTGACAGACATATCGCCGCTAGCCAGGTTGACTAACCTGACCAAATTGTACTTGGCGAGCTGCGACCGTCTGACAGACATATCGCCGCTAGCCGGGTTGACTAACCTGACCTCTTTGGACTTGAACCTCTATAAGAGTCTGAAAGACCTATCGCCGCTAGCCTGGTTGACTAACCTGACCTCTTTGGACTTGGAGTTCTATAAGAGTCTGAAAGACATATCCGCTCTAGCCGAGTTGACTAACCTGACCTCTTTGGACTTGGAGCCCTATAAGAGTCTGAAAGACATATCCGCTCTAGCCGGGTTGACTAACCTGACCTCTTTGAACTTGAGTTGTGAGAGTCTGACAGACATATCCTCTCTAGCCGGGTTGACTAACCTGACCTCTTTGAACTTAGGCTGTTGTAGGAAACTGACAGACATATCGGCTCTAGCCGGGTTGACTAACCTGACCTCTTTGGAATTGCGACATTGTCAGACTCAGATAGACATATCGGCGGTCGCCGGGGCGCCTAACCTGAACAAATTGGTGGAATATAGTTATTAGCTGGTGACGAGGGTCGCTCAACTGTACTTTCAGGAAAGCGGCCCCATCGAAGCGTGGCGTCAAATCCTTACAATGGTCAAGGCCCGGAATTTAGACGAGCCGGAGACCGCGACGGAGGACAAACAATCCCTCAAACCGCCGAGGAGGCCGGACTGATTCAGACCATGAATCCGTCCGACCTACCCCGACGGGCTCTCTCCAACCAGAAACTTTCTTCGAGCGGATGTCCAGCGTCGTTGGCGAAACTTGGCCGTCCCTTCTCAATGGGATCAACCTCCTCATCAACGCCCTAACCCTAAAAGTAGTTCTTCCTTTGACTGTCTCAAACGCGACCGCCACCGTTACCCGTCACCAGCGGGCTCATTCTATATCCATGAGCTGGGGCGCCCCGCGCGTGTCATTTGTTACGTGTCGGTCACTCGTTAAATATACCGGAGGCTACCAACATGTTGGCCCCCGCTTGGAACACGATAACCGATCACCAATACGGCGCGCCGATTAACTCCCGGGAATGGTTCGGACAGTAACCCGGCGAGCTGGATCCTAATTATTCCCGTCCTCTAGAGATATTAGCGTATATGTTCGAAGCCGTCATTACTCAGGGCGCCGTCAAAACTAACGGGTTAATGGGTATTGGGAAAAACACGATCTACGCGTAGTTACCACAAACGTCCGTTTTTATTGACTTTATCCATAACATCATCAAGGGAACCTATTATGCCCCATTCAATAGAGAACTATATATTGACCCGCGTGGAGAAGCTTCGGGAATTCTCGGTAGTGATGGAAGAGATCAAGAACGAATTTTTCGACCCACGCCCGAGAGGGTCTCACGATCCATCCGACGAGTACCTGGATCAACAGATCATTCAACTGGATATGGATCTGGATCTGGATCTGGAAATCCCCGAGGAGCTAATGAGGGGCGCTTACCTCTACTTTCAAGAAAGCGGCCCTTGAGAAGTATGGCGGCGAATCGATCCGACGCGCGAGGTCTGGAATTTTGACGAACTGATGACCCCTAAAGCGAAGGAGTTACTGGATCGGGATCTGTACGTGTACAACGGTATCTTGATTTATCTAGAAGACGCTCAACTGAGAATAAAACTCGAGCTGGAGACCGCGACGAGGGGCTACCGGGCCGAGCTGTGGAAGGAGATGGCCAAACTCAACGCCGTCAATAACGGTCTAAAACAATTGACCCAGAGACTCTACGAAGAGTTCTTAGAGGGCCAGATCGAGACGTCTTCCCCCATCGACGAGGCCGAGTAATCCCCTAAACCGCCGAGGAGGCCGGACTGATTCAGACCATGGATCAATCCGACCTACTCCAGACGGACTCTAGCCAACCAGAATCTTTCTTCGAGCGGATGTCCCGCGCGGCGGGCGAGACCTGGCCGTCCCCGCTCAATGGGATTAACCTTCTTGTCAAACCCTAACCCTAAAAGTAGTTCTTCCTCTGACTGTCCAAACGCGCCCGCCACCGTTAACCAGGTCACCAGCGCCCTCATTGACGCCGCTCGGGACGCCGCCGAGGCGGAAGCTCAAGCCAACCCCGTGTGGGCTATGGCTACGCTTGCTGGGTTCGGCGTCTTAGCCCCGTGCCAATTCTGAACGGTATAAGTCCTGGGCCGCGCGTATCCGTAACGTTTTTGAGGATCATCAGACCCAACTCCGGGCTTGGGACGCGGAGATGGAAAACAAAGGACATTGGCCCGCGTGTCCGACAACTGGCCCCGCGGAAAGGCCTCTCCGCGGCGGAGGTCTGGGAGAAATTAAACTACGCCGCCACTCTTTATCACATTAAAAAAGAAGCCGCCGAGGCTTATCGTCATATCCTAGTCGACGAGTGAGCTTCTTTCCGCCCCCCGGAGTCGTGGGCCAGGATCGTCTGGGCATGGTCATCTTTAACGGAACCACGCCCAGGAACTAACCGCTAGCGCGCCCCCATTTGGGCCGCCTCTGAGGTTGGGACAAACTATATAAAAATCTCGAGCGTCCCAAACGGCGCGGGCGTAGAGACCCTGTCCGTGGCTGGGACGAACGCGGCGGGCGCGGTCGTGACCAGGCTAGGACGCTGACCATTACTTGGCGACCCTAGCGAAGAGTTTCTCCTACGCCTGATGGTCGCGCGCGAAGTTTATAATTCCAAAATCATAATTGATAAGTTATTGAAATTAATACTTTTTCCCTTGGCGACTGCCGTTAAACTAGGGTTTTCTCCAAGCCCTCAATAATTCTCTAAGTTTTTACTTTAATTTTTATAAAATAAAACCAAAATACCAAGTTATGTTAGAATTTAAAATTATTGACCACAGAACCAACATTCATCACGTTCTTTTATAATCTTTTCCCTAAAAATCTTTTCTTGATCCATCGCGCTTGACCTAGAGTATTCAATAATTAGACCAAACTCTTCTTTAACATAACATTCTTTTAGAATAAGTTCGTCATAGTTTGGTTAACCACCCAAGCTCAACCGACCAAACCCCTCAAACAGGCTGTCCTTTTCGGCGGGGATCAATTCGGTTTCCCGGAAGGCCCACGGGCCTTGCGACTCAACCAATTTTTGGAGCGTTTCCGCGCGCTCGGCCAACCGCTCCCTCGCCAAAGTCACCAGTTCTTCCGCCGTAATGGCTCGTCCTGGCCAAGCTTGCGCCAAACCACATCTTATTGGATCTAACTCACTCAATCGCCCGAGAAGCCGAACCGTTTTTTTTACCGGCGCCTCTGGCGACAAGATGGCCACTTCCGACTCTTCCCCCAATTGGGCGGCCTGATCGCAAGCCCCTAAATAGGATAAAAGCCGAAAACCCACCCACGACCAGTCCGGCGGCGCGGCGAAACTAACCAACATCAGGGTCAAAGCCCTTTGGCCACTATCCAGGCGCTGGATCTCGTTATTTAACGAAATGAAAAAGTGCTCCCGTCGGTAGAGACCCGAAGGCTCTAGGCACCCGCTATGGTCGTTGTCCGTGTGGCCAGACACATCACGCTCCCTGGTGAAAAACTCTTCCCCCGAAAACTTAGCCCCCCAAAAATCTATTCCCCAAAAAACCTAAGATCCCCCCAAGCGCCAGCCAGCCTGGCTATGGCTAAAGCTAAGACTAAACCATATCCATAATACCCTGCGGCATGTTCCTTAAAGAAATCACCTTATCCACGCACCCGGTCTTAATGGCTTCCTTGGGCATGCCAAAGACCACGCAACTGGCCTCGTCCTGGGCCAAAGTTTTGGCTCCAGCCTGTTTCATGACCTGAATCCCCTCCGCCCCGTCCGAGCCCATGCCCGTTAAAACCACCCCAATAGCGTTGGCCCCAGCGTACTTGGCCACGGACTTAAACAAAACATCCACGGCCGGCCTTTGGTGATGCACCATCGGGCCAGTCTTAATCTCCACGTAGTAGCGGGCCCCACTCCGGCGCAAGAGCATGTGAAAATTGCCCGGGGCGATGAGACAAACCCCTGGCACCACCGAATCGTTGGCCTCGCCTTCTTTAACCCTAATCCGACACAAACCATTAATGCGATCCGCGAAGGCTCTGGTAAAATTGGCCGGCATGTGCTGGGCCACGACAATGCCCGGGGTGTCGGCGGGCAAACGCGTTAGGATATCTTTTAAAGCCTCGGTGCCGCCAGTGGAGGAGCCGATGGCGATCACCTTATTGGTGGTTTGGGTAATGGCTTTCCGAGCGGCCATGGCTCCGGCTTCGCTCGGGACGCGTTTAATGACGCGCGCCCGCGAGGCCGCCCGAATCTTATCGGCTAACTGCGCCCCCATCTCGCCCACCGAAAAAGACCCGCTGGGTTTGGCTAAAACTTCCACCGCCCCGCACTCCATGGCCTCCAAGGCCATGGCGCTACCTTTGGGGGTTAACGAGCTAACAATAATGACCGGGATCGGGTGATGGGTCATTAATTTTTTCAGAAACGTGATCCCATCCATCCGCGGCATCTCAATGTCCAAGGTCAGGACATTGGGGGCCAGTTTAAGGATCATGTCCCGAGCCACGTAAGGATCTGGAGCCGCTCCCACGACCTCAATATCCGTGGCCTTGGATAGCTGCTCGGTGAATATCTTTCGGACAATGGCCGAATCGTCGACCACCAGAACTTTGATCATGATAACTCACCAAAATAACCGCGCCCGTCGCCTTTTCAGGCTACTTGGACACCTTCCGGTAAATGCAAGGGGCCACGTATTGAAAATCGTGCGTCAGGCCGGATAGGCTTTCGGAATGGCCGATAAAAAGGTAACCGCCAACATCCAAGATCTTGTAAAATTTGGCGATCAAGGTTCCAATGGTCTCGCGATCGAAATAGATCATGACGTTGCGGCAAAAAACCAGATCCATCGGCCCTTTATAAGGGAACGGATCCATCAGGTTAAAACGCCGAAAGGAGATCAGATTGCGCATGTGGGGAACAACCGTGTAATAGTTGGAGCCCCGGTCGGTGGGCGTTTTGACCAGGAAATTATGTAACGTCACGGGGTGGATGTTCTTAACGCTCTCTGGGCCATATTGGCCTTTTTTAGCGATATTTAACACCTTAGTGGAAAGATCGGTGGCCAGGATCCGAAAATCCCCGCCATTGGCGAAATAAGGGCTTTTCTCCAAAACCACCATCGCGATGGTGTAAGGTTCCTCGCCCGAAGAACAAGCCGCGCTCCAAATCCTTAGCCGTGGCCCAGGCCCACCCGGTCGACGCCGCTTTTTTTCCAACTCCGGCAATAGAGTGGAGCTCATAAAATCAAAATGCTGCGGCTCCCGAAAAAAACTGGTCAGATTAGTGGCCAGGGCGTCCAAAAGAAAGACCAACTCCTCGCCCGTGGCGTCGGTGGTGGCGCGCTTAAAATAAGTCTTAAAATCCTTAAAACCCAGTTGCGTGATGCGCTTGACCAGCCGAGCCCTAACCAGTTCTTTCTTGCCTTCCATAAGGTTGATGCCAGTGGCCTTGTGGACAAAGCTGGCGATGGCCTGGTAGTCGTGGTCAGACAGTTCCAACTGCGAAACGCCAAAACCTGGCGTCCCGGAAGAAGCTTGACGACTTTCCAAACTCACGGCCCTCCTTTCCCGCCCCAGACCTCCTGGACGCGCGGATCATTGACGCTTAACGCGGACAGATGAACCAATCCTGGGAGCGCCGTTGACGGAACGTCGCCCAGTTCATCCAGCCCCCATCCCTCATCATTCCTCAACCAAAGCCTTCGGCCCAAACGTTAAATCCTCGTCCGTCAAGATCAGGTCAATGTCCAAGATAATCAAAACCTGACCCTTCGTCTTGGCCATGCCCCAAATGTACTCGTTTTTCAAGCGCGTCCCAAAATCCGGGGCTGGGTCAATGTCGGCCTTATTGATGGTGATCACCTCCGAGACCCGATCCACGACTATCCCCATTTGCGTGGATCCATTGGCCGTCTTAATCTCTATAACGATGATGGACGTCCTTTCGGTGTAGGCCTCTTCCGGCAAGCCAAACTTGAGCCTTAAATCGATCACCGGGATAACTTTGCCCCGTAAGTTAATCAGACCTCTCATAAACTGGGGGGTCTGGGGCACGCTGGTGATCTCCATCATGCCGTTGATCTCCCTAATTTTGAGGATGTCCAATCCATAATACTCCCCGCCCAGCTCAAAGCGCAGCACTTTCATGTCCAGGGAGTGGTCAACGGATAAAGCCGTGGGGGCGTTGTGTTGTTGTTCGCTCATTTATCCTCGCTCCACTATCATCGATCCACTAGCCTCGCTCACTATCATGATCCACTAGCCTCTAACCACTAGCCAAGGTTTTTAATTCCAAGACTCCTCGTCCATCTCCCAATCCTCGGTATGGCCCATCCCCGCGGCCGCGCCTCCGCCGCCTCTGGCCTGGGCGTCAAACAGCCCACTCACGTCTAAAATCAGGCCCACCCGGCCATCGCCCAAAATAGTCCCGCCGGCCAAGGTTCTAACGTATTTGAGCGTCTCCCCCAAGGACTTAATCACCACCTCTTGTTTACCCAACACCTCATCCACCAACAAGCAACAGCGCTGACCCTCGTTTTCCACGACCACGACCAAACCACTGGCCGGGTCGGCCCGCGGCCCGGAGCGCGAGACAATGTCCGCCAACCGCACCAAAGGCAGAAGATTATCCCGAACTTTAATCATCTCGCCTTGGTTTTTAACCGTGAAGTACTCTTCCGGCTTAGGCCGGAAAGACTCATTGATGGAGATGGTCGGCAGAATATAGCGGTTATCGCCCACCCGCACGATCATCCCGTCAATGATGGCTAACGTCAAGGGCAATCGGATGGTCACGGTCGAGCCCTGACCCGGCTCGCTGGTGAAATCCACCTTGCCCCGGAGAGTCTCAATGGATTTCCGCACCACGTCCATGCCCACCCCCCGACCAGAGACTTCCGTGACATGATCTTTGGTGGAAAAGCCCGGATGAAAAACCAAGTTGTGGATGGCCTGAACGGATAAGTTTTCCCCAGAGGCGATCAACCCCCTGGCCACGGCCCTGGCCACGACTCTTTCCCGATCCAAGCCCCGGCCATCGTCGGTCAGCTCAATCACCACGTTCCCGCCCTGGTGGTAGGCCCGCAAGCAAACCAACCCTTTGGGCTTCTTCCCCACGGCCACCCTTTCCTGCGGCGACTCTAACCCATGGTCAAGACTGTTCCGGATCATGTGCACCAAGGGATCGTAAATAGACTCCACCATGTTGCGGTCAATGTCGGTGTCCTCGCCTACGGTCACAAACTCCACGTCTTTTTCAAACTTATGGGCCAGATCCCGGACTAAGCGATTCATTTTGCGGAAAGTCTGGCTAATCTGAACCATTCTTAGGCTCATGGCGTTGCGCTGCAGTTCGCTGGTGATCCGGGAGACCTGAGCCAAATCTTTAATGATCTTCTGCTCTTTCAAAAACTTAATGGAGCTGTTAGCGGTCACCAAGGACTGGGTGATGACCAATTCCCCCACCAGATCGATCAGGCCATCGAGCTTTTGGGTATCCACCTTGACCGTATGAGTCGTGGCCGTGGGCGAGACCTCGCTCAGTTTCTGCTCCCTTAAAGCGGCGGCCACTTTATCTGGGGCCCCAATCTTATTTTTAAGTAAAATCTCGCCGAGTTTGGTTTCTTTCAAACCATCTTGACTCTTTAAAGCGTCTTCCAAGTGTTCGTGTTCCAAGCGCCCCATGGAGACTAGAATCTCCCCCAAAAGCCGACCTTGATCTTGATTCTGTTGCCGCGCCAGGGCTTCGCTTAAATCCTCTTCCGAGATAAGCCCATTTTGGACAAGAATTTCCCCTAAACGAATGGAGCGAACCGTTTTCTGGGCTTGGATGAGACCGCCTAAATCATTTTGCGTGATTAGGCCCTTTTCCACCAAAATCTCGCCCAATTTCTTCGGTTTTAAGGTCGCGGCCCCGAAGTTTCCCTGAACCATGGGCGGGGCGATGGTCAACATGCCCTGTCGAGCTTCCCAAAGGTGTTCCCGGAGATCGGCTAACTCCACGGGCGTCCAATTCGGGGCGACGCCCCAAGAATGGCCATCGGGATTAAGGGTTAAGACTTTTAAACCAGAAATCAAAAATGAGCACGCTTTTAATAAAATATCCGTGATGGCCGTGGAATGGGGCACTTGCTCGGAGGCCACGTAATCAAGAAGACCGATGATATCCGCCGACAACCGGGCTAAATCTTCCAGATCCAGTAAACTCATCCCCCCCAAGATCGTCCGAAACATCGGCAACGTCTCACTCATGGCCGCCACCGGATCCGCCTTGTGTTCCACGGTCACTAACCGCATCTGGAGATCTTCCAAAGCGGCCGTGAAATCGTTCTTGAAATAGTCCACCGTTAATTGTTGGCTAAGAAAAGCCTCGCGCCGGGCTATCTGGGGAGCGGGATCTATATTGGGGGTGGGGACTAGGACGTGGGGACGAATTTTCTGAGGATCAAGGCCAGGCTGACGTTCGCCCGTAAGGGAAGCGGGGGTGGTTAAAGAATTGGTCTCTAAATTAGAAGTATGAGAAGAAGAAATAGTAGGCGTGGGCGAGCTAGTCAATGATCTCGTTGAGCTCGTTTTCGCGAAAAGGTCGGCCCCCTGGCTATTTTCCGGGGTTATTTCCCGGTTTAGGCTCGCCTTGGAACCCGTTTCCGCCAGAACAGCCGCGCCAATTTTCGCCAACAAGCCCTGGGCGTCGCCCTCAATCTTTTGGCCCCCGGGCAGACACCGGGCCATTTCCTGTAATAAAGAAAGCCCCTCGCCCACCAATTCCAAAGCCGCGTCTCGATCCAGGGCCCGATCCCGAATGATGTCCTTCAGTAACCCGATCAGGGCGGTTAAAACCTGACTGGGCTCTGGGGAATCGGACATCTGACCAACGTTAGGGGCCATGGCCTGGATCCACCCTAGAACAGCGCTGATTTCCAGCAAGTTGTCTGAGGACAGCATCACCAGGTCAAGACTGGCCCGATTAAGTTGATCGGCTAACATCTCAGGATCAAAGGGCATATTGGTTCCTTGAGCCACCCAATTTTTCCGCGCTTTGGCCCTATCCTGGCCTGTCAAGACCGTCGGGCGCGCTCGGCCAACGCCTTTTCATTATACCTGACCGCCAGGCCTTTTGTCAGGCGCGCTGGCCCAAAATGGCCAAAAACCTCATGATCCCACGATGATCCCAGGCTGAGCCAGGCCTAAAAGCCAAACCAATTAAGCTGGGGACAACGTTTCTGGGGGCGCCTCGTCATGGGCGCGCTTTTCGGTGGTCGTCACTGTCCGAGCGCCCAGGTCTTCGCTTAAAAGAGCGTATTGCCAGCGGGTTAAACGAGTTTTCTCATCCAAAATAGTGTCCACCAACTGCCCAAAACTGGACGGATCCCGGGGTAAATAATCGGTCATCCCGCAGCTAATGGATTTGATCATCCCCAATAGCGACGGTCGGGCCGCTAGGACAATCAAGCGAGTTAAAGGGGACTGACGACGCACCTCCGCTCCCAGGGAATGATCCACCAACACCGAGCTATCGGCCACCAAAAAATGGACACTATGGGTCTTGAGGAAAGCCATAACCTTGGAGATGTTTTCCAACACGATGACCTCAAAACCGGCCCGATTAAAATCTTCTATCACGGGGGCCCAAAAGGTCGGATCGCGGTCAACTATAATTATTCTCATGGATAATTCTCGTTGATAACGCTCATCTTTCACCAGTCCTTATCGCTTTTACCCGATCTAGCTCGCCTCTAGCCGAGCCTAAGCTCACCCACCTGGCCCCCGGAAAATCCCTATTTGAACCTCAAAACTTAGCTAATTGAGTTTAACAGATAATATGGCTCTTGTAAACTGGCGAGCCACTCCACCTCCGCCTAGGACGCCTGGTCTAACGTTTTTGTGGCCGTAAAATTCATGCGTCTGTTCTGGGCCTAGGCCCAGAGACAGACTCAAGGGAACTAAGAATCAATAGGCCAAGCTTAAGCGTTTATCTCAGATAGTCGCTCCCAAGTGGCTCCCCGGTCTAGGGGCTACTCAGGCGGATTATCCTCTTGGCTGGCTTCCGCGTAAAGCTCCTGACCCCGCCAACGGTGGAAGAGTTCCCGGGTTTTCTGGAACATGGCGTAAACCATGGGAATGATGATCAAGCCCACGGTGCTGGCCGCCAACATCCCCCCAAAGACGCCCACGGAGACATTTTGCCGCGACACCGCCCCCGGTCCGGTGGCCAAAACCAAGGGAATCAACCCCGCCAAAAAGGCTAAGCTGGTCATGATGACGGCCCGGAACCGTATTTCCGCCCCAGAGGAGGCCGAGTCCCGGATGGGCAGACCCTTCTCGCGGGCTTCTTTGGCGAACTCGACAATCAAAATGGCGTTCTTGCTAGCTAAAGCGATGAGGGTGACAATCCCGATCTGAACGTAAAGGCCCAAGCTTTGGTTAGCTAGCTTAATGGCCATCATCGCCCCAAAAATGGCCGCGCTAATGGACACCATCACGCCCAAGGGAATAGTCCAACTTTCGTAGAGAGCCACTAAAAACAAATAGGCGAACAGGAAAGACAGAATAAAAAGGTAGACCGTCTGCCCAGCCGACTCCTTCTCCTGCAGGGTGGAACCAGTCCACTCGTAACCCATGGTTCGGGGGAGAGCCTCGGCGGCGGCGTTTTCCATGGCCGCGATGGCCATACCGGTGCCCAGTTGAGGTTTGCCGCTCCCCATGACCACCACGGAGCGGTAGTTGTTGTAACGGGTGATGTTCTGCGGCCCGGTGGTCATCTCAATGTCGATTATCGAGGACAATGGCACCATGGCCCCGCTGGTCGAGCGGACGTGGATATTTTTCACATTGTCCAATTTTCGCCGATCGCGCTCTTGGCTCATGATCTTCACCTGCCAGCTACGACCGCGATAGTTAAAGTCATTGACGTAATAACTACCCAAATAAGACTGCATGGCCGAAAAAACGTCCGCCACGCGCACCCCGAGGCTATTGGTCTTTTCCCGATCCAAATTCACTTTTAAAATGGGCGTGTCGGCGTTAAAAAAGGAGAAAGCCATGGCCATAGCCGGATCGGCCATGGCCCGACCAATAAAACCGCGGGCCAAGTTAGCCAGATCCACGGGATCTCGACCCTCGAAATCCTCCAAAACAAAACTAAAGCCCCCCACCGAGTCCAACCCGATGATCGGCGGCAGGTTAAAGGCCACGCAGGTGCCTTCCACAATGGTCGAAAGCTCCCGGTTCAACCGCGTGTAAACAGCCGTCAAACTCTTATCCGCGGTTTTTCGCTTCTCGTAGCCATCCAACCCAATAAACATGAAAGCGGCGTTGTCTTGCATCGACATGTTAACGATGTTAATCCCCAAAACCGGCATGACATCATTAACCCCTGGGATGGAGCGGACGATCCGCTCGGCCCGGAACAAAACTTCTTGGGTCTTGTTGATGGAGCTACCTTCCGGCAACCCCACCTGGACGATGATCATGCCCATGTCCTCGCTGGGCAAAAAACCCGAGGGCGTGTAACGCATGATAAAAAAGGCCCCGGCCAAGCAAAAACCGGCCACCACTAGCCCAAAGGCCGAGCGCCTTAGTAAGGTCCCCACCAAACCCAAATACTTAACCCGGACTTTTAGAACCCCGCTTTGGAAAGCCCTGACCACGAAATTAGGGGGTTTGGACTCCGCGTGGGGTTTTAAAAAGATGGCGCACAAAGCCGGGGACAAAGTCAAAGCGTTGACCGCCGAAATGATCATGGCCACCGAGATGGTGACGGCGAACTGTTGGTAGAGTTTACCCGATAAACCTGGGATAAAAGCCACCGGCACAAAGACCGACAGGAGCACCAAAGAGATCGCGACAATCGCCCCCGTGATCTGGGTCATGGCCTTAATACTCGCCTCTCGGGGGGCCAAATGTTCTTCGTTCATCACCCGCTCGACGTTCTCCACCACCACGATGGCGTCGTCCACCACGATGCCCACCGCCAACACCAAAGCCAAGAGCGAGATCGTGTTAGCCGAAAAGCCAATGACCAAAAGCACCGCGAAGGAGCCCACCAAGGAGACGGGAACCGCCACCATGGGGATGATGGTCGCGCGCCAGGTGCCTAAGAACAGGTAAACCACCCCAATGACCAAGATCATGGCGATGGCGATGGTCTCGGCCACTTCCTTAATGGAAGCCCGAACAAACATGGTGGCGTCGAAAATCAAGCGCATTTCCAAATCCGGCGGAAACCGTTTTTGAATTTCTTGGAGGGCTTTTTCCACCAACCCCGCGGTCTCCACGGCGTTGGAGCCAGCCGATTGGCTGAGCATCAACCCGGCCGAGCGCTGGCCTTGGTAAAGGCCTTGGGGCGAGTAGGACTGGGTATCCAAAACCACGTCCGCCACATCCCCTAATTTTAACAACGCGCGATCGCCATTGGCCCGAATAACGATGTTCTCAAACTCCGCCACGGTGGAAAGCCGACCAGTGGCCGAGAGGTTATAGTGAAGCTCCTGACCCGGCGGGGCGGGCGCGCCACCAATCTCCCCGACCGCGGCTTGGATATTCTGGGCTTGCAGAGCCGCGATGACATCCCCGGTCGTTAGATCCAACGCGGCTAAACGGCTGGGATCGAGCCAGATCCGCATGGAGTACTGGCTGCCAAAAAAAGTTAAACTGCCCACGCCGGGAACCCGGGCCAGAGGATCGGCGACGTTATTGTAGACCCAGTCGCTCAGCTCTAACTCGCTAAAGGTTCCCCCTGGGGAAATGAAGTTATAGGCCATCAAGAACGAGGAGGTGCTCTTATCCACGGTCACGCCCTGACGGTTGACCTCGTCGGGCAGTTGCGATTCCGCTCTCTTTAACCGATTTTGGACGTTAACCATATTAAGGTCAGGATCGGTGCCGATCTTAAACGTGATGGTCAACCGATAGCTACCGTTGTTCGAGGACTGGCTGGACATGTAGATCATGCCATCCACCCCGTTCATGGCCCGCTCAATGGGTTGGGCGACCGTGCTTTCCACCGTTTCCGAGCTAGCTCCTGGGTAGGTGGCTTGGATATTGACCGAGGGCGGCACGATGTCGGGAAACTGGGAGACGGGAATGGCTAAGATGGCCAAAAAACCAGCGATGGTGATGATCAACGACACCACCACGGCGAACCGGGGTCGATCAATAAATATTTTAGAAAGCATGCCGCGCCCCTATTTCGCCGAATCCGAACTGGAGGCGGTCACTGGTTTGGGCTCAGGCTCTCTCACCACCACCGGCGTCCCCTCTCGCAACATGGCCCCACCGGCCATTAAGCCTAGGCTAATGATCTGGTCGCCTTCTTTTAAACCTTCCAAAATCTCGTAACCGTTGTCGTACTCCCGGCCCAGCTTAAGATAGGTGATTTTGGCTTGAAGATAGGGCTCGCTCCCTTCGGGAGCTCCCCTGGCCGGGGCCATCACCGCCTGAAAGACGAAACGGCCTTGGTTACTGCTCATGACCGAAGATTTGGGGGCCAGTAAGACCTTCGGCGGAACTTTGGCCGTGATCGACACGTTAACGCTCTGATTGGGACGCAAAATCCCTTTAGGATTATCAAACATGATCTTTAATTTTACCGTGTCGGTGACTTTATCGACTAAGGGAGCCACGTAAACCAGTTTCCCTGGCTCGGGATAAAAAGTGTCCCCATTGATTTTTACCCGAAACTCCATGTTGTCTAGACTCTGGCCCGGCAATGGCCCATCGCCCAAACGCGTCGCGGACATATATTTATCCGACACCCCAAAACTAACTAAAATCGGATCCAAAGTCACCAACGTCGCCAAAATTCCACTCTCTGGGCTCAGTAAATTGCCTTCGGAAAAAGGCGTGTCCGACACTTGCCCAGCGAAAGGCGCTTTAACCTTGGTGTAACTTAAATTGAGCCGGGCCTGGGATAAACTAGCCGTGGCGGACATGATGTTAGCCCGAGCCACGTCCAAGGCGGCTTGGGCGGCGTCTAAGTCGGATTTGGGCGAGGTTCGCTTAGCGTACAGATCCTTAATCCGGGTAAAATCCAGCTCAGCTTTAGTGAAATTGGCCTGGGCCGACAGTAAAGCCCCCTCGGCCGCGGCCACCGCGGCCTCGTACTGGTCTGGCTCAATCTCAAAAAGAGTTTGCCCAGCTTTGACCAAATCGCCTTCCTTAAACGCGATCTTAACCAAAAAACCACTAACCCGGACGAGAAGGTCGACTTTTTGGTCAGCTTCCAAAAAACCAATGATCTCGTAGTTAGACTGGGCTTCTTCCACGCCCACCGAGGTCAGGATGACCGTCTGGGGCCGGACGGGCATGGGCGGCGTTCGCCAAAGCCAACCACTCAAAACGGCTAAAACGGCTAAAGAGGCAATTATGAACGGAATCAGGACAAAAATATTCTTTAAATGCTTGAAAAAAGGCATTTACACACCCTGAATTCAATGGATAGAAACACGCCAAGACTCAAATAAGCCCCAAAAGGCCAAAAAACTAGTCCTGAGACTGAAAAAAAGGATTTAGCGGGGACGGCGAAAAACAGAAAACAGAAAATTAAGCGGCGAATTTTAACGCCAAATCTGGAAAAACCAATTTTTCCATAGCTAACTTAGGCGCGAGTCCAACAACCCCGAGGGCTCACTCCTCAAAACCAGTTCTGAGTCCTCTAAACCGGTAATTAACCATTATACCTCAAAATCCGAAAAAATAGGAAAAAAAATGGAATCAAAATAATGACCTCAAAATGTTGGCTACCTTAGAACGCGAAAATTTACCGTCCTTGGTTTTTTCGTCTTGACCAAGGGAGCTGGCCCTCTTCGGCCATTTAATATGGATCAAGACCCCTAAAACAGGGACGTCTTTTGGCTAAGACCTAAGGGCGAGCCTAGCTTTTTCGGGGCTCGAAGGGCTTAGATATCGAGCTTTTTTAGCCATTTTTATCACATTAAAAACCAAAGATAAAGTTAATTATGGCTGTCTTAACAATAAGATCCCCTTGATGGCCAGGAGCCTGTTCAGGAACGCCCTGAGGCGGGCTAAGAGGGAGGGTTGTTAAGAGTTTATTTACCCTGGATTATTGGCGAACTAGGGAATTGGCGCCAAAAGCCGCTCGCCATTTAGCCATAAAGAGCTAGCCCCGCGCGGGAGCGTTGGCCTCGGCTAGAACGGCAAAGGTTCATACTAGATTAAATTATATTTGAAAACAACCTTTTAGCGATCTACTAACTGGCAATCATATTATTAATATAAAACTAGATCATAAAGAAAAATAATATATCTTTATAGAAATATAAAATTTGATTAAAAATTATTATTACGATGAATTTGACGTCACGCCTTCTCTCTTCCTTAAACTCTTTGGCTATTTGGCTCTTTGTTCGTCGATTTGTCTAAGGAATTCCGCCGCGTTTCGTCAGTTCTGGCGTCGCCTAACCCCTAGCGGCGAGCTTGACCCATATCGTCGACGCTGGCGCCCCTAGAGCCTTAATTCTTTTAGGATCTATTTGGCCCGGCCACGCCATCCCCGCCGCGCCACCAAGACCAATCGAGCCAATCCGATTGGGAGCGACTAAAGGGTGGTTATTAAGGAACGCCACGGCGGAACTGTCCTCTTCCCCTCGCGTTCCAGGACTTTCGATATCGCGCGATAAGCCACCAGCGCCCATCCTATTTCGCGTTTCAGGCTAACCTTCTTCAGGTTATTTTTATTGTTCATCCAGCTCAAGGCGCGATATCGATAAAGCGTTATCGACTCGCTCTTGACTAAGATAGGCTCCTCAAATCTCAAAAAGATTTTTCCGCCCCGCTCCAAAAACCTTAGTTTCCTGGTTAAGCCAAGGTGAGCTCGTAACTGGTCATTAGCGCCAGGTCAATTCGCTATCAGGCCAAGCGTCGCGATTTTTCGACTTCGCTAGTCAAGTAGTTCTCGACCGAAGAGATCCCCGAAGATATGTTTTTAAAAATACAACCCTAGCGGGGGCGAATATTTCCCAGTTAGCTGGCGAGCTGGCGACTCGGGGTTGACTTTTCATAAGCCTTGGGGGCCAGGCGTAAAGTTGGGATCTCGCGGTTTGACCAAGTGGTCATGGCCACGCTCATATTTACTTTTGTCTGTTTTGTCTATTTTGGTTTCCGCGCCAGACAAGTCTTAAATTCCGGTTTTTTTTCGCCCGTCCAGAACAATGTTTGATCGCTGGCGAAAACCAGGCCGCGTCACCGGGTTTGATCTCATGATTTTCCCATCCGCCGCTCCAATCCAGAGCGCTCCAGAGATAGCCCCTAAATGTTGGCCGCTGGAGTGGGTAGGCCAACGAGCGCGCGAGACTCCAATGTCACGTCAGCGCCGCTCGCCTAGGTGGGCTCATTTTCTGGAAAAGGAGATTGATTTTTTTACTTGGCCAGGGAAATAAATCAGGCGACCAATAATATTGACGCCTGAGAGAATATTTTATAGATAAATTGTTGACCAGAACTAATTGACCAGAACTATCCGCCTCTAACTCAGTCATCAAGCCCCCGCGCGTTAAAAAAGCCCAACTCAAAGCCAAGCCATAATCAACATTTTTTCATAAAAATCGCCCACTATAAAAAAATTTCCATAAATAGATTTCAAATAACCCCATTTTTTATATGATAACTGTTTTGGTAATTTTTCATATATCCAATTCTACCTAATCATTGCCTGATCCTATTTTTTCCAATAGACCCCCCAATTCGCGAGCCTGGCGAAAAAAAACAAAAACTTCAACTTTAACGCCTGGAATTTTTTCCTCTATTTATTTATGTTTTAAATAACTAAAGGTTTTACGAAACTAGTATTTTTATAAATTATTTATAATTATATTATTTATTTAATTAATATAATCAAATTTTTAATATTCTATTTTACATAGTTAGTTATTCTATCTACTAATTAATTTTGATGGCCAACGTTAGTTCCTTCTGGGCTCCGTCGAAAAATGAATTTGAGCCCTAGTTTGAGCCATAGCTAATAACCTCGCGCCGTCGTCGATCTAGTCAATTTGAAGTCCACTCCTTTAGGTCAATTTAATTTTCGCCGATCTTGACTCCTGGGATGAAAAATCCTAAAATAATTGATTGATCAAGATTAAAGAAAGTCTTGATCTAACCCTTGGGAGGACTTGGGTTGACTGGTAAAAAAACGCCTCTAGAAAAAAAGCCTATCGTGGGTATTGTCATGGGCTCCGACAGCGACCTACCCATCATGCGTGAAGCGGCCTCGACCTTGGACAGACTGGGCGTTCCCTATGAAATGACCATCGCCTCGGCCCACCGCTCCCCGCGGCTAACCCAATCCTACGCTCAATCGGCTCGAGAGCGAGGCTTAAAAGTTTTGATCGCCGGGGCTGGTTACGCGGCCCATTTGGCGGGCGTTTTAGCCGCCGAGACCATCCTGCCGGTCATTGGCGTGCCTTTGTCTGGCTCGCCTTTAAACGGCTTAGACGCCCTTTTGTCCACGGCTATGATGCCCGCGGGCGTTCCCGTGGCCACCGTAGCCATTGGCGGAGCCCAAAACGCGGCCGTCTTAGCCGCCCAGATACTGGCCCTTTCCGACGAGGAGGCGAGTAAATCCCTCCTCGACTTTAAAGCCCAATTGGCCCGAAAAGTGGAAGAAAAAGCGGCCCACCTCCAGCGAAATGTCCAACCCGCCTAAAAATCGTCCCTCGCGGAATATTGGCGTCATCGCCCACATTGACGCGGGGAAAACCACCCTGACCGAGCGGATCCTGTTTTATACTGGCGTCACTCATAAGCTCGGGGAAGTCCATGACGGCGAGGCGACCATGGATTTTTTACCCGAAGAGCAGGAGCGGGGCATCACCATCATGAGCGCGGTGACTTCCTGTCGCTGGCGCGAGGCGGATATCAACATTATCGACACCCCCGGGCACGTGGATTTCACCATTGAGGTGGAACGGAGCCTTAGAGTTTTAGACGGGGCGGTGGGGGTCTTCTGCGCCGTGGGGGGCGTCCAACCTCAATCGGAAACCGTTTGGCGACAGGCTGATCGCCATCGAGTGCCGAAAATTGTTTTTGTCAATAAGCTGGATCGAGTGGGCGCGGATTTTGATCGCGTCATGGGGCAACTAAAATCCCGTCTGGGAGCGACCCCCTTAATCATTACCCGACCTTTTGGCCAAGAAGAAAACTTTCAAGGGGTCATTGATTTGCCCCGTCAACGTTTTTATTCCTGGCCCGACGAAAGGCTGGGCGCCGAGATGGTCGATGGCCCTATCCCCCCAGAAGCCGAGGAATTGGCTCAAGAAGGTCTTCGCCAACTACTGGAGACTTTGGCCGAGACCGATGACGCCCTGATGGAAGCCTACCTCGCCGATGAGACGATTCCTTTGGACATGATCCAAAAAGCTATCCGCCGGGCCACGATCGATTTACGCGTCTCCCCGGTGTACGCGGGGGCGGCTTTACGCAACAAGGGCGTCCAACCTCTCTTGGACGGCGTTGTTGACTATCTACCCGCCCCAGCCGATCTGCCGCCTATTATGGCCCTCACCCCGGCTGGGGAAACTTTAGCCATTGAGCCGCGCTTAAAAGATCCGGCCGTGGGGCTGATCTTTAAAATTCAAATGATGGATCAGGGCCGCAAGCTTTATTTTATGCGTTTGTACTCCGGTCGGTTTAAAGAAGGCGATGAGGTCATTAACACCCGCTTAGGCCAAAAAGACAAGATTGGCCGCCTTTTAAGGATCAACGCGGGTAAACGCGAACGCGTCCCCGAGGCCCGGTTTGGGGATCTGGTGGGCGCGCTGGGCCTACGGGCCATCACGGGGGACACCATTTGCTCCCCAGAGCGGCCTGTCCTTTTGGAGCGCATCCAAGCCGCCGATCCGGTCATTTCCGTGGCCGTGGAACCGGAAACCTCGGCTGACCAAGCCCGGTTGTGGGAAACCTTAACCAAAATGACCGAGGAAGATCCGACCTTTAAAATCAAAATCGACGAGGACACTGGCCAAACGGTCATCTCAGGCATGGGCGAACTCCATCTGGAAGTCTTGACCCACCGTCTATCCCGCGAGTTTGGGCTCCAACCGCGGGTTGGCAAACCCCAGGTCGTTTATCGGGAAACGATCACTAAAGCGAGCCAAGGCGAAGGGGTGTTTGACCGAGAGTTAGGTGGGGTGGCTCTGTCAGCCCGAGCGTCGGTCTCGCTCGAGCCCACGCCCCGAGGGCGAGGAGCCCAGGCTCTCCATCAGTTGACCCCCAGTCCCTCGCTCACGGAAAAACAAATCCAAATCGCCCTGGAAACGCTGACGGGAACCTTAAGCTCTGGCCCCATCCTGGGTTATCCTCTCTTGGATCTAACCCTGACCTTGGAAAAATTGACCTTAAGCGAGGGCATGACTCACGACGCCCCCATTCGCGTGGCCGTGGCCCAGGCCGTTCAGACCGCCTTGGCCCAAGGACGCCCTTGCCTAATGGAGCCGATCATGCGCCTGGAAGTCACTAGCCCTGACGAGTTTACCGGGGAGATCATCGGCGATCTGGCCGCCCGTTTGGGCCGGATTGACGATATGACCACCCACAGTGGCGGGTTTCGAGTCATCTCCGCCCAGACGCCATTGGCTGAGCTATTTGGCTACTCCACGGCCATCCGTTCCCAAACCCAAGGCCGAGGCTCGTTCCTAGCCCGGTTTGAGCGTTATGACATTGTGGAAAGAAAAAAATAACCCCCGCCTTTTTTAAAATCCGCTTCCTTTCCGTCTGGCTAGACGGTTCGTTCAGTCTTGACGATTAACCCCAAAAATCACCTGAAAAGTTGGCTTTGGTTCCCCCTTGGCTCTTACTCAATTTTAACTCTTTTTAACTTTTATTACCTAAAAAATTAATATTTATTATAAATAATAAATAATTAGTTACTAATTATTTTACTAATTATGGAATAAGAGATTTATCTATTATTTTTTTATAATAATTTACTTTTTTATAGCTAAAGTCATAATTTATATATCTTATAGTCCTACGAATGGATTTGTTATATTATTTTATTTTTTAGTTTAATTTTTATTTATTCAATTTATTTAACTCTATATTTATTTTTTATAAGCTTAAAAATAACGTGTTATGCTAATTAACTTTATAAAGTGATTCTTTAACATTAAAAAACCTTTCTTTTCAATTCTTTTTTGACCATAATATAAACGACCGTTAGCCAACTCGACCGGCTCAAAGCGTCAAAAGGCGGTTTTCTTGGGCTTGGGCTTAAGGGGAGCTCTGGGCCAATTCTTGACACATATGACAAACGTATTATAATTTAGATTAGGCTAGGGCGTAGAAGCGCGGTTCAGAAGCGAAACCCTCGGACGCCAATTTTGTAAATCCAAATTTTTCTATTTAATTTTTACTTTAAATAGATTTTTTCATTAATTTAAGGTTATTTTATGTTTTAAGGTGGTATTTTGTCTTATTTACTCCTCTATTTCAACGTTCTCTGGAACCCGCCAAAATGGACTGAACGGATTTAACCATGATCCGAAAAATTCCCACTAAAAACTTAAAAATCGGCATGTTCGTCGCCGATGTAGGCCGGGCTTGGTTCAACCATCCGTGGAAGACCAAAAGTAAATACATTTCCGACCAGAACGAAATCGATGAGTTGACGCGATATGGCATTGACGAGGTCTACATTGACACTCAGAAAACGTTGAAATCTGAGAGTGGGTCTAAGCTGACGGCGAAGGATTTTCCTTATAAGCCCCCCGAAGAGCGAACTAAACCCGCCCGGGTCTATTTAAATCCCGTTCAGATCAAACCTGACCAGGTGAGCGCCGTTGAGCAAGAATTGCCCAAAGCGGCCAAAGCCTACAATCGAGCCTTGGACACTTCCAAGGCTTTAGTCGCGGCTTGCCGGATGAACAAACGCATTGAGGTCGACGCGGTTCAAGAAAACGTTAACGAGTTGGTGGAAAGCGTTTCCCGCAACCAAGACGCTTTGACCGCCTTGATTAAGTTAAGGCGTTTCGACGATTACACTTACACCCATTCGCTTAATGTCTCCGTCCTTTCCATCGCCTCTGGCAAAGCCTTAGGCCTTAACGACGCTGACCTAAGGATCCTGGGCCTGGGCACCATGTTTCACGATCTAGGCAAATGCCGGGTGCCCGCTTTTATCCTTAATAAGCCTGATAAACTATCCGACGAAGAATTCATCATCATGAAAAACCACGCGGCTTTATCGGCGGAGATTCTCATTGAGCAAAAATTGCCGGTGGACGACTTGGTCATCAAAGTGGCCCGCCACCACCACGAGCGCATGGATGGCAGTGGCTACCCAGATCGCCTCGAAGGCGCCGATATTCCCCATTTAGCCACCATCTGTGGGCTTTCCGACGTTTATGACGCCCTCACCTCGGATCGGGTCTATCACACGGGCATGTTGCCCCATGACGCGTTAAAATTTATTTATGGCTTAAGGGGAACGCATTTCCAGCCCGAGTGGGTGGATCGATTTGTTCAATCGGTGGGCATCTACCCGCCGGGCTCGGTGGTTGAGCTGAACACCGGGCACGTGGCCGTGGTGATGGAAGTTAACCACGACGCCCTGCTTTGCCCTTTGATCAAGATCGTGGCTGAGCCTAATGGCCAGCTTTACTCAAGGCCTAAATTGATGGATCTGAGCAAAACGGAAAACAGAAGTTACACCATCCAAGCCGTTATTACCCCAAAAAAAGCCGGATTTGATCCATCTTACTATTTTAGCGTCAAAGGTGATGAATAAATGTCCCCCTTGGAGCTGGATCCAGCCCTAGCCCAGTCGAGATGGGAGCGTATCCAAGATAAAATCCGCCAAGCCGCCCAGACGGCCGGGCGCGATCCCGCGGAGATAACTTTACTCGCGGTCTCGAAAACTTTTTCTAGCCAGGATATTCGGGTTTTTTGGGATTTAGGGCAAAAAGATTTTGGGGAAAACTATCTCCAGGAAGCCCAAGAAAAAATAGGCCTTTTACCAGAGCCCAATTGGCACTTCATTGGCCATCTTCAGACCAATAAGGCCCGTTTTGTCCCGGGTCTTTTTTCTTGCCTGCACACCCTAGAGAGCCTGGAATTGGCCGAAAAACTGGATCGCCATCTTCGCGCGCGAAACTTAACGCTGAAGGTTTTTATCCAAGTTAACCTCGCCCGGGAAGCTAGTAAAAGCGGTCTCCCCCCGGAAGACCTAGCCCCTTTTTTGGAAAAACTGGCCGCGTTCCCCTCTCTTTCGCCCCAAGGGCTCATGACCTTGCCGCCCTTTTCCCCGGATCCCGAAAAATCCCGGCCTTATTTTCGCTCGCTCTACGAACTGCGGGAAAAACAAGCCCCCAGGTTAAAAGAACTCTCCATGGGCATGAGCGGCGATTTTACCGTGGCCATCAGCGAGGGAGCCACCATAGTTAGAATTGGAACCGCCCTTTTTGGCGATCGGGATTATTCGTGAGTCAGCCCCATCCCCCCAAAAATAACCAGCCGCCTTCCTCCATTCCCCGGATCAACTGCCGCCTTTGCCGCCATTACTTCATCACCTGGGAACCGCGTACCCCGCATGGCTGTCGGCTGATGGGCTTTAAATCCCAGTTCCTGCCGTATGTTCAGGTTTTCCGTATTTCGGGCCAAGAATGTAAATCTTTCGCGCGCAAATAATCCTCGTCATACGCCGTTCCACAACAGCTCCGAATTGGCCGCGGCCACGTCTGGGCAACCGGTCATGATCATGGCCCGCTCCAACTGGGAACGGAGGTTTTCCGCGTAATAAGCCACCGCCTCCCGGCCCCCGCCAATGGCCATGATGGCGAAGGGTCGACCGACCATTACCGCGTCGGCTCCCAGGGCCAGAGCTTTTAAGATATCCTCCCCACTCCGGATCCCACCATCGACTAAGATCTTGACCCGGCCTTTTAGTTTTTGGGCGATGGCCGGCAAGACCTCCGCCGCGCCGGGAACTCCATCCAAGACCCGGCCGCCATGGTTGGAGACTAACACCCCATCCACGCCAGCGGCCACGCACGCCTCCGCGTCCGGTAACCCCATCACGCCTTTAACGATAAAAGCTAGCCCCAGCCGATGGGCCGCCTCAACAATGGCGGCTAATTCCGCCTGATCCTTGGGATAAGCCGGGCAACCCATGAGCCTTAAAGTGATGAGACCCACGCTATCCAGATCGCAGCAAACCACTTTGGAGCCGACTTTAGCGCACATCTGTAAAACTTTAATGAACCGCTCCGGCTCCCAAGGCTTAATGAAAGGAATCGTCTGACCCGAGCCCAAAGCTTGGGCTTGGGCCAGACCTATCTCCATCACTTCCATGGGCGCGGCGTCGGGAGTGCCCGCGAGGATCCCCGCGTCGACGGCTCCAAAGGCGATAGCTTTTTGGTAATCGGCCTCGGGCATAGCCTGACCCAGGTTAAAAGCGATCCCGCCAATGGGGGCCACCAATAAGGGAGCCTTCAGCTGGAAACCGAAAAACTCCACCTCGGTTTTCGGAAAATGAACTTTGTGGATCAAGCGGGAGCTAAGGCGTATATTTCGCCAAGCCCGGACATTATTCATAAAAGACGAACCCGAGCCGGTTCCGCCCATGCCTGGCGTTTCCCCAGCGCAGGCCCGACCATCGCAAAGGGGACAAACTCGACAAGAGCCTTTGGCTAGTTCCCGGGCTTTTTTCCTGACAGCCTTTAGATCCATTAATATCGCCTCCGTTTTTCCCAACCCAAATCCAAAAGTCGAAAACGACCACCACCATTGTTTATAATTAGCCCAGCTTTGTCAATATATTAAGTTACCTTAGGATCGGGTGGATATTTTTTAGCCTCGCCACCGCCCAAAACAGACCGTCAATCTAGTTTCGCCACCGCCCTTTTGATCAAGCTTGTCTAAAACCAAATCTCTAACAAAAACGCGGTTTTTCATGGCGGCGCCCAAATTTAAAACCGCGTTCGGGCGCCCAAACCTTGTCTATTATCTGTTTTAAGTTAATATTCGCTGTTCCCATCTTTAGCCCCAGTCTATTTTTGTCAATAACAGATTTTCCTGGGTAATAAAAATCATTAAGTTCATAATTTTATGGATTTTATTTCATCTATCATCAGCTTCAGCGAGTAGTTTTGTTTGGGGCCCTTGGACGCGGATCTTCTTAGTTGGGATCGGCGTTTTTCTGACTTTCCGCTTGAGGCTTTTACAGTTCAAACGCCTGTTTTACGCCCATAAGCTGATTGTGTCCGCTGGAGACAAAAAAGGATCAAGGCGACGTTAGCCATTTCGCCGCTTTGATGACGGCTCTGGCGGCTGGCGGCGACCGTGGGCGCTGGCAACATTGTTGCGTGGCCACGGCGGTTGTCCTGGGCGGCCCAGGCGCTGTTTTTTGGATGTGGGTAACGACATTTTTGGCATGGCCACCAAATATGGCGAGGCGGTCTTATCCATTAAATATCGCGTGGTCGATAAAAGCGGAAATATGGCTGGCGGGCCCATGTATTTCCTGTAAAAAGGCCTCAACGCCAAATGGCTCGGCGTCCTCTTCGCTATCTTTGGGGTCATCGCCTCCTTTGGCATTGGCGACATGAGCCAAAGCAATTCCGTGGCCATTGGCCTTTCCGACGCTTTTGGGCTTTCGACTTGGGTTAGCGGACTGGTTTTAGCCATTTTGACGGGTTTGGTCATTATTGGCGGCGTCAAGAAAATCGCCCTGGCCTCAAGCGTCATCGCGCCTTTTATGGCTTTGTTTTATGTCGGCGTGGGGCTATTCATCATAATCACCAATTTTGA
>JAISYP010000003.1 GCA_031269825.1 Deltaproteobacteria bacterium
TTATTTCTTTTAAAACAATTTTAAATATTATAGCTAGTTAATATGCCTAATTAGGTTATAATATTAGTATTTTAAGTCAGTCAGTTTCAATCTATTTTTCCCATGAAAATCCGTGTTAAAATTATAAAATCAAACTGGCTCTTTAGGCCAATTAAAAGCTGACTCCGTCGGCCACTGACGCGAGAACCTCATCTTAAACCAGGTTTTATTGGTCAAGCGCGACTTTCCACTCTAACCGGTCTGGAGGGAAGATTTATCCATTGTGGGTAATAATTACTCTCTAACCTGGTGAATTTTCCAGGGCTTAAGACCAAATCTCTGGCCTACCCCAATATTTGATGATCCGACTCGGCGGCTTTTTTTAGACCGTTTTGGGGGTTCTTAAAAAAAATCTCGAAAATTATTCAGATCAATCAGGACTTTTCATATTTTTGGCATAAAAATTGCGTAATATTTTTTTGGATCATGTTGACTATCATTTTTGTTCCCAGTCTAGCCACAATTGATTCTGTCATTTAGATAGGGCTATAAGTTCGCTCGCAATTTTAATGTTTTGTTGTTTGATGAATGAGAAGCTCTTCTATAGCTCGGTTTTATAAATTAATTATTATTTTTCTGTTTATTGACTTCGGCAAGTCTAGTTTTACCTGATATTAGTCCTGATTATTCCTGTTTTTAATACAAAATAATAACTAATCCTCAGTAATTATTTTGTTCGTCTCATGATTTGGGGCCTTTTAATGTTTATTCTTATTTGCCCTAACTGTCAACAAAAGCTAAAACCCCAAGACGGCTTTCAATTGAAGGCCGACGATTGGATCCGCTGCCCTTTTTGCCAAGAAGTTTTCCATCCCCAGGCCATTGACGCCCTAAATTTTTTGTCTGAGCCGGAAAACCACCCTATTCGCGCCCCTGACCATCCAAGACGCGCCATGGTCAAGGCGTTGACCGAAGATATTTCTCAATCTATCGCCCACGCCCCCATAGGAGCCGCCGACTTGCCCGCCATGGCCAGCCGCCCAGATCGAACCCAGCTTTGGAAAGCTTTGGCTGGGGGGCTAGCCGTCGCGACTATTTTGTTCGTCATGGGCCTGTTATTTTTCCTGGCCAAACCCCCGACGCCGCCCATGGTCACCCCAAGACCGCCTCTGATGACCAGGGACTACGCCACGGCTTTTTTGCCTGGGGATTTCAAATCCCTCAAAGCCGCTCTCCGAAAAACTCGGCTGGCCTATAAAAAAATCGAATACCGGGGTTACGAGTCGCGAATCTACAATTATTTCGCCGAAAAGGCCGGCGAGGACTTCTGCCAAGATATCTCTTCGCTAACCATTTATTCGGACAACACCGGCAAAGGTTTCCGGGCTATGGGAGTTTGCGTGGACGAAAAATCACCCACCCCGGAACTGGAGGTTGACTGGCGCTCGGTCGATCAAATCATGGTCAGCGTCATCGAAAATCACGTTTCCCGGTTGTTGGGGATCGTTAACCTCAATCAGACGCCACCGGCCAAGTCAACTTAAGGCGTGGTTGTCAGATTTTTAACTTGTATTAGCTCTAAAAAGATTGAAAACAGTGATCTTTATGAAAAATAGCCCTCAAATTATCCACTCCAAAAACCGACTTAAGCCGGGCGTAACCCTGGTGGAACTGTTGGTGGTCATCGCGGTGGGCATGTTAGTCGCGGGCGTGGCTTTCGCCATATTCCGGCTCAACTCCCAGCGCTATCTGACCAGCGAAGCCAGTTTGGAACAACGCCTTAACCTTAGGACGGCCCTTTTTAGCCTGACCCGAGAATTGCGCATGGCTGGCAATGGTCTTTTCGTTCTAGGCCCAGGGTTAACTCTAGTTCAGGCCTACGCGCCCATGAAAAGCTCGCGCGCCTGCGGTCAAAAACCGGTTTTAACCGACACCTTGGCCTGGTTTTCCAATTGCGACACCTCGACGCCAGGCGTTAGGGCTCTTTTTGGGGAAGATGGGGGCGAAGATTCTTCCGACATGATCACCATTTTTAAGGCCGAGCCAGAGTTCAGCGAACCATTGGGGGAAGCCAAAAGTTTTAATGATTGGAAGTTGGAGCTATTGGCCCCGACCAACGGCTCTTCCGTGAAAACCGGGGATATTATCGGTCTAGCCCATGGCGACCGGGCCACCCTTTTGGAAGTGGGCCCCCTGACCGTGAGCGAAGCGTATTCGAGCGTGCCTATTAAAGAAAATGGCCGTTACACTGGCCCCAATGGCCCGCCAACCGGTTTTCCCGTCAACGGGGCTACGGTTTACAACTTACGGGACGTGTCCATCGCCACCTATTTTATTAATGAGGCCACCAATCAATTAGTCGTCGTCCACCACGACCAAAGGGCCAACCCCGCGGCTCCCAATAGCAGTCCCATGATCCCCTTAGCCGACAACATTGAGGATCTACAGTTTTTTTACTTTTTCCATAACGAAGATGTCGATAACTCCCGAGTCAACCTGGATCCGGGCATAAACACCAGTAAGCTAAACAACGACAAGATCTACGCCGTAACCGTGGGGCTAACGGCCAAAAGCGCGGCTGAGCCCCTTTTTCCGGCTAAAACTCGGCCTAGCCTGTTTAACCGCAAGGCTGGAAGCGCCGTGGAAAAAGCCTCTCGTCTTTCTATTTTGGAAACCGTCCAATTGAGGAACGCCCAATGATCTCCCTGTTCAAAAACGAGCGTCACCCCGGTTTCACTTTGATGGAAATGATAGTGGTCATCGCGGTCGTCGCCATCCTAGTGGTTATCTCTTACCCTTTGCTCAAAGCCTCCAAACCGGAATACGAAGCCAGAGGAGCCGCGCGCCAGTTGGAGGGGATGTTACAAAAAGCCAAACTAATGGCGGCGAACCATCAAAGGCCCATCCGGATCGTCATCAATTGCCTCAGACCGTCGGGCGCCGATAATTGTTACGTGGATCTACAGGAGGGCGTCTATACCGAAGACGTGGTGTCGGGCTGGGAAATACGCCCCGAGGAACGGCTCAAGTTGATCCCGGAAATCCGACTCGTGAAGACCGTCGCCAACGCGCTTTATGATGGCCAAGTCTCTGTTCCCAATATATTCTGGGTCATTTTCATGCCCGCTAACAATATTTTTTCGGATCCCCGGGGGTTTGAGCTTTTCCTATATCACCAATACCAGGGTCAAGCGGAAAAGAATGGTTGGCGCCTAGCGATCAACAACGTTTCCGGCAAAATTCAATTAACCCAGGGAACTTTCACGCCCTAAGTTAGTAAGAGCCACCAAGCCCCTAACTGGAAATCGCTGGTATTTAGAGCTCTAGTCGCTTTCCATCGGATTGACCACGGCCCGCGCTGGCCGGAACTATAGGCCAAGAAAATGACCTTTAAAAACATCGCTTTTCCGTCTAGTTCCACCAATAACGCCAATACTCGCCCTAGGCCTCTGGCCAGAGCGGGTTTTACCTTGATAGAGATCTTGATCGCGGTCTGCTTGATCGCCGTCGGAGCCCTGGTTTCCATAACCATGCATATGTCTTCCCTCAAAGGCGAAAGTTTAGCCGCCAACATGATTTACGCGGCCGCCATCGCCGAAACTGAGTTGGAAAGACTCAAAACCCTGCCTTTTAGGGAACTATTGGGGTTGGCCAACGCCGAGGTGACGGAACTGGATCCCTTGAGCCAAACCTGCCAACCCGGGCAAGATTGTAGCCAAAATATCTTCACTCGGCGAACGAGCTTTTTTCCCAAATTTCCCACCACCATGAGTTGCCAGGTGGAAATTGAGGTTAAATGGCTCGACTCCTCTGGCCGACATTCGGTTATTTATAGCGGCGTCATCACCACGACCTCTCTCTCAACATAATTTTAATGGCTTTATTGACTGTTTTATTTATAATTTGCCTTTTAGTTTTAATTGTTTTTAGGAGGCGACCAATGCCCAATCAATTTAAAATACACTCCCTGGGCCAGCGATCAAGCCTGATAGCCCAACGGCCAGGTATGAGAGGCCAGCGGCCAGGCATGATAATGGTATTCGTGATTGTGATCATGATGATCACTAGTTTGATGGGCTTGATCATCTTGGTCAACACTCGCTCGGAAGTGCTCGCCTCTGGCCGTCACCGCTTGGGATTGGAAGCCTTTAACTCCGCCGACTCCGCCGCCAAAATGGCTAACCTTTTCGCTCGGGTGCTTTTACACCCGGTTTTGGATTCCCCGGATAAACTGTTGACCACGGCGCCGACCAACGGCCCCATCAACCCGATGACCGTTGAATTCAACAAAGACCGCTTTAACATGGAAATCATGTTCCAAGAGTCAACGCCCTTTAACTTTCAGTCCCGCTATCTAGAGACCGGGGTAACCAACAGCCCTACGGCCGAAAAACCCCATATTGTCTTTAAAATCGGCGACGACGAAGTGGCCACGGCGGTTATCACCCTAGATAGCTCCAACGCGGTCACCTCGGGTTATTCCCTAAACGCCAGCGACCTGTATGACAAATCTGGAGGGCCCAGCGTCCCGGTGGACATGGTGGTGACCGTTAAGGGGGTCACCAACCCCACCCCAGGTAGCCCGATCACCCCGCCGCGCTCCCTTATCACGACTATCATGAGAGAATTGTTATAAATGGCGTTTCTCGCTTGGAGATGGATCATGAAATTCGCCCATAAAGCTGTCTTAACTATATGCCTAGCCTCGCTGGTGGCCCTATTCGGCGCCAGCCAAGCTTGGGCCGTGGCCCCAGAGAAGACGAACTACCAGAATTCGCCCTTCATGTCGGCCTACCGCACCATTCCACGGGTTTTGCTGGTTCTGTCCAAGGACTACAAGATGTTCCAGCAGGCCTACAATAGCCTCATCGATATTGACGGCGATAACAGGATCGACACCGGCTTTAACCCAACAGTGGTTTATTACGGTTATTTTGACTCCTATTCCTGCTACAAGTATGTAGGGACAAACAACCGGGCGGGGGATCCGGCTGGGTATTTCCAACGAGCCGGGGCCACCATTGAGGACGCTTCCCAAACAACCTTGGACAACGAAAGAACCACCGCCCTAAAAACCGATCGCGTCAAAGCTGGTCGCTCGACCTCGGGAATCTGCCAAACCTCTTATGATTCCCAAAACGGAAAATTTAGCGGCAATTGGCTCAATTTCATGACCGCCACGCGCATGGACGTTATCCGAAAAATCCTTTATGGCGGGCACCGGATCGTTGACGAAACGAACAACACCATTCTCCTCGGCTCTTTCGTGCCCCGCGACTCCAACTCTTTTGGCAATGAGGTTCTGGCCGACAACCGCTGGGTCAAGGAAGCGCCCATGAGCGTTTACTATAACGTCTCAAAGTATACGCCCTTTCCCAAACCCAGCGACAACGCGAGTCATTTTTTCGCTCGAGCCAAAAACTCAGCTGGAGGAGCTAACACCAATTACCCGGTCTTCATGTACCTATTAAACGCCAGCAAGTCTAGCTTCAAACCCACCGTCACCATCACTGGCCAGGGCCGTTATTTCGATTGGGTTCTCCAAGAAGGCCCCAATCCTTCCGACGGCCTTCTAACCACCGCCGCCAACGCCGCCATCCGCTCCCTTAGCGCGCGCGTCAAAGTTTGCGAAAAAAATAACTTTGGGGCGAACGAGGATTGCCGAGAATATCCCAATGGCTCCTTTAAGCCGGTGGGTTTATTACAGAAAAACGGCGAAAACGGGGACATGTATTTTGGGCTTCTCTCCGGCAGCTATTACGACAACACCTCAAAAGTAGGCTCGGCTCTTAAATATGACTCCACGCGTTTAGAGGGAGGGGTATTACGCAACCACATTGACCATTTGAATAAATCCGTTAATCTTCAGACTGGCCAGATCATCAGTGGCGGGATAATTTCCTCCCTCGACACTTTCGCCATCGCCGCCAACACCTTGCGTAGCGGAACCGACGTCACGACGGGCCAAAAGTATGACAACGCCGTCAGTTGGGGCAACCCCACCGGAGAAATGCTCTACGAGGGGGCGCGTTATTTCGCTAGTCTCAGTGGTAAAGTCGCCCTCAAACCCACGGCGCAATTTGTGCCCACGGCCGAGTATAACTACAATAAATATAACTATTTCTTTACCAAGGTCGCCCCTTACTTAAAAACCTGGGACAAACCCCCAACTCTAACGGCTGGCGAATGCTCCAAGCCCATTATTTTACTCATTAGCGAAATGGATAGCGACGCCGATGGAGACACCGCCGTTAATTCTGGCGATGGGGATCTAAAATCCAGCGTTCTATCCACCATTAAGAACCCCACGGCTTTTCCTAATTTCAACATGAAAATTTATCTCGATAATATCACCAAGATCGAAAAATTTAACCAGGGCCAAACTTATTATTACGCCAAAGCCAAAACTGACAACTGCCATCCTAAATTATTGAATTCCTTAAACGACGTGCGCGGCCTCTGCCCCTATCGGCCGGGTTTTGAGGGCTCCTATAGCGCGGCGGCGGTGGCCTACTTCGCCCACACCCATAACTTCGGGCTGGCCGATCGCGAGATGGGCCTAGACGTCTACTCGGTGACCATGAGCGGCACTTTTCCGGCTCTGGATTTTCCCATCACCGACTCCACCGGCCGGGAAGTCAAAAAGATCACCATCCTACCGTCTTCCATGAGCCAACAAAGCCCCTACAATTCCCAGGGCCGCATTTTAAGTTTTTTAAATTATTACATTCTGGAATGGTGGGTTGACTCCAAGGGCATGCCCTATCATGTGAAGATCAAGGTCAACTACGAAGATTCCGCGATCGGTTTCAATCCCGATTCCACTTGGCCCTACTCGGACTGGGATATGGATATCTTAATGGAACACACCATCGATCTGGTGACCGAAGACTCCGCCAACAAAAACGCCGCTAGCGGGGTTAACTATTCCAAGAACGCGAAATCTTCTGGGGCTCTAAAACAAAACAACGCCACCTATTACAAATTTAAATCCCAAGACGACGGCGTCTTTTCCATCTCCCCGTCCGAAGTCGTGGGACTGACCATCAAATCCTGGAAAACCAACAGCTCCACAAGCCAAAACGTCGCCACTGGTTACAGTGTCAGCGGCTCCACCCATGACGGCACTTATATGGACGTGGGTCACAAAAGTGGGGTGGCCACTTATGGGACGCCGCCCACCTGCGACTGGCCCAAAGGTTATGGCGTAGACTCTAGCTCTCATAAAGGAACCAAATGCCTCACCGCTTTCGGCACCTCCACGGAATCCAATACGGGCGACCCCGAATCCGAGGCGGTAACGAGAACTTTCCAGTTCGCTAACTCGGCGGATCTGGCGGGTTCCTTTCTGCCCAATCCTTTGTATTTAGCCGCTAAGTACGGTGGTTTCCAAGATCTTAATTTCAATGGCCTACCCGACCCGGGCGAATGGGAAGGGGAAGATGGCAATCCGCGCAATTATTTCCAAGCCACCAACATCACCGAGTTGCCGGCCAAACTAGAAGCGGCCTTTAATGACATCGCTCGGTCAGTCTCCACGGGCACGGCCACCTCGGCCTCGATCAACACCGTCTTAAACGGCGGTATTTCCATCCAAACGGCTTTCTACCCCATGTACGTCAACCCCAAAGATTCCACCCAGACCGTCAATTGGGTGGGCACGGTCTACGCTTTGTTTGTGGACAGATGGGGTAATTTAAGGGAAGACTCGGGAACCTCCCCCAATTACTTAGATGACAACGACCCAGTGGTCACTTTCACTTCCGTTAAGACCACGCCCAATCCGGCGCCGGATTGCTATGTCATGGGAGCCGCCATCACCCGTTGCCAGATTAACGCTAGAAACGAAGTTTTAAATAAATCCGTCGTAAGTAACATCCATGAGTTAAAAGCCTTATGGGACGCGGGCAAGAAACTAGTCAGCTTAACAACGGCGGCCAGCCGGAAAATCTACTATATCCACCCAGACGCTAAAGACGTAAGGCTTTTCGAAAACGACGCGCTATCTTTGCCGGAGCTGAGGAAATTCTTGCTGCACGATAATTACAAGACTATTTTGCCGCACCCAACGCCCAATTCCTTCACCAAAGACGCGGCCACCAGTCAATTGATCAAGTACATCCGCGGCGATGACATCCCCGAATGGCAGTGGCGCTCCCGAACCGTGGATAATCCGTGGAGCCCGGGAACTAGCGTCGTTTGGCGTCTGGGCGATATCATTAACTCCAAACCCGTTATCGTGGGCCAACCGCCTTTTAATTATGACCATCTGTATAACGATAAATCCTACGCCCTTTTTAAAAGCGCCATGGGCGCAAGGCGTCAAGTGGCCTATTTTGGAAGCAACGATGGCTTCCTGCACGCCATTGACATGGGCCATTTTGGCTCATTGGCCACTGGGCAAGTTGGTTACTCCAGCGGCGACCTGGGCCAAGAGCTTTGGGCTCTGATCCCGAGCGCGGTTTTGCCTCACCTGCAGTGGCTGGCTGATCCTGGTTATATCCATTCTTATTACGTGGACATGAAACCTTTGATCGCGGACATCAAAGTGGGGGATAGTTGGAAGACCATCCTCATCTGCGGCTTACGTTTAGGTGGACGGGCCATTGAGACGCCAAGTTCCACGCCCAACACCCCGAAAAACCAGTTCTCCGAGGTTTTCGCCTTAGACGTCACTGACCCTAACTCCACGCCGAAGTTATTGTGGCGTTTCTCGGCCCAAGAACTGGGCTTATCGGTGGGTTTGCCCGCCGTGGTCACTAGTGGCAATAGATGGCTCGTGGTTCTAGCCAGTGGCCCGGCCACGGATTTCGCCAACAGCGCGACTGGGGTTCTAGAGTTCGGCAGTAAATCGCCCTATGAAGGCCAAAGCTCTCAAAACGCTAGACTGTTTATTTTAAGGGCCAATGATGGTTATTTAGAAAAAACCTTAACCGCCCCAGAGCCCAACAGCTTCTTTAATGACCCTTACACGCCCATTTCTTTAAAGCGCTCCACCAACGGCGCCTGGAACGATGAGGTCATTTATTACGGCCAGACCATTAGCCGCGATAGCGCCTGCTTAGATAAAGGCGGCGTCTACCGCCTCCAGATGGTCGACTTGGATGGCGCCCCCTTGCCGGTCAACCAGTGGAGCCTTAAACAATTCGTCTCCGTGGATCGCCCGGTCACTGGGGCGGTCAACTCCTCTTTGGATCCCAACGGCAATCTGTGGGTAATTTTTGGAACCGGCCGCATGTGGGGGATCAATGACATCCTCCCCTGCTCCCAATCGCCCACCACGGCCTGCGCTGAAAACCATCAGCAATACCTTTTTGGCGTGAAAGAGAAATTAGGCGCCAACGGCCGTCTCACTTTCGCCAACCGAACCTCGGAACTGGGAACTCTTTTGGATGTCTCCAACGCCACGGTCTATGACTCCGGGGCGATCTCGGGTTTGCCCCAAGCCTTTAATGTTTATAATTACAACGCCCTAACGTCCCGTCTCCAAAACGACTCGGTTTTGGGTTACAAACGGCTTTTTAACTTATCCACCACTTTACTTGGGACGACCTCTCATGAGATCGCCACCACCCCAGCCCGGATCACCAACGTTGGGGCCGGTCGCTCCTTACTAGCCATCACCACTTATGAGCCCAAAGCCGAGTCTTGCGGCGATTATGGGCAAGGTTATATGTACGTCCTAGACCCCTTCACGGGTTTACCATCGCCCAATCTCGCCCGGGGTTTTAAAACGTCCGACTCGACCACGATGCCCAATCCAGACACGCCCTTGTCCATCGTAGGTGGGGTTTCCACTGGCTCTGGCCAACCTTCGGCGGCCTCGCTAGTCATTTTGGGGGACACGGTCATCGCGCGCGCCTCGACCACGGAAAACAGTATTTTTGACGTGGGCGTAGCCACGGATCAAAAGATTAGCGACAACGTCATCTCCTGGCGCGAAGTTTTTAACACTGGCTTTTCCTTACCCATGTCAGTCATGAGTGACGATATCAACATCGCTCCCTAAGCCAGACCAGCCACGCCCGATCATCTTATTGACAATCGCCGCGCGAAATTATAACTTCTAGCGAACAGACCTTTAGTTTTAGAAAGATTAATCGGGTAGAGGGCGGGTTCTCCCCGCCCCCTCCCACACCACCAAGGACATGCCGTTCGGCATCCGGCGGTTCAACTACCCGCTTCAGCGTTTAGAGTTTACCGTTTTGTATCTCTTT
>JAISYP010000005.1 GCA_031269825.1 Deltaproteobacteria bacterium
CGAAGTAATCTTTAAGGTTTGTAGTGGTCACGAGAACTAATATACCAGATAAGTCAGATTTCATCAATAATTTCGAAATTTATTTTTAATGGGAAGAAGGGGATCCAGTTGGGAGGGTAAGAGACCAAATCGAAGGTAGCTTCAAAGGTAGGGTCGACCGCTTTACCCAATATTTTGAGGGAACGGATGAGGGGGGTTAGAAGTTTACTCCCCCATGATACCGTTTGGCTGAAAGTCAGATGTCTATCTCGGAAAGAGTCATGGATGCCTGTCACTAGCCTCAAACCCTAATAGAAGGAGGAGGCCCTGAACGGATACGAACGATTTATTAAGATTTCTTCTTGACATTTAAAAAAGTTTTGAGTAAAACCACTTAAACCGTTTAATTTTTGAAACCACGCGTGACCCAGAAATTAGATAGTTATACTTAGCTTTGTTCGCGTTTTTGTTTTGTTTTGTTTTTAGTAGGTTGTGTTGTAAATAATATATCTATTATCTTACTATCATTATTTTATTGTTATGACGTAAGAATAGATTTTTTATTGGCTTTTGGGGAAGGGGTGGTTCAAACTTTTTGACTGGGAATTGTTGGAAAAGTGAAACAGTTTTTGACGCGCGGAATCAGAGCTTGACCTCCCAGGCGGTGGCGTTCTTCCCTTAAGCGGTCAGAAATTTTTCCATCTTTAATGACCAATCGCCATCCGTTATCGCGATCTTATTCTTAATTGAAAGAAAGCGATATATGAAGAATATGTATTGATGGAGACCTTGTTTTAGGCGTGAATTTGTTATATAGAAGAATTTGGATATCTGGAACGCGTGATTTGTCGCTAAAATTGGCTAGTTTAAACGCGACGCCTCGCGCTTCGTCTCGCTCCTTAATCGCGTTCCTTCGTCTTAATCCTTTTAATGATATTGACAAAACGCTTAGGGATAAAATTAACTAAACCAGGCCTTAAGGCCCGCTATATCTAAACATAAGCGGTTGGGTCTTTACTTTTGGGATCTAATTTTCGCTGGATAAATCGGCTTGGCCGCGTCAATCAGCGAGTTAAAGTTTTAGGCGAGGGTCAGGCGCGATTGACCAATAACGAGGTTTTCGATGTCCGAGAAAAAAAGTTTGACCATTCAATTCGATCCGGAATTGTTTGACCAGGCGGCGCGGCTTTTTGACGCGCTTGGGTTGAACCTGCCCACCGCGATTTCCGTGTTCGTCCATCAAGCGGTTAGGGAGAAAAAGATACCGTTTGAAATCTCTTTGAGGGAAAACGAAAGTTTGTCCCCGGCGTTAAAGAAATTGAACGCATCAAAAGACAACACGTCAAAAGACAACGCGCCCAAGGACAACGCGTCAAAAGACAACACGCCCAAGGACAACGCGTTAAAAGGCAACGCGCCTAAGGACAACGCTTCAAAGGATAACGCTTCCGCCAGCGTGGCCAAAAACGGCATTGACCAGATGTCCATGGAGGAGATTGACGCGGTGATCGCCGCGGCTCACGTGGAAAAGCCCGTGGAAAAGAAAGAAGCGGCGAACAACGCTTAAGCGAAACCTAAAAGTTCTTTAGATCCGCCCTCGCCTGGGTTTCCGACGGCCGTTATTTTGAGTTGGTTAATCGTCGTCGTTCTTCGGTCGCGCGCTCCCCGCGCGCGGTTGAGCTAGTCCCAGCTGGCTGACCAATAGCTCCGAGACGCTACTAACCCCGTTGACGGTGAGGCCTTTAACCTTGATGGTCTCACTCTCCGCGGTCGGGGCCACGGCTTTTTTGAAACCCAATCGAGCGGCTTCCTTAAGTCGCTCGGTTAGTCGGCCTGAACTCCGAACTTCCCCAGCTAGGCCAACTTCGCCCACGACTACTAAATCCATAGGGAGAGCTTTGTCCAACCAGCTAGAGGCCAGGGCGGCCACGATAGCTAGATCCGCGGCGGGCTCGGAGATTTTGGCCCCACCGGCCACATTGATGAAAATGTCTCGGTCGTACAGTTTTAAGCGGGCTTTTTTTTCTAAAACCGCGGCCAACAGACTGACTCGGGCTGGATCCACGCCCAGGGATTGGCGGCGGGGCATGGCGAGCGAACTCGGACTGACCAGGGCTTGAATTTCCATCAATAATGGCCGGCGACCTTCCAGGATTGGCGCGACGACTGAGCCCGAGGCTCCGCGTGGTCTTTCCGCCAAGAAGATGGCCGAGGGATTTTGGACTTCGCCTAGCCCCGCGCCCGTCATTTCAAAAATCCCGGTTTCGTTGACCGAGCCAAAGCGGTTTTTAAAGGATCGTAAAATTCTTAGCGGCCGATCCCTTTCGCCCTCAAAATACAAGACCGTGTCCACCAAATGTTCCAAAAGCTTTGGCCCAGCTATTTGGCCATCTTTAGTGATATGGCCCACTAACCATAAGGGCCAGCCCTTGGCCTTGGCTAGGTTAGTCAGTCGAGCCGCCGATTCTCGGATTTGGTTAGGGCCGCCCGCCTGGCCGCCAAGTTCGCTAACGCGCAGCGTCTGGATCGAATCCACGGCCAGGGCGTCCCAGGGGCCGGATTGGGCTTTTTCAATGATGGCCGAAACTTCGGTTTCGGCCAGAACGTGGAGCGATTCTAGGTCGAGGTTTAAGCGCTCCGCCCGCAACCGCGCTTGGGCGGCCGATTCCTCGCCCGTCACGTATAAAAGCCGGCGTCCCCGCTCAGCTAAACCAGCCGCGGCCGCCAGTAATAGAGTTGATTTGCCCACCCCGGGCTCCCCAGACAACAGAACCACCCCGCCTGGGGTGAGGCCGCCCCCGAGAACTCGATCCAATTCGGTTAGTCCCGTGGTCAATCGGGTCGTCTCCTCGACCGGCACCTGGGACAGGGTTAGGACATCGGTTCCGACGGATTTGTTTTGGCTAGCTGGGCTAGCCATGGTCTCGAAACTGTCCCAAGTTTGACAGGCTGGGCACCGACCCAGCCAACCGGCGGCCTGATGGCCACATTGGCGGCAAACAAAACGATGGCTGGATTTGGCCAAAATTGTCTTCCTTATGGGTTGGAAAAATTAAAGTGGTAAAAACTTTAATTGTAAAGATACAATTGTAAAGACTACAATTGTAAAATATAGAGTTGTGAAAACAAAAATATAAAAACTAGCGTTATAAAAGTTATATTTTAACAAAATATGTCTGGTAGCGCTAGGGGAAAAAATAACGCGTAAAAAACAAATCAAATCTTGACATTTAACTTATTGATTTAATAAGTTTATTCACGCGTTATTTGTTGTTTTTGGTTTTAGACGAGCCTTTATCAAGAGTCGATTTTGTTCGGCTCTTTGTTTATTAGGCTAGGGCGAAGGATTTGGGCTCGCTCGCGAGCCAAAATATTTTCCCCATTTGGTTGAACAAGACTAGATTTCCCTTGAAATAACCGGGATATTCTGTATAATGAGTATTAAGGAAGTGGCTGTTTTATTCCCCCTAACTCTTAAGGCTTTAGTCCGCGGAACCTATTTTTCTTCTTGTTTTAACAATTTACGCTTGTTTTGTCCATATATTAGTTTGTTTTTTGGTTAATCGGTTTGGAGGCGCCCATGGCGGAGATATCTCGACGCCGGTCCACGTTGTCGGGCACAGTTAAGGATCATGGCTCAGACAATTATAAGTTGATTCTTGGGGAATATCTATTGAAGGCCGGGCAAATCACCCGCGGCCATCTGGAGGAAGCCATTAAATGGCTTTCGGGTCACCCCAAAGAAATGTTGTCCCGTTTCCTGATGCGGAAAGGTTACGTGGAGAACAACACTATCGCCAGCGTTTTGTCTCGCCAGTACAGTTACCCCATGGTTAACCTCTCCGAACGTGAGATCCTCCCACCGGTTCTGGCTTTAGTGCCCTACGACGTGGCCAAAAAGTTCATGGTCATCCCCTATCAGGCTAAGGACAACAAGGTCATGATGGCCATGCTCGAGCCCACCAATAACAAAGTGGTCGAGGAGCTAACTAGTTTAACCAAGTGCCAAGTGGTTCCGGCCGTGACCACGGAAAAAGATCTGATTGGGGCTTTCAAGACTCATTACAAGATCAGCGAAGAGGAAGCCGCGGCCTTTTTAGCTCCCTTGGATCCCAACGCGGCGGTGGAGGACGTCGGGCCAGTCACGGTCGATAACCTGGGGGCTCTCATTTCCGACGCCCTGGATGATTTCTCCTTTGGCGAAACCAAAGAAGAGGATATCTCCAGCGACAGCTATTCGGCGGAAAACAGCGCCATCATCAATCTGGCCAACCAGATCCTCATCCAGGCGGTTCAATCCGGGGTCTCGGATATCCATATTGAGCCCTTTGAGAAACAATTCTACGTCCGCTATCGCATGGATGGCTCCCTTTACAAACACACGCGTCTGCCCCTAGAAATCCGTAACGCCCTCATCGCGCGCTTAAAGATCATGGCTAGCCTGGACATCACCGAGCGCCGCGTGCCGCAGGACGGCCGCATCAAATTGCGCCTGGGCAAAAACAAGGAAATCGATTTTCGCGTGTCGTCCTTGCCGACCCTTTTTGGCGAATCGGTGGTTTTGCGTATTTTGGATAAATCCGGCTTAAACGTCGATATGACCAAATTGGGGTTTACCGAGAAAAATCTGGATCAGTTCATGCGCGCCGCCTATCGACCCAATGGCTTATTGTTGGTCACCGGGCCCACCGGTAGCGGCAAGACCGTCACGCTTTACTCCACCTTGAACTTAAGGAACACCGATGACGTTAAAATCCTCACCGCCGAGGATCCGGTGGAGTTTAACTTTCCTGGGGTAAACCAAGTCAACGTGGTTAAAGAAGCGGGCATGACTTTCGCTAAAGCCCTTAAAGCTTTCTTGCGCCAGGATCCAGACATCTGCATGATTGGCGAGATTCGGGATATCGAGACTGGTGAAATCGCGGTGGAAGCGGCCATGACCGGCCACTTGGTTTTGAGCACGCTCCACACCAACGACGCCCCCTCCACGGTCACCCGTTTAGTGGACATGGGCGTGGCTCCCTTTAACGTGGCCGCGGCTTTGGTGGTTTGCTCGGCCCAGCGCCTGTTGCGACGGGTTTGTCCCAATTGTCGCCATACGGCCAATAAGTTACCTTTAAATAAATTGGTCGAGGCGGGTTTCGATTCCAAGGAAGTCACCACGGTTCAGCTTTTTGAGGGGCGCGGTTGCCCCACTTGCAAGGGCACGGGCTACAAGGGTCGGCTGGGGGTTTTTGAGGTTATGGAAAACACGCCCATCCTCTCCGACGCTATCGCCTCCAAAGTCCCGGAAGGTCAGTTACGGAAGATCGCTCTGAAGGAAGGCATGTTGACTTTACGTCAAGATGGGTTACTAAAGGCTCAGCAAGGGATGACCACTTTAGACCAAGTTCTAGAGAAGACGGTCATCCAGAAGGAGAGCCTGCCCCATTACCTTTTGAACCCAGACGAGCAGGTCTTCGAGAACGGCGATGTCATCATCAAGGAAGGCAACACCGACACCGCCTTCTATCGCCTTATCCAAGGCTGCTTGGAAGTTTACAAAGGCCAGAACCTCATCGCCGAGATTTCGCAATCGCACACCTATTTTGGGGAAATGAGTTCCCTGGTTGGTTCCCGTCGGAGCGCCACTATTAAAAGCCAAGGCCGCAGCATCGTTAAAGTCTTCCCAGGCGATAAACTGGGGGAGGTTCTGGAGAACTACCCTGATATTTCCAAACAAATCATCGGCGCCTTGGTTTTGAGGCTAAACGAGTCCGGCAATCGCCTTTCCGAGTTAATGCAAAACCGGATTGAGTTGGAGCGCACCTACGTCAACCAACTGACCTCCTCCATTGGCGCGGCGGGAAATTTTTCCACTGGCTCTCGTCCCATCGCCAGCGCTCCCAAAGGCGGGGGATTAGTGGCCACCGGCTCCAAACCCTCGGCTTTATCGCGTTTGGCCGCCAAAAAGAACGAGGGCTTAAAACCGGCCGCGGCCGGGGGCAATGGTCAAGGGGCCATCACCCACGCCATGATGTCCCGAGCCGAGCTACCCCAAATCAAAGAGGCTAGGGTTGAGCGAACCGTCATTCCAGCCCCCGCGCCGGCGCCTCCGCCCACGTCAGTGGCCACTACGTCCGTGGCCACGCCCGTGGTCGCCAAACCAGCCACCCCCATGGGCGCGCCGCCTCGACCAGCCTCGTCCACCCGGCCACCCGCCGATATGACCCGGGGCTCCTTCGCGCGTAACTTACTACCGGCCGACCAGACCCAACAGCTGCGGATTATTCCCAGCGCGGCCCCGGCGGCGAAGATTCTTAGGGAAGTGCGGGATGCCCAACCACGCTAATTCCGAGGGGAAGCGTTTAGGGCCGAAAAAAGCCTATAAAGTTCTTTTTTCGGCCCTTTTTATCGCGCTAGCTTTTTTCTGGCTGGAGGTCGCCTGGGCTGGGCCTAGGCTCTTGACCGCCAGTTATCCGGTCTGGCTTTTTACCCGTTATTTAACTCAAGGGCGGGATTTTTTTAACGTTGAGCTTTTAACTAACCCAGCCACGGGTTGTCCCCACGAGTTCGCTCCCCAGGCCCGGGATCTGGAACGGCTCTCCCAAGCCCGGATCCTGATTAAGAACGGCTTGGGTTTAGAAGCCTATTTGGATCGCGCTTTAAAAGTGGCCTCTAAAGATCTGGTGGTCATTGACGCCAGCGTTGGCGCGCCGACCTTGCCGCTCACCTGGGGACGCCTGGATCTAGGTGATCAAAAAGCCTCGAGCGACCAAAATCCTCTGGCGCCCAACCCCCATATCTTTTCCTCGCCGAAGTTGGCCGCGCTGATGGCTAATAACATCGCCCAAGGTTTGGCTAAAGCCGATCCCGAAGGCTCGGTCTATTATCAGGAACGACAGATCGCTTTCCAGGCGGATATGGATTACCTGAACCATTTTGTTCAATCATTTAAAGAAAGTCGCTCGGGGTATCGGATTATCGTTTCGCATGGGTTTATGGACTATTTGGCTCAGGATTTGGGGTTAGTCGTTTTAGCCGATATTGAGCCCATTCCGGAGACCCCGCCTTCGGCCGCTCGCTTGGAAGCCTTGGCCAAAATGGTTCGTTCGGGCGGTATTAGCGCGATATTAGTGGAGCCAGAGTCGGATCTGGATTTAGCTCGAACTTTGGCCGCGGAAGGTCGTTCGCGCGCCGCGGTGGTGGATCCCGTGACCGCTGGGCCCCAGGAACCGGAGATTGATTATTATCAGCGGGTCATTCGAGCTAACCTGATTATGTTGACCGAGCTTTTCCCAGCTAATCAGTCGCCACCGAATCCGAGCCCGTCGGGAAATTGATAGATTTTTAGAGTTAAAGAAATCTCTCCCCAACTATTTTCCTTAAAGTCTCTTTGGGAATGGTTTAAAATCCGTTTAAATCTTTTGGAAATTACGAGCGTAGAAAACTGGTCTCTTAGGAAATCATGTTGGAAAAAAGTAGCCAGGCCATGCCCCCAGAAAAGTCGCCCAGTTCCCCGGCCATAGCGGTGGAAATGTTTGGGGTGGGGGCTAGCTTTGGCGAGTTTGAGATCCTCCGTGAGGTGTCGGCCCAGGTTCCCAAAGGCCGTCAGACCATCATCATCGGTCCCAATGGCGGCGGCAAGAGCACTCTGATCCACTGCCTGTTAGGTCAAATTCCTTATGAGGGGCGGATCGTTTTTGATCCACCCAGACCCAGAATCGGTTACGTGCCCCAGAGATCGGATTTTGATCGGTATTTGCCGTTAACCGCGAATGAGTTTTTGGCTTTAGGGTTAACTCGTCGACCTATTTGGTTGGGGTTGAGCGGGGTGATTCGCCGGCGGGTGAAAGCCGCTTTGGATTTGGTTAAGGCCGGCGCCTTAGGCGGCAAACCTTTGGGGGGGCTATCCGGGGGCGAGACCCAAAAAGTTCTTCTGGCCTCGGCGTTGTTGACGGATCCCGATATTTTAGTTTTAGACGAACCGGCCACCGGCGTGGATGTCTACGGGGAACAGCTTTTATGCGAGCTATTGGAAGGCTTTAAATCTTGCTTTACCGTCATTATGGTTAGTCATGATTTAGCCACCGCTCGAGCCCATGGCGATTGGGTTATTTGTCTTAATCGGCGCGTGGTGGAACAGGGCCCGCCCGAGAAGATTTTCCAGCCCGCCACTTTATCGGCCACATTTGGGCTCCATCAAGGACTCATCTTTGGTTCCCACCAGACGGAACCGGAAGTGGCGCCCGCGCCCCCGTCATGTTGTCATTAGAGACCGTCTACGATTTGTTGTCAGTGGTTTATGAGCCCATGTTCATGCGTCGGGCCATGGTGGGCTTATTTCTCTTGTCCCTGGCTGTCTCTGGGGCCGGGGCGTTGGCCATCAGTCGACGCATGGCTTTTTTCCCGGACACGGTGGGGCATTCGGCTTTGGCCGGTTTGGCCTTGGGGTTAGTGGTGGGGTTAGATCCGCGGATCGCGGTGATCCTTTTTGGGGTGGCCCTGGGGCTGTTTATTGTTTTTTTGACCCGTCGGGCCAAGATTTCCTCGGACACTTCTTTGGCTTTAGTCTTTTCCGGGGCCGTGGCTTTGGGACTGGCCCTGATCAGTCGTAATCCGCGTAACGCGGCCGGTCTAACCCGCTGGTTAATGGGCGACATCCTGACCTTGGGGGACACGGAGATCTTGGCCCTTTTTGGGTTAGACGTTTTGGCTTTCGCCATTTTCGCTTTTCATTACAACCGATTGATTTTGTCTTCCGTTTTTCCAACGGGTTTGGTTGGCCGGGCTTGGGTCGATTATCTGTTTGGGGTTTTTTTGGCCGTGGTTTCGGTGTTGGCCGTTCAGGCCGTGGGCGTTCTGTTGGCCACGGCTCTATTGGTGACGCCAGCGGCCACGGGGCGGATTTTGGCTAAAACCGGTGGTTCCTTTTTTTGGTTGGCGTTGTTATTTTCCATTGTCTCTGGGCAACTGGGCCTGTGGATCTCTTTCCAGCCAGGGATCAACGCTTCGGCCGGAGCCACGGTGGTGTTAACGGGGCTAGCTTTTTTGGCCTTGGCTTGCCTCTATCGTCGTTTGGTGGGCCGCGTCTAGGGTCGCGATAGGGAGCGCGAAGGGGAGGCGACGGAAGGCTTAAGAATTGTGTTGTTGTTGGCGATGTTGGCGAGGAAAGTTTTTTAGGCGAAGGTTTAAGAAAAAGTATTGAAAATATGGCAATTAGGTCAAATAGTAGTCTTTATTATTTGATTTGTCAGACTATTAAAAATTTATTAGTCATAATCGTGCGCTAACCAGATTAATTATTCTCCAACAAGCTTCCTTTTTATTTGATCTTTAGCTAACCTAAAACAAAAAAGTGGTTAAAACGCCAACCCTGGCCACGCCGCCCCAGCCAACGTCGCCCGCGCTGATGAGTCATGGCCAAAAAAAGCTAAAAAAGCCGCGGCCCAATTCTTAAAAAAAGAATTGGAGCGCGGCTAGTTAAGTCGCTTAGGGCGCGACGGCCGAGGTGGTTAAGGTTTTAGTGGTTAAGGTTGTGGGTTATTATCCTGTTCGGCGTCATCGTCCTTTTCCCCATGCCGGGCCACGTCCACGACAATCTCCCCCTCGTTTAAGATAATCAGTTTAACGCCTCGGGTTAGGCGATGCTGGGAGTTGACTTCCGAGACCTTAAAGGAAATCAGGCGCCCGGTCTGAGTGATGAGCATAAGTTTGTCATGGTCTTCGACTTTAAAGACGCCCACCACGCCGCTATTGGTCTTGATGGTGGCGTTGCCTTGACCGCCTCGGGCTTGGAGAGTGTACTCGGTGGCGGGGGTTCTTTTGCCAATCCCAGACTCGGTGACGGTCATTAATTCCTCATGACGATCCTGGGAAATGACTTCCATGGCCACCACTTTATCGCCCTTGGTCAAGGAGATGCCCTTAACCCCAGCGGCCGAGCGGCCCATGGAGCGGATGTCGCTTTCTTTAAAGCAAATGGCCTTGCCATTGCGAGTGGACATAACGACGGTGTTTTGGCCATCGGTGAGGGCCACGGAGACTAGCTCGTCTTCATCGTCTTTTAAAGTGATAGCGATGATGCCTTTGCGCCTGGGGTTTTGGAAGGCCGATAGATCCACTTTTTTGACGATCCCGGCGCGGGTGGCCATGACGACAAATCGGTCTTTTTCGGCGAGATCATTGATGGGCAGAACCGCGGTGACCTTCTCCCCATCGGACATGGGCAGAACATTGATCATGGCTTTGCCTTTAGAGGTGCGGCTGGCGTCCGGCACCTCGTAGACCTTCAACCAGTATAGGCGCCCCCGGTTGGTGAAGAACAATAGATTAGTGTGGGCCGAGGCCACGAACATCTTTTCCACAAAGTCGTCGTCTTTTTTGGCCGCCGCCGCCACGCCTTTGCCCCCACGTCTTTGGGTGCGGTAGACGGAAGCGGCTGTCCTTTTGATGTAGCCGCCGTGGCTGATGGTCACCACCATTTCCTCGTCAACGATGTAATCCTCAGGATTATAGTTGGTGGGGCCAGTGTCGGTGATTTCCGTCCGCCGGGGATCGTTAAACTCGCTTTTTAAGGCCAAGAACTCGTCTTTGATGACTTGGTTCAGCTTCATTTCCGAGCCCAGAATGGAGCGGTACCACTCAATGTCTTTCATGACCGAGGCCAGTTCATCGTCAATGGAGACCCCTTCCAACTGGGTCAACCTATGGAGCCGTAAATCTAAAATGGCCTGGGCTTGGAGGTCGGAAAAACCAAAACGGGCTATGAGCCCGGATTTGGCTTCCTGGGGGTTTTTACTTTGACGAATCAGGGCGATAATTTCGTCGATATGGGCCAAGGCCAGTCGTAACCCTTCCAGAATATGGCCCCTGGCCTCGGATTTGGCCAACAAAAACTTGGTTCGCCTGGTCACCACGTCGCGGCGGTGGTCAATGAAATGGAGCAGGGCCTCTTTAAGAGTTAAGATCCGCGGAGTCTGGTTGACGATGGCCAACATGATGATCCCAAAGCTGATTTCCATTTGGGTCATACGGTAAAGCTTGTTGAGAATGGTGTCAGCCATGTTGGTCTGGGAGGAGCGAATTTCTATGACCACCCGCATGCCTTCGCGGTCGCTCTCGTCGCGGATTTCTTGGATGCCCTCGAGCTTCTTTTCCGAGATCAGTTCCCCAATCGTCTCCACGAGCTTGGCTTTGTTCACTTGGTAGGGCAATTCCGTCACAATAATGGCCGCGCGTTTGTTTTCCAGAAAGTCTAGCTCGGCTTTGGCCCGGATACGGATGATGCCTTTACCAGTCTCGTAAGCTTCCCGAATGCCGTCGCGACCTAGAATAAAGCCGCCGGTCGGAAAATCAGGGCCTGGAACGTGGCGCGTGAGCTCGGCGATGGTTATCCCTGGGTTATCGATCAGGGCGGTTAAGGCGTTTAAGACCTCGCCTAGGTTGTGGGGCGGGATGTTGGTGGCCATACCCACGGCGATACCAGCTGAGCCATTGATTAATAGGCCAGGCGCTCGGGTGGGCATGACCTGTGGCTCTTCCATGGAACCATCGTAGTTGGGCGTGAAATCGACGGTCTTTTTGTCCAGATCGCCCATGTATTCGTGGGCGAGTTTGGATAAACGCGCCTCGGTGTAACGCATGGCCGCGGCCGGGTCGCCATCCACGGAGCCGAAGTTCCCCTGGCCATCGACCAAAGGGTAGCGCATGGAAAAATTCTGGGCCAGGCGCACTAAAGTGTCGTAGACAGCTTGATCGCCATGGGGGTGGTAGTTACCGACCACGTTACCGACCACCTTGGCCGATTTGATGTGGGGGCGGTTGTAGTCGTTACCGAGTTCGTTCATGGCGAACAAAACCCGGCGGTGAACCGGTTTGAGGCCATCGCGGGCGTCAGGTAGGGCTCGACCGATGATCACGCTCATCGCGTAATCAAGGTATGAGTTTTTTATCTCATCTTCAATGTTGATGTCTTCAAAGATTTCATCAAACAGAGTATCTTTAGCCATAAATAATCCATTCAGAAGAAATTAACCCTAAAAAGCCGGTCTATGACCAAACAACCGGTGAGCCCCTCGCCTCACAAAAGATCTATTTTAACTCAAAACAACTGGAATTTCCAGAGTTTTTTTCCGCGCTGATAAATTATAGGTGGGTGGAGAACAGACGTGGCCTAATAAGGCTTTCGGTGGAGATCAAATTTTTTTAGTTCAGGGCGACTTTCGTTGGAAATTCTTCAGACGTTTAAACAACAATAAGGTTATCAAGAAGGTTATCAAGGTTATCCATAAATTGATTGGCTTCTGAAAAAAATAACTAATAATAATAAAAATAGAAAATATTAAAATATTTTTATATATTATAATAAATAAAAACACATATGACTAATAAAAATATGAATACACGCGATATATAAGTTAAACACCAAAAAGTTAAAGAAATTAGCTATTTTAATGATTATTTTAAAGAGGTGTAAAATCAAAAAGAAGGTCTGGCCATGGTCGGCGTTTTGGCCTTGGGGCTGGCCAAAAACGCGGTGAGGCGACCTGGGTCGAACCCATTCATTTCAATGGATCCGCCGGTTTTGTGTCCTCAGTTTCGACTTTTATGGCTTCGGCTTAGATGGCCAAAATTTTTGCGGAACTCAACTTAGTCTCCTTAGACTAGATCAGCCAGAGCCCAAGAAAGAATTGACCGAATTTTGGTCGCTTCACGGGCCTTAAGATCCGCCTCACAGGTCTGAAGACTCGCTTTACGGTTCTAGAGCCGTCTCACGAAACTTAAGAACCGTCTCCCGGAACTTAATATCAGTCCCACGGGTAGTCCTTAAGGGTCTAAAGATCCTTCTTACAGAGTTTAAGATTCGCCTCACGGAACGCCTCACGGCTCTTAAGATCCGCCTCACGGAGCGCCTCACGGCGTTTAAGATTCGCCTCAAGCGTCACCTTACGAAACTTAAGATCCGCCTCAAGGGACTTAAATTCCGCCTCACAGAAAGCCTCAAAGAACTTAAGATCCGCCTCATAGAACGCCTCACGGGACTTAGGATCCGTCACCTGGAACGCCTTACGGCGTTTAAGCTCCTCCTCCTCACTCATCACCTTACGAAACTGACGATCCGACTCACGCGCCGTCTCACAAAACTTACAATTCGCGTCACAGGACTTATTATCCGCCTCACGGAACGCCTCACCGCACTTAAGATCCACTTCAAGGGACTTAAGCTCCGCCTCACGGAACGCCTCGCGGCACGTAAGATCCGCCTTATTGGCCGCCTCGTTGATTATAGTTAAGTTCATCCCCCCGGATACCATCCTTCCACCTCCCTAATTCCATCGCTGGCGCGACTTTCGAAATAAATTCCTCAGCCGTAAAAATTATCATGTGTCATTCTTTCATGTAACACTCCTTCATGTGTCGCTACTTAAACCGTTCGGTCAGAAAAGAATCCCCGACTATAAACAACCGGAAGACGAAATCAAAAACATATTTAAGCCGTGTAATAATGACCTTGTAAAGTGGCGAGGGTATGGGGCCTTCTCTATAGATAGCCGCGTTGGCGCGTCAGTCAATTTCCGCCCTTCTAGCCTCGCCGGTTAATTCGTGGGGCTTAATGATTTACTAGTGAAACAGAACGAAATAACCAATTGCGCCGTGTTTGTTAGTAAAGGATCATGACGAGCGTCGATGAGCTCCTCGTCAGGTGAGCCAAGCGCCTCGTCAGTCGAGCCAAGCCCAAGTCCCAGGATTGGCCGCGTCGACCAACCGTGGTTTAAGCGCGAAACATTAGTTATGGAGAAATTTAAGAACTATACAACCATCTAGCCACCAAGGTAATTGTTTAAGGTTTTAAGTCTAAAAACTCCATTCAAAGGAAGGCCTCGCCTTCAATCTTCAATTATGGTGTAATTAAAGGATATAATTTCACCATATTAGGGGTAATAGAGCTGCCACATTCTTCAACAACGCTATTTTCAGGGGCCAGCTTTAAGCCCATAACAGATCTAGATGACTGTGGCGTGGATCAGAACAATGGTCTTTTTTGAAGGCGATTGTTTCTGGGGAAAATAATAATCGTCGCCAAACCAGATGTCAAGAGTTTTTTTCCTATTTTGAAATTTTTTTTGATCAGGATAATTTTAATTCGCGAAATGACTGTGAGGCGTTTAAAAAATGTGAAATCCCCGCCATTGACAATTGAGCTGATCCAAAGTTACCAAGCCCATTTTGGTTAAAGATTCAGACTCAAGTAATAGCGCGCGCGATTCGCCTAGCGAAGGGTAAGCCTTTGGCTAATCTGGGGGCTATTTCCCAAGTCTTCGATCCTAAGAGACGTCCATAAATTATCAGGGGGTGGGAGCTGATAAAAGAGTCATCTTTGGAAATTTGTCGGTTAAATCCACTAGATAACGATTTTTAGCGAGCTCAATTTCCAGGACAACCGCCCATCAAATCCCAGGCGAAAGAAGAATGACGTCTGGCGCGTTTTGGCGAAATAATCCAGGATCGCGCTCCTGGACATCCTCAATCCCAGGCCTTTGATTAGTCGGCTAGACATCCATTCTCCAGACCCTTGACGTTTCGGATTGGCTAGAATCAGTTCCCAACGGATATTGAAGTGGCGGACGAGCTGTTTTGGCTATTGGCGCTCTAGAATAAGCAAATGGCTAGATATTGTGTTATTATTTTTTTTAGCTAGAAAAATTAAAAAACCGTCTTTTTTGGGGTTTCCGCTGGCGGGCCTTATTGACGCGGGGGACAAAGTTTGATTGATGGCAGGATCGCTACTCTTAGGAGCCATCTGGGGCGCGAGCGATTGGTTGAGAATAGGTTGGTGAAGAGATTTAATCGGGCTTTTTGAGTTTTACACAGTTAAAGCGTAATCTTTTAAGTCTAATCAGGCAAAAAGGTAGGCGAAAAAAGCCCCCGGGACGGGGGCGGCGAGGTGGGTTTATTGGATTGATCGTCACCAGTTTATCGTCGCGAGTTTATCGAATCAAAGTTAGAACCAAGGAAGATAAACTGTTGGCTTGGGCCAACATGGCGGTGGCGGCTTGGGCCAGAACATTATTTTTGGTGAATTCAGTCATCTCGGTGGCCACGTCCACGTCCGAGATTCGGCTTTCCGCGATCTGAAGGTTTTCCGCCTGGATGGTTAAGGCCTCAATGGTGGATTCCAATCGTTCGGCGATGGAGCCAAATCGGGCTCGGATTTGATCCTTTTTTAAAATCGACTCTTTGACCGCGTCCAAGGCCTTTTGACCGGCTTCTTGGGTGCGGACATGGGAGCCGTCGTAAAGACCATCCGCGGCGTTTTGGATTTGGGTGAAAGCGGCGCGGAGGAGTGAAGGCATAGTCCTATTTCCGCCGGTCAAACCGGTTAAGGTGGCTAGAACTGGGTCAGCGGAATTCATGATCCTTAAATCTTTTTCCGCGCCAATATCTTGACCCACCAAGGCTACGGAGAAATCGTTGGAGCCGGTTTGATTCACTTCCATCCTGCCCCAATGTTGGCCGCCCATGGTGAACTTCGCCCCAGCGGAAGCCGATTGGCCAGTTTCCACATTAATGAAGTTAATTCTGGAGAGAGTGGTGGCCAGGGTGCCTTTTTCTTGGGCCTCCCAGTCGTTATGGTTGCCCGGATCTTTAGCGAAAACATAAATTACGCCGTTCTCTAGCATGGCCCAAAATCTTGTGGAACGGTTGTTGATGGCCGAAGTTATCGAGGTCGTGGTGGCCGTGGTAAGTTTGTGGAGATCCGTGGCCCCGGCTCCGGCCGCGGCCGTGACCGAGCAGCCAACATAATACGCTTCCTCATTACCTAGGCAGATGGCGGTGTAGTTGGCTCCGGTGGTCGCTAGGCTGCCGGTTATTTGGACGCCCACGCGGCTTTGGGTGCCGCCGTTGACTAAATTAACCAGTTCCCCTAACGTGGTTCCAGAATCGTCAAAATAGCGGCCAGCCAAGTATCGGGCGGATAGGAGCGCCGCGTCGGCGCTTCTTTGGCCGTCCCAATTATAACCATACATGAAACCGCCATTATTGGAGATTTGAACCACTTGATCTAAACTAGTGAATCCGCCACCGCAGCAACCTCGCAACCCACCAGTGTCCGCGCCTGGGTAAGTTCCCGTGCTCCAAATATCGTTGTCGCCGTCCCCGCCAATCCTTAATCCCGAGCCGGTGGTGGCTCTGGCGTCGTCGGTTCGGATGAAGTAATAATCCTCATTGGCGGCGTTATTGACCCCAAAATGCACCATGAGCCCGCGACCATTGTTAACGCTGTTCATGGTTCCGTCCAGAAGTTTGACGCCATTAAAATTGGTGGAGCTGGCGATCCGGTCAATCTCCGCGGCCATGGCCTGATACTCGGAATTGATTAGTTCTCTTTGGACAGTTGAGTAAATGGCGTTGGCCGCCTGCTCGGCTAACTCTTTCATGCGAATTAGTTTGGCGTCAATGACCCCCAGAGCTCCGTCGGCCGTTTGAACTAGGCTCAAAGCGTCCGCGGCGTTTCGAACGCCTTGGTTAGTGGCCGCGATGTCGGCTCGCATCAGTTCCCGCGTCGCTAATCCCGCCGCGTCATCGGCGGCGTTATTGATCCTTAGGCCCGAAGAAAGCCTCTCGACGCTCTTGCCTAGACTGTTATAGATGGCGCCCAGGTTACGGGCGGCTTTCATGGCTGGGACATTGTGGTTGATTATTAGAGCCATGGCATTCCTCCAGGACGCGTTCACCGCTCGTTCGTCTCGGCGCTTAGATGAGGTAAATCTGAGCGTTACAGTCAGGTAAACCTCAAGTTGTCGCTCAGATATCTTATCGGCTAACCTGTCGTGGAACTTTAGCCAAATCTGAAGTTTTTTTAAAGATCAAAAAAATTTAGTGGACAGAAATATAGGGCAGGAGCGATTTTTCCTTAAGTATGGAGTGGTTTTATTCCATAATATGTATATATGGTAGGCTTTGGTTTATGAGCCACTATATATAGCGGTAATATTTTTTGACGTTTTTTGGTTTTTTTTGGCCGCTCTATTTGGCCGCGTTTTTTTTGGGCTTTTTGGGGATGGCTCTAAGGAAAATAACAACGCCCCCGTGAAGGGGGCGGCGTGGACGGGTTTATTGAATCATCAGAGTAAGTTCAGAACTAAAGAAGATAAACTGTTGGCTTGAGCCAGCATGGCGGTGGCGGCTTGGGCCAGGATATTATTTTTAGTGAATTCAGTCATTTCGGTAGCCACATCCACGTCCGAGATCCGACTTTCCGCGATCTGAAGGTTTTCCGCCTGGATGGTTAAGGCTTCAATGGTGGATTCCAAGCGTTCGGCGATGGAGCCAAATCGGGCTCGGATTTGATCCTTTTTTATAATCGACTCATTGACCGCGTCCAAGGCCTTTTGTCCAGCTTCCTGGGTGCGGATGTGGGAGCCCGAGTAAAGCCCATCCGCGGCGTTTTGGACTTGAGTGAAAACGGAGCGGATGAGCGAAGGAATAGTCCTATTGCCGGTTAAGCCGGTTAAGGTGGCTAGAGCGGTGGTGTCGCCAGAATTTAAGATCCATAAATTTTTATCCACGCCAATGTCTCGCCCCAACAAGGCTACGGCGAAATCGTCAGGGCCGGTTTGATTCACTTCCATCCTGCCCCAATGTTGGCCGCCCATGGTGAACTTCGCCCCAGCCGAAGCCGATAGCCCAGTTTCCACATTAAAAAAGTTAATATTGGCCAGGCTAGTGGTAACGGTGCCTTTTTCCTGGGCTTCCCAGTCGTTATGGTTACCTGGATCTTTAGCGAAAATATAAGTTACGCCATTTTCTAGCATAGCCCAAAACTTATTGGAACGGGTGTTGATGGCTGAGGTGAGCGAGACCGCGGTGCCAGCGCCAAGTTTAAAGAGATCCGAGGCTCCGGCCCCGGCCGCGGCCGTGACCGAGCAGCCAATATAATACGCTTCTTCGTCGCCTAGGCAGATGGCGACGTAATTGGCCGCGGTGGCTGTTAGGGTGGCGGCTATTTTGACGCCCACGCGACTTTGAGTGCCACCGTTAACTAAATTAACTATTTCCCCTAACGTGGTTCCAGAATCGTCAAAATAACGGCCAGCCACGTATCGGGCGGAAAGAAGCGTCGCGTCGGCGCTTCTTTGGCCGTCCCAATTGTAACCATACATGAAACCGCCTTTATTGGAGATTTGAGCCACTTGATCTAAACCAGTGAATCCGCCGCCGCAGCAACCTCGCAAGCCATTGATATTCGAGCCAGGGTAAGTTCCGGCGCTCCAAATGTCGTTGTCGCCGTCCCCACCAATCCTTAGTCCCGAGGCGGTGGTGGCTCTGGCGTCGTCGGTTCGGATGAGGTAATAATCCTCATTGGCGACGTTATTGACCCCAAAATGAACCATGAGCCCGCGACCATCGTTAACGCTATTCATGGTTCCGTCCAGAAGTTTGACGCCATTAAAATTGGTGGAGCTGGCGATCCGGTCAATCTCCGCGGCCATGGCCTGATACTCGGAATTGATTATCTCCCGTTGGACAGTGGAGTAAATGGCGTTGGCCGCCTGCTCGGCTAACTCTTTCATGCGAATTAGTTTGGCGTCAATGACCCCCAGAGCCCCGTCGGCCGTTTGAACTAAGCTCAAAGCGTCCGCGGCGTTTCGCGCGCCTTGGTTGATGGCCGCGATGTCGGCTCGCATTAGTTCCCGCGCCGCTAAGCCCGCCGCGTCATCGGCGGCGTTATTGATCCTTAGTCCCGAGGAAAGTCTTTCGACGCTTTTGCCCAGACTACCGTAGATGACGCCCAGGTTACGGGCGGCTTTCATGGCTGGGACATTGTGGTTGATAAGTAAAGCCATGGTCTTCCTCCATGATGCTTTCGCCGCTCGTCCTTGTCGGCGTTTAGATGAGATAAATCTGAGAGCTTCTATCAGGTAAACCTCAAGTCGCCGCTCAGCTATCTTATCGGACAACCTGACGCGAAACTTTAGCCAAATCTAAAGTATTTTTTAGTTTTTTTTTGGGGATCCGACCGCGCCGGTCGCTTCGGTTGGCCGATGAAAGCCGGTGAAAGCCGGGGACAAGCGCGTCCGCGTTCCCTTAATTAGAACGATAAATATATTAATTTCAGATAGTTATTCGGCCAAAACGCGGGCGACAGTTTTTGGGGAAGGTCTATTTTTACGTTCATGTTTTATATATTTTCTCTATAATTAATGTAACAAAAATTAAAATATTAATCATATTTATAATAATAATATTTTATATCTATTGTTTTTATCTAATTCAGATATTTTGTATTAATATTTATCAATTTGAAGGAGGAAAAGCCTTCTTAAAAGATCCCACGTTGACTTTTTTAATATGGCGAATTAAAATCTATTCCAGATGACTAGCTCCCGTCGCCTAAGTCGTCGTTCCCAGGCCATGGCCCTATAACGCGGGAAAATGAGGCTGTTTGTCAGCGTTTTCCCTATCCACCTGAACTATACTTATATAGTGGCGGTGGTCAGGCGTTTTTTTTTCGCCCGTGGTTTTAGGGAAGGCGGGGCGGCCTAGATGGGCCAATATTTAAACCAGGAGGCTAGGTGGTTTTAAGCTTTAGGGTTTTCTTATTTTTTTTGCCCAGGGAGGTTACCCATAAAACGCTTTAAACTGTGTTTTTAACATTAATTATGACTGAGCCCACCTTATCAAAATCGGTTGTCCAGGAAGCGACCCTCAAACAGGCCTTTCCTTTTCAGATTCGGAACAACCACGCCCGGATCCGGGATCTGCGCTCTTTAGCCACCCCTGGGTTCCGGCGGACGTTTGATCTGACGCCGACTCTGCTCCATTACAACCACCCTGAGCTGCCCGGTTATTTTGATCATCCCAACGCTCCCCATGGGCTACTGTTTTACGAAGATTGGCTCAAAAGGGGTCAGGTTGAGGATCAGGGATCTTGGGTGGGAACGCCGGTTAACCAACCGGTGGTGGAATGTCTGGTTCTCATAGGTTCTTCCGGCACGGTGGGGCAAACGGCGGAATCGGATCTGGACTATTGGGTTTGTTATAACCCGGCCCGTTTAAATGGTGAGCGTCTGGCCATGTTTCATGAAAAACTGGCCGTGATGACCGAATGGGCCATGCGGGAGAATAAGACCGAGGCCAATTTTTACCCCATAGATTTAAGCGACTTGGTTGAGGGCCGCTTAAATTCTTTAAGTGATAAGCGCGATGGGGACGTGGCCCCGATGCTCCTGATCGAGGAGTTGTTCCGCACGATGTTATTTGTGGGGGGGCGTTTACCCTTGTGGTGCTTTTGGCCATTGGATCGGCCTGAGTCCGAGTACCGCGAGGTGGCTAAGGATTTGGCTCCCTTGGACTGGGAAAAGGAAGCGCCCATTTACGTGGATTTAGGGTTTCCTTCCAAACCGCGGCCTCAGGAATATTTGGCCTCGGCCATGTGGCTCACTTGTAAGTCGCAGGATAATCCTTTTAAAGGGCTTTTGAAGATCATGCCGATCTTGGAGGCCGTGGAGATGAACTTCGCCAGCCCTTTGTTGTGCGATGTGGTCAAAGAGCGGATCTTAAACCATTTGGACGCGGAAACCTCGGTGGATCCCTATATCATCAGCGTGGATTGGATCATTGATTTTGTCTCCCGCAGTTTATCCCCGCAACAATTAACTCTGGTCGAGGAAGCCGCGTTTCTAAAAGTTTTGGGTAGTTCGGTGGGATGTTCCCAGTCTCTAGCCGCCTCCCCAACGGATCCGAAATGTCGGGTTTTGACCAAATGGCTGGGAAATTGGCGTTGGAGCCAAGAAAAGTTGAATTGGCTGCGAAACTACGAAAATTGGCCTAATAGCGCCAAACTTGACCATGCCCAGGAGCTGATTAAGCTTCTTTTTAGCTGTTACACGCTCATCGCCAGTACTTTGATGGATCATTTCCCCGGCCAAGTGGACGCCCAAAATGAGGTTCTGGCCCCCATGGCCGCCCATCTTTTGGGGCGTCAGGGCGGAGCTAAAGTGACGGTGGAACAGTTACCGTCCTATATCTTGCGCCAAAATCTGTCTAACCGAGCCGTTTTCCGACGGGAAAACGAGTTGTGGCGCGTCTACGATTGGTCGACCGAGATCAGCCAGGCGAACGATTTGGGCGAAAATAACGTTATTTACCAAACTAACCGCGCGGCCAAGGCCGCGGCTTGGTTAGTGGCTAATCAGCTTTATTCCCCGGCCTTAACCGTGTCGGTCATTGACTCTGAGCGGACGGCCTTTATCGAGCGATATTTAATCGAGTATTTAGAAAAACTGGCGCGATTATTTCCGCCCATTAAGTTTCACACCTTAAACCCTAAGACCATGTGGTTGCCTCAAGCTCAGGGGCCAGTTCTGGTGACCTTCAATTTTGAGGAACCCACTTCCGCTCGGGTCATCCGTTCCATGGACGTCATTTATCGAACCGGCTGGGGAGAGACGCGGCACCAACACCAGGACGTCAGCGATATGGCCATAGAGGCGGACAAGCTTTTCGCGTTGAGCCATTTGCTCAATGAGTCCTGCGGGGTCACCTCGGCCGCGTCTTTGGTTTTTTTCACTGGGGCTCAACCACAGTTGTCCCGGTCTTTCGTTAACTTAATGGGAGCCATCAACGCCCGTTATCGTTCTTTGGAAGCTAGCCACGCTAAAAGCCTGATTGACCTTTGACAGCTTTGGTTGGGCGTAAGGTCTTAATAAAGAAAGGAAGACGTTTATTAAGTTTTTTGGGGTTTATGGATATTTAACGATAATAAGCTGATCATATGTTTAAGATAAATTTTTGATGTTTTTTGATTAAAAATTAGATTTCTTTTTGGCTTTTTTTGTTCTCTTGAGGTGGTTTATGACCATAATTTGTTCCGGCTCTTTGGCTTTTGACCGTTTGTCCCAGTTTCCGGGCTTTTTCCAGGATCACATCCTGGCCGATAAATTGGCGAGCTTAAACCTTTGCTTTCTGGTGGATAGCGTGGAACGGGTTCATGGCGGGACGGCCGGGAACATCGCTTATAACCTGTGGCTACTCGGGGCTAGGCCTTTGGTGGTTGGGGCGGTGGGGGCGGATAACGACGGGCGGGACTATTTGGAGCGTTTAAAATCTTGGGATCTGGACGTGAGCGCGGTGGCCATCAGCGACCAGCCCACGGCTGGGGCCTACATCGCCACCGATCGCGCCACCAATCAGCTCAGTTTTTTCCATCCTGGGGCCATGGGGGAAGCGAGCGCTTTTGAGCCAAGTCAGTTGCCTGGCCCAGTCGACCACCATCTGGCCATTGTCTCGCCGGGTGGTTTGGCGGACATGAAAAGGTTGTGTCGACTTTATCGGGAGCTAGGGTTAAGGTTTATATTTGATCCTGGTCAACAAGTTCCCGCCTTCACGGGCCCGGAGCTTTTGGACATGCTGGATGGCTCCATCATTTTGATCACCAACGAGTACGAGATCGAGTTATTTTTAAAAAAGACCGGGGTCGAGTTCGAGGATTTGTTCCAGTACACCACCGCCGTCATCACCACGCTCGGCGCGGAAGGTAGTCGGCTGTCCACCCCGCGGGGCTCTCAACATATTTTGCCCGGGCCAGTGGAAATAGCGGTTAACCCCACGGGAGCGGGGGACGCCTACCGGGCGGGGGTTCTGATGGCCCTTGACCATAATGAGGAAATGATCACCGCCGCGCGCTTGGGCTCCACGGTGGCCTCTTTTTGCGTGGAAAGCCCGAGCCCGCAAAGCGCTCATTTTAGCCCGGGCGAAGTCTTAGCGAGACATTTTCGGACTTTTCGGGAAACGATTAATTGTTTGGCTTAAATATTTTGACTGGAATAGCGCCTGGAATTTTCCGCTGGCTCATTGTGGCTTTAAATAGCGTCCCCATCGTCCGCCTTGGCCCCTTCTTTTTTTGTGGAGAGAAGCCATGATTTTTAAATACAACTCCGACTTAATCAATGGCCCGGTCAAACCGGCGACCGTTATTTTTCTGACCGAGGGGCCCAACAGCCTTAAGGATCGGCCTGAGCTGGCTTCTTTCCGTTTGACGGTTCAACAACTATTGGCCACGGGCTCTTTTAAGGGCAAGTATTTGGAAACGTTGCCTTTGTTTTTTCCCGATCATGACAACTGGTTGATTTTGGTGGGCTTGGGCGAGTACGAAAAACTTTCCCCGCCCCGGGTTATGGAGGCCGGGGCCACCTCCACGCAAGTTTTAACCTCTTTGGCCTTAAGAGAAGCTTTCATCGCGATTCCTAGCCTGCCAAAGTTCCCGGCCACCCAAACCATGGAGTTAACTGTCCAGGGGGCGCGCCTGGGAGCGGAAGCGCGTTACAATTTTAAAACCCAGGCGGATCAACCGACCAACACGCTAAGGGTATTGACTTTTTGGAACGCCGATTACCTGTCGTCTATCGCTAAACCCAAAGTAGTCATAAGCCGAGCCCAGATGGCCGCCGAAGCCCAGATTCAGGCTCGACGCTTGGCCGATTTGCCCGCCAATCATCTGGATCCCACCGCGATGGCCGAGATGGCCGTTAACCTGGCTGGACGTCTCAAACTGCCGGTGACCGTTTGGGATGAAAACCAGCTTGAGGCCGAGGGGGCGGGAGGCTTATTGGCCGTGGGACAAGGTAGCGCCCGCCCGCCCAGAATGGTGATTTTGGAGTATCCTGGTGGCGGCCGGGGGGCCAAAACCGTGGCCTTGGTCGGTAAAGGGGTGACGTTTGATAGTGGCGGCTTGTGTTTAAAACCGGCCGATGGCATGGCCCAGATGAAAACCGACATGTCCGGGGCGGCCGCGGTATTGTCGGTTATGGAGGCGGTCTACAATTTAAAGATTCCCCACAAGGTTATTGGTTTAATGCCTTTGGCTGAGAACATGCCTAGCCACAAGGCCTATCGCCCCGGGGACATCATCACCACTTTGTCAGGCCAGACGGTGGAGATCGTTAACACCGACGCCGAGGGACGGTTGATTTTGGCCGACGCTTTAACCTTGGCCCAGCGGTTCCAACCGGATTATATCATTGATATCGCCACCTTAACCGGCGCTTGTCAAGTGGCTTTAGGCGAAAGATGCGCTGGGCTTTTTACCGATGACGAACCTTTGCGGAACGCCATTCTCAGGGCGGGGCAGTTGGTGGGGGAGAACTATTGGCCTTTGCCGTTACTTAACGAATATGAGGAAGAGCTTAAAAGCGAGCTGGCCGATTTTAAGCAGGCCGCCGGTCGTCCCGGTGGGGCGATTATGGCGGCCTTGTTCCTCCGGCGTTTCATCAAACCTAACGTCTCTTGGGCTCACCTAGACATCGCCGGGACAGCCCGGAAAAACCATAAATCCCCCAGTGGCCCGGAAGGAGCGAGCGGGTTTGGGGTCGTGACGTTGTTAAAATTTCTCTGTACCATTTGATTTAGCGAGGATTTTTCCTTACCAAAGCGCTTTATGCCCGAAGACCAATTAACGCCCCCAGAGCCCATCGCGGCTGACGCCACTGAACCCCCCACCGGCCCTACGGATGGGTCGTTGGAAGTATCCGCCCAAAATATTTCCGTCCAAGCTCTTTTGACGGCCGACGGCGAGCATAAAAACCCGCGCTATCGAGGTCTTTATCTTTTGGGGCCATTGCCTGATTCCCGGGGCCAAGCCCAAGATCGCTATGGCCTCGGCGACGAGATGGAGCCTTATCCCCCTGAGCTTGAGATGGCCATTGGCTTTAGAGACGATCTTCTTAAGCGCCTGGAAATCTTAAATAATACCAAAAACAAATTTGAGAACGAGGAATTTCACAAAACCCTCCATTCTCTAAATACCTTAACGCGTCGCTTGGCCATGCGCTGGGATAAGTTAAGAACCGAAAAGCTTAAATTCGCCAAAATCCAACCCCCTGGCTGGCTGGAATTCTTAACGAGCTTAAATCTTAGGCACCGGTTTTTGACGAGGTCGATCTTTTCCTTGGAACACTATCTGGAGCAAGCCGCGCGGCCTGGGCCCCGGAACGTGACCTGGGTTTTGATTAAAACCGCCAAAGAACTCCAAAACGCCCTCCCTGAGCTACCGGATTTGGCGAACCTGGAATTGCCGCCCCTCAAACGGCCGTCCCAAGTCCGCAAAGCGATTGAACTCGTCCTAAGGGTGTTGGAAAAGGAGCGTTTAAGGGTTCTCGACCGGATCTTGGTGACGGAGGATCTTTTAACGAGAGCGAAAACCGCGGGCGTTCAACTCGAGGCTCCCCCAGAGCCGGAAGAGGTGCCCAAGGTTTCCACGGAAGTGGTCATGCCTGGCCGGGTGGAGCCCCGGCCGCTGAAAACTTTAACCTGGATCACGGTTATTCTTTTGGTCGTGGTTTTAGTTTATTTCTTCGTTTCTCGGAGCCTAAACCATGACGCCACCACCGATCGGTCAGGGCGGTTGTTGATCATTAATGGGTTGGCCACTTCCATCAACGTTTTTTTGGACAACGATAAGCCTATTTCCCTTGGCCCCAATTCGGCTCATTTGGTGTATAGCGATCAAGCCCATATTAAGGCCCAAACCTTTATGACCGATGGGCCTTTTATTGAGGAACTCCAGTTGAATCCCCCCATGGCCCCAGTTATCTCGACCACTTTGATCTATAACGTGGCTGGGGCGGCTCCTTTGGTTGAGCGGATGGGGACGCGGGAAAAGTTAGAGACCTTGAGTGACCAACCGCCTTTGCCTTTGGGAGCTCCCCGGATCTTGTTTAGCCAAGCGAACTATTTTTTGCCCATAGGACGGTGGGGGATAAAACCGATCGCTTTGTGGCGTGGGGCTAGCCATTTCCAGAACGTGTCAGGGATTTCGGCCATCGCTGGGGAGCACCCTGATCTGGTTTTAGGGTCTTTAAAATCGGCGCGCTTACCTACCGGTGGTCGTGATAGAGTTTTTTTTGGCGTTTTGGCCGCCCAGTCCACCCACAATCCTACCTGGGATGAGTGGACGAGTCTGTGGTTGTCGCGTCTGGTTCAAATTTTTCCTAAACAATCCTTAAAAATTCTGAAAGCCAGGTGGGATGTTTTTCCCAACGACATGATCACCAGGAAGTTCTTGTTTGATATGAGTAACCAGGTTGGGCGGACTGAGCTTTGCCAGGACATCATGGCTCGGTTGGCCATGGAGAGCGAAAGGGCTTATGACCAATATTTACTGACCTGGTGTCTACCCATCGAAGAAAGGTCAGTCCAGTTAAAACAGCAGTTAGGTATTTTTCTTAATGATCTGTGGCTTCTTTCGGCTTTAGGCCGGACGGAGTTTGATCAAGGTAATTACCTGGAGGCCTACCGTATTTTTAAGCAGGTCTTAAGGCAAGATTCCTGGAAGATGGTTTTTGAGATTGAAAACTTAGCTCGCTTGGAACATTATCTGGGGCGAACTGGGTTTGAGATTTTTGACGACTTAGGTGGGTGGGCGCCGGATTTAAGTCGTAAAGCCTATTGGGAAGAGGGCGAGGATCCCGATAATCCTGACCGAGATTTGGGCCCAGACAGAGCCTACCATTTATTGGCCCAGGGACGGGTGGCTGAGGCGTTGGCCATGGCTGAAGGCGAATTCCGCCACCAATTGGCCCCGCTGGTGGCCACTTCCGAAGGCGTTGAGCCTCGTTTGTTAACGGAGTTAGTGGCCGAGACGCTCAATAATCCGCCTGAGAAAGGCCTAACCACAGACAACGCCTGGTCTAAGCTAGCGCTGTATATAAAGTTGGGCGAGGATTCCCAAAAGATCGAGGAGTTTATTTTAGAGCGGGCCGTGGATCGGCGGATGACCACCGAAATATTGGCTAATTTAAAAAACCACAATGTCGCCAAGATTCAGGAACTGTTGGTCAACCAAAACGCCCGAACCCAAGGCGATGTTTGCCTAGTCTTGGCGTTGACCGCCGAAGACCCCCAAGACCCAGTGGTGGCCAGATGTTTGGCCATCGCCAAAGGATTTTTGTTTAGTTCCGAGCGTCCTTACTTAAAATGAGAGCGAGCCTGGCCGGGGGCGCGTGGTATTGGGCGCGAAGAGTTGGATAAATAGGGGGCGACATGAGGCGCGACATAAGGGGCGATTGGGGGGTCGACTGAGGGGTCGACCCCTGGAGAATCTGACCAGTCGCCTAAATCTGAGCTCCGGCCGAGCGCACTTCGCCCCGCTCAATGGACAGGATTTGATCTGACCAAGAAGTGGCCCAAGAGCGTAGTTCTTGGGCGTTTAAGGGGCTTGGGGTCACGGATAGCTCATGAGCTTCCACTCGTTTGGCCAAGGTTCGGTAAATGTTGGCTTGCTCAGAGTCAGGGGCGGCCTCAATGGTGGTTTTACCGGACAATTCGCTTTGCGTCACCGTGATGGAGCGAGGCACGTATTGGAGAACTTGGGTGTTGGTTCGGGCGACAAAATCGTCCACAATGGATTTTTGGTAACCATTGGAGACGGAGTTAGCGATAACCCCGCCCAACAGGGCTCCCCCAGAGTTGGAGTATTTTTGGATGCCTTTAAAAAGGTTGTTGGCCGCGTAAACGGCCATAAAGTCCGAGGAAGTGACGGTGAAGACGTGTTGAGCGATGCCTTCCCGGATGGGCACGGCGAACCCACCGCAGACCACGTCGCCTAGAACGTCGTAAATGACGTAATCCAGCTCAAGCTCTTCGAAGATTCTTTGCTGTTTCAAAAGCTGCACCGCGGTGATGATACCCCGACCCGCGCAACCAACCCCTGGCGATGGTCCCCCGGCCTCTACGCAGTAAATGCCGTTATAACCTTCGTAAATGGCCTCCTTGGCGTCAACCTTCCCCTTTTCTTTCAACAGTTCCAAAATGGTGGGGATGTAGGTTCCGTCTCGGAGGGTGTTGGTGGAGTCGGCTTTTGGGTCGCAGCCAAACTGCATCACCTTATAGCCCATATCCGACAGGGCCGCCGAGAGGTTGGAAGTGGTAGTGGATTTACCAATGCCACCCTTGCCATAAATAGCGATTTGTTTGATTGTCTTAGGTTTGGGGGCGACCTTAACCGCTTTCGCCATGACAGTGTCTCCGTGGTCAACAAACCCTTGGCCGAAAAAAACTAAAAACCTTAGCCAGGGGGGCTGGAATTAAAGGCAAAAAAAAAGACCAAGGACGGTTCGTCCTCAGCCTTCAAAAAATTGATCAGCTTTAACAAAAAAAGCCAAAATCCAGAAATTAATCCGAATTTATGATTTATAACGCCTTATGTCGCTTGGTTCAGGTTACTTGACCGCCACCTCGCTCAAGGTAATGGGGATCCGGCCCCAGATTTGGCTGGCCTCGGACAACCCAGACTGGTGGGCAATCTTAAAATAGAATAAGTAAAGGGAGCGTCTTTGTCAAGGCCTTTTTTTTAGAGTGATAACGCGATGTTTTTGTAATGATATAACTAATATTAATAGAAATTATGAATAAATAAATTAATAAAATAAATAATAGAAAATATTATGAAGATATAATCAAATATTACATATTAAAATAAATAAATATTAAAAAATTATATCTTATAATCCTGGGTATAGCGATTAGCCGAGGAGGCCATCATTTAAGGGTTTCTGAGGAACAGTCTAAAACTGGTATTTTTAAATTGGTACATTATAGTAAATTATTGATTAAACAGGCCACTTTACTCGTTTAGATTCTGAATAGTTGGCTTGTAACGAAAAATTAGAACAAATTTAGATAGAATTAACTATTTTAAAATGTAAATTAGCTCTAATTAATGGGTCAAAGACTTTGCCTACTGATAATAATCTTTCTGACTCAAAACAAAAAATAAATGATCAGAAACATCCTCATCTAAAACATCTAAGGCTATGAAATAGCCTAAAGATTAAAAAAATATAATATATTATATATTTTAACTTGTTTTATGATTACTATATAATGAATGAAATATTTTAGGAAAAATTTTAAATTTATCGACAATATTTGATGATTATATTAATATGTTATAATATTAATTGGCATATAATTTAAATTCTTGCTGACCTATAGGCTGTTGTTGTCTGATAAAGATCAGTATTTTTAACAATTCTTTAGTTTTGTAACTAATTAAATTTATTAGATTTTTTTGTCTCTTGTGAGGGTTATATTTTTTATAGATATTTTGTTCATGAAAAATCTACCCCCTTCACGCCTACAACTCCGATACCCACCTAGCCTTTCTGGCGCTTTTCTTACAACTCCTTAAACAATGTTTATAAGCTTAGTTTTCTGGGTAGTTCTGATATTCCCTCTTTGTTGACCTTAGTTGGCGGGGGTGTACCTAAAAAATTTGATCTATTTTTGAAATCTGGTATAATCTTTTTGGCTTGATGTTGATCTTCCAAGGAGTAACCCAGGGTATGAAAAAAAATAGTCAAAACCAAGAGCTGGTTCCGGTTTCTAAGATCCAGCAGGGCGTGGATGACTTGAAGGCTATCCTTCAAGGCATGGAAAAAAATATGAATTAGATGAAATTACGCTTAATTATATTAATAAATTACTGGATAATATT
>JAISYP010000049.1 GCA_031269825.1 Deltaproteobacteria bacterium
TCACCCCAATAATTAAACAATGGCTACCGGCGCCGGTCACTGCGCGCCCCTGTCCAAATCAAAGGTATACACGTCCGATCCAATTGAGGAGCCCTGTGCGGTAGTCCCGCTCGCAGGGATCTGTGCGGGGGGGTGCCCGAAAGGGCACTTCCTACCGCGACAATTGGTTCGCTAATTCGCCGTCACCGTTCACTAGGGCGATTTTATCTGGGCTGGGGAATCTTGGCTGGGCGCTCGGCTAACCCACATGACATCCTCTCCAGCCTGGTGTGAGGGAACTGGCTAAATACTTGGTGGACGTGGCGCGGCGGGTCTATCGACGCCAGTCAGTCAGTTAAGATCAACAGCAAGCGGATTGAGGTCATTGTCCGGCGGACGCTCTGGAAAGTCCGAGTGAAAATTGCCGGGGACACGGAGTTTTTGGTGGGCGAATCGGTGGATCGTTCTCGTTTTGAGGCGATTAACCGCGCCATCAAAGAAGAAGTGAATGTACCCGCCATAGCGGAACCACTCCAGCGGGGGAGCGCTAAGGCTTCTTTGTCCACTGAGAGCTTCATCTCGGCGGCCAGTTTCCAGGAAAGCCCCAGATTCTGACGGAAGCGGCCGTGGCTGGGCAGGTCGACACCCTGGCTGGGCTCAAGGAAAACGTCATCATGGGTCGGTTGATTGCGGCGGGGACTGATCTATATTATTGGTCTATGCCAGTGTATACGTTCAGTATATACGTCCAGCGCGCGCGCCCAGGCGTGCGTCTGATCAAAGCGGCCTAAGCGCGTTTCGCGCTGTGGTCATTAGGCCCGGAACCAATTGTAACCCGGGTCATCGAGTGGAGGGCTCGAGCGCGACCGGAGGCTGAGGCGCGCGAGCTATTCGGTAGACGAGGCGCCTGCTTGGTCTTCGCGTCGTGACAAGCGGACGTATAGGTGGTCAATTCTAGAGAGGAGCCGATCGCGGTGGCCCATTTTTTTCTGAGAAAAATGGGCCATTATGGATCAGTTTTTTTGAGATAATCCAGCGCCAGCGTTAGGAGCTATGGAGCGATCTTAAGGTCTGATCAGGACAATTATCCGGTCACCAGAGCGGGCGCCTCAACACCGCCGCGCCAATAAAAATCTAACCCTCCAGAATCCAGAATGACGCCTGGCCAATCCCACCAAAATTGAGCCGCCTATCCGGCGACAACCAAAAGGAAGATTTTGGGACAAACGAGAAAAATAAGTCAAGCCGTCAGATTCGCGCGGTTCAGGTCTCGAGCCACTTATAACTGGTTTTAGAACCGCGTGAACGGTTACAATTCGCCTGGCGGTTTATTTTATGGATTTCGGTCATTTCTTATTAAAAATAATACAGAAAAAACAAGGAACTAGCCCTCTGATGTCTGATAAAAGCCAAAGTTTATAGCTAAGGTAATATCATCGTTGTCGACGAAGAGCGCGTCAGCGCGAAGCGGTAGTGAAAATCCCAGGAGGAGCCAATGGCGACACTAAGGTACCTCTTAATTGATGAAGATACCCCATGTTATCATAAATTAAATATCAATAAGATTTATTTTTTATATCCAAAAATATTTCCCCAAAAATTCGAGAAAGACATATCAGCCTACATATAGTAGTAGTAGAAAAGCGGTAAACTTGAAAAGCTAGGGAGCAAGCGTTATTGACAAAATAACTGATAATCAGAGCTAATAAGTCAAAATAGATAATAGTAATCTACTATCCAACCCAAAAATAATAAAATAGAGCAAATTAAAACGTCGGCAAAATTTACTTAGAGAAATTTCGTCTATGAGAGATCTTTTAGCTTATTAGGCTCATGAAATGTGGTGATTTTATTGATGGCGGCTTATTCGGCCCTTCGCGTTTCAGTTTTTGACATTCTAAAGTGTCAAACTGCTTTCCTTGCCGTGGAAATGGAAAAATATCTTGGAGCCAGGCCCTTCCACAAGGTTTTCAAAACAATGAGGACAGACCATTGGGACGCTCTGGCTTTAGGCTAAGTAACTTATGGCGGTATACAAGTCACCACCACTTAATGGCTTCAGTCACATGATTACGGATGGCCACAAACTCTGGAGCGTCAAACCGACGAGGCCGAGGTAGGTCTATTGCCACCTCTTCATTAATAGTAGATGGCTTTTGGCTCAACACCAAGATCCTGTCGGCTAGGTAGACCGCCTCCTCAATATTGTGGGTAACAAAAGCCACCGTGGTACCTTCTTCCATCTGGATCCTTCTGACTTCATCTTCCAAATAATACCTTAATTTAATGTCCATCTGGCCATAAGGCTCATCCATCAATAGCAAATCTGGCTTCACCGCGAACTCCCTAGCCAGGGCCACTCGTTGCTCTAGACTCGCGGAAAGTTCCCTTGGATAGTAGTCAACAAATCGCCTTAGGCCCACGGTGTCCAACATTTTTTCCACTCGGCTAATAACTTCCGGAGGTGGTAATTTTTTAATTTTTAAACCAAAGGCCACATTATCCCAAACCTTAAGCCAAGGAATAGTCGAGGGCTCTTGAAAAACAAATCCAATGTTATGCCGAAAGAGATTCCCTGGCTCATTGTCAATTAAAATTTCTCCAGAAGTCAGAGGCGCGAAACCGGTCAGACAGTTTAAAAACGTGGTTTTACCGCAACCGGTAGGCCCAACTATACATAGAAGCTCCCCTTTTCGGATGTCAAAACTTATGTCGTTTAGGACTAACAGTTCATCATAGGCTTTAGTCAGGTGACGAACTTTAACTTTAACCGGGTCGTGGGATCCTGATTGGTCGGTGACTGTCTTTGGATTATAGGTGGTCAAAATGTTTAAACCTCGGTGTCTGGGAAAAGAGTGATTAATAAATCCATTAAAGCGCCAAATCGGTTTCAGCTGATATCTCTTGGCGGAGAGCTAGAAAGGTCGGGTCTGTATAACTTCTAGGATGAGGAATCAAAATTTCGCGTTCTATTTTTATCCGCCCAGGTCTGGCTGACATCAAAATCACCCGATCACCCAGAAACACCGCCTCTTCTATATTATTAGTCACAAAAATGACTGTCCGTTTTTCTTTTTCCCAAAGGATCAGAAGCTCGTTTTCCATGGCGTAACGCGTTTGAGCGTCTAGGGCTCCGAAAGGCTCATCCATCAAGAGGACTTTTGGCCCAGTCGCGTAGGCACGGGCTAGGCCCACCCGTTGCTTCATACCCCCAGACAGGGTTTGGGGATAAGCGTTCTCAAAGCCGCTAAGACCGACTAGTTGGATATATTTCAAAGCGATAGCGCGGCGTTTTTCTTTAGAAACTCCTTGGGACTTTAAGCCCCAGGCCACATTCCCCAGAACGGTCTGCCAGGGAAAAAGGGCGTATTTCTGAAACACCACGCCTCTTTCTCGACCAGGCCCCACAACCTTATTATGTCTATAATAGACCGCGCCTTCCGTAGGTAGTTGTAACCCGGCGAGGCAGTTGAGGAAGACTGTTTTGCCGCACTGCCCCGGCCCCAGAATCACCAAAAACTCATTTTCGCGAACCCCCAAAGTCAGTCCCCTCAACACTGGTGGCTCAGAGTCTTTAAAGGACACAGTCAGATCTTGGCAGGATAGTATGTAATCATCCATGGTATCTCCAAAAAAAATTCGCGGGCTTTTAGATTTAAACCAACTCCCGCCGCCAAGGACAGAGAACTTTTTCCAAAATCCTTAAGACAATAGCCATCAGCGCCCCCAAAAGACCAATCACCACCATTCCGGCCAGGATCATGTCGGGTCGATCCAGATTCATGCCCTGGATTATAATAAAGCCAATCCCTTCCCGACCGCCCACTAGCTCCGCCGCCAACACACACATCCAGGCCATGGACATGCCATTTTGGAGGCCAGCGAAAATAGAAGGCAAGGCCGCCGGAACAGCCACGCCAAGAAACAGCCTTTTTCTATTGGCTCCCAACACCCTAGCGCAATTAATCAGAATTGGCTCCACATAGCGGGTACCGGTAAAAGAATTTAGCGCCAGGATGATAAAAGCTCCCACATAACATATATATATCTTAGAGCCCTCGGCGACTCCCAGCCATAGAATGGCCACAGGGATCCAGGCTATAGGCGGGATGGGTCTAAATATTTCAAAAATAGGGCCAATTATTTTCCGGCATAAAGAGCTCCAACCCATCATCAGCCCTAAAGGAAGCCCGCTAACAATAGCCAAGCCATAAGCGATCAGAACTCTTCTAAGACTAAAAAGGACATGCTCTAAAAGAGTTCGTCCGCTTAAAGGCGTCTTAAACAAGCGAATGATTTCCCCAATAACCTGGAAAGGATCGGGAAGGATCTTAGTTCCAACCGCCTTGGTCAATATAATCCAAGACATGAAAAATACTGAAAGGGACAGGGCTCCCAGTAACAGGGGGTGGGATTTAGGGCTATTCAAGTCAATCTCCTGGAAGAGACAAAATGTGACTCCGCTTTAGAAAGACCCCAAGAAAGAAGGGCTCCCAAAACCCCAATGGTCAGCATCCCCACTATAACTATATCTGGTCGTGCTAACCTTCGGCCCATTTGGATCATAAAGCCCAATCCCTGAGAGGCGGCCACCAGCTCAGCGGCCACCAAGGTCGTCCAGGCGGCGTTTAAAGATAGTCGCAAGCCATTAAAAATCATGGGAATAGCTGAAGGCAAGCCGATTTTTAAAAAAACGGTAAAATCACTAGCCCCATGAACTCTGGCCACCCTAGCTAGAATTGGGTTAGTCAGGCGTATGCCAGTAAAGGAGTTGATCACGCAAGGAACAAAAGAGGCCAGAAAAATAATATAAGCTTTGGCCTTGACTCCAATGCCCAACCATAAAATGGCCAGAGGTATCCAAGCGATGGGGGGAATGGGCCGAATCAAATCAAAAATGGGCCGAACCACCAGGTTGAGGCGGGTATACCAACCCATAAATAGACCTAGAGGAACCCCAATAAGAGCGGCCCCCAGGAAACCCAAAAGAGCCAACCCCAGACTAGAAAGAGCGTGAGCCCACAAATAGGCTCCATCCGGATTGACCTGGGTCAGTTTCAGAATGAAGACTTTCAGGACTGTGGTTGGCGGCACCAGTTGGTAGGGGCCAATTATTTTAAAGTAACAGACCCCTTCCCAAGCCAATAAAAAAACGATCAAGCTAATGATGGAAAGATACTCCCGCCTTAAAAACTGGTGGAAGAAATATAATAAACCAGACTTAGACCCTCCTCGGTCTTTAGGCGGCGCTAACTGGGCGCTGGTCGACAACTCAATACTTGAGGGCGAGGGCGAGCCCCGCCCCATCCGCTGAGAAAGAATTTCAGGGCCTACTACTTCCGAGGTTGGGTCAGTTTTACTCATTTTTGGCTTTCAGCTAGCTTTTTCACAAAACTGGCGTCTATATAATAGTTAGCCGCTTTGTAAGAATCATACTCTTGTTGGGTAATCCGGCCTTGATCAAGGAGGAACCGGGCGGCGCTATCTAACCAGGCGGGCGCCTTTTCTGGGTTAGTTAACAATTCCACCTGCTGGGCCGCCGTAAATAAAGGTCTATATTTAAATTCCAGTTCCACCTGCTGGGCGGTCAGTTCCAAGCCGCAATATTGCGTAAAATATTTAAGCAACGGGGCCACTCCGCCCTTGGGATCCGCCTTTAAGGCCTCAATTTCCCCAAGGTAGATTTTAAGCCAAGCTAAAACTAGATCTGGACGCTCTTCAGCGAATTCCTTGCGGGCCCCAACCCCGCCCAATATGATGGCTCCAGCTTTGGCCCCAGAGGAGACCTTGAGCCAACCCTTAGCCTCGGCGATATAGCTAAAAGGCGCCCAGAGTTGTAGGATGTCCCCTTCCCCGGCCCCAAAAGCGGTTACCGCCTGACCTTGCTCCATGTGGACGATGGAGACATCGCTATCGGCTAAACCCAGAGCTTTAAGAGTGGCCGAAAGGGCGTAATGGCCGGTGGAAACCGTAGTGGAGAGAATCTTTTTCCCCCGCCAATCGGCGGCTGTCCCGTATATCTCTGGGTACTTTTTGTTGGCTCCTTTGTTTTTTAATAATGGGGAGTCTGGGCGAACCCAGAGGTCGTTGGTTTCCGACTCATCATTGGAAATGGCGATAAATTTGTAACCATAACGGATACCAGCCAAAATTGTAGGCACCGCTCCCATGGCCCCGACATCCCATTGGCTGGCCGCCAGAGCCTCAACTTGGGGACCGCCAGAAGCGAAAAGGGTAAACTCGCTTTTAAATGGGGCTGATTTGATTTTACCTGTGGCCTCAGCTTGCCAAATGGGCATGCCGTGGAGAGCTGGTTGGGCGCTGGTGCGGACTAGAGGTTTGTCTTGGGCGTAGAGCTGATTTAAGGCCAGGCTCAAAACCAGGGAAACGGCAACTATTAAAATTATGGAAAAAATGGATTTCATAATGACCTCCCAGAGGAATATAATAATTTAAATAAATAATGTAGATAAATAATTTAGATAAATATTGTCACAAGCTTAATCACTTTTCTTGATTAAAATACCCTTTAACCCAAAAGAGTTTTCTTAAGTTTCTGGAAACCGGCCTCATCGGGTTTTACTCCTTTATACGGGTAATCACGGCCCAAAAAGGCGTATTTATTTTCCCCCAGACGGTGATAAGCAAGAAGTTCCACTCCAATATTTGGAGCGTTAGGGATTAAAGCTATAATCTTCCTCAGATCCTCTTCCGTGTTATTGAATCCGGGGATTACCGGTATCCTCGCGATTATTTTCTTTTCTGGAAACATTTGGCTAAGCCTGAGGAGATTATCCAGAATTAGCCGGTTGTCCTGGCCAGTAAAACGGAGATGTTTAGCCTGGCTCCAGTGCTTTAAGTCATAAAGTATCCCGTCAAGAAGACTGGCGGCTTGAGCCAGAATTTCAAAACCACAAACCCCTGAGGTTTCCAAAGCCGTATTCAAGCGCCGCTTTTTGGCTTCTTTAAGTAAGGCCAAGGCGAACTCCGGTTGAGCCAGAGCCTCGCCACCGCTGATGGTTAGCCCTCCGCCAGAGCGGTTAAAAAATACTCCATCAGATTCCACCTGATCGAGAATTGGGCCAGGCTCCTGGTAGTCACCGAACTTAAGCCGCGCGCCGGTTGGGCAATCGTCAACGCACTTAAAGCAATGGCGACAAATATCTCGGCTAAAGGCCAAGGTTCCATCAAGCCATTTAATGGCCCCACTAGGGCAAGACCGCGAACAAAGACCGCAAACCTCGGAACCTAGGCAAAGGCTGGGATTAAACCCCACCTCAGGATTGGGTCTCTGGGATTCGGGATTAGAGCACCACTGGCAACGTAGGGGACAACCTTTAAAAAAAACAATGGTTCTGATCCCTTGGCCATCATGGAGGCTGAATTTCTGGATGTTGAAGATCACGCCTTTTATGGCCATAACCTTTAAAACCCGGAATGTTCGGTTCGCTCAATGATATCGGACTGTAAATCTGGGGATAAATCACAAAAATAGGCGCTGTACCCCGCGATCCGCACCAAAAGCCCGCGCCAGGCTTCGGGGTTTTTCTGGGCCGCTAGGAGAGTAGACCGGTTAATGATGTTAAACTGCACATGCCACAACTTAAGATCACACCAGGCTCTAATCAACTCAACTATTTTCAAAACCCCAGCCTCGCCTTGGACGCAACTAGGGGATAACTTAATGTTCAAAAGCCGGGAAGCTCGGTTGGTCAGATGAAAATTTTTTGACTTGTGGTTGGAAAGCAAGACCGCCGTTGGGCCATTGCGGTCAGAGCCATGGGAAGCCGAAGAGCCATCAGATAAGGGAGTAAAGGCTTTCCTCCCATTGGGCGTGGCCGAGACCACCCGACCAAACGGGACATGGGAGGTGATTGGCACATAGCGTAGATCTATGTGAATACCTCGTTCCTGGGAAACCTCAGCGGCTCGTTTTTGGGAGATGAAATCGATACGCCGAGCTATTTCATCGACATAAGGATCATTATTACCGTATTTTGGAGCCCCTTTTAGGAGAGCCAAAGTCTTTTCGTGTCCTAGAAAATCATCTTCCAAAGCCGCCCGGATGGCCTCTATGGTCAGTTTTTTGTCCTCATAGACCAGCTTTTTCACGGCCGCTAGACTGTCAACCACCGTTCCGTAACCTAAAAACTCAAAATAAGAGATATCAAAACCTTCCTCTATAGTTGGGCTCTGGAGGTCTTTGGCGTATTTAACGCAAAGGTCATGGAGGCACGAGGCGAAGGGCGTGGCGAAGCGCTCAGGCCTAATCTTATCCACTATGTACTGCTGGGCCATGGCCTTGTTTAATAGATTTAAGTGCTGAGCCTGGTAGGCCGCGTAGAACTCTCCCCAAGAGTTAAACTTGGTGGGATCTCCCGTTTCCAGGCCGATCAGCTCATGGCCGTATTTTTTTAGACGACCGTTGTAAAATAAAAACTCTATGGCGGTCGCGAAATTAATGTACACACAGCCGGAAGTATAGGTGTCGCGGTTAGGCATTCTAGCCTCAGTGCAACCAGAGACCGCGTAATCAAGAATATCTGGCAGAGGAGCCCCTTTGGCGCTATAGAGGGGGATAATTTCCTCATCGTTTATGAGCTTGGGAAAACCAGAGCCGTCTTGAATGGTCAAGGCCACCTCGGCCAGAAATCTCTGGGGGCTTCTGGCGTGGATTCTAGCCGCCAAGTCGGGATAATTTAAGGGAAACTCCCTTTTGGACTCCAGAAAAAGGTAACTTAGCTCGTTAGTCGCGTCCTGGCCTTCCCGGGTCTGACCGCCGATAGTGACCGCTTCCCAGTGGGCGTAGGCTTCATTAAACTCATTGCCGGTGGGGTTAATATAGAGATCCACAAACTGGGCCATTTCCACCCAAAGGCATTCCAAAAGCTCTTTAGCCCGGTTATCGTCTATTTCGCCGTTTTGGAGATCGTTTTGATAATACGGGAGTAAGTACTGATCCATACGCCCGTTGGATATGACCGCGCTAGCCTTTTGCTCTAGCCTGGAAAAAAGCTGGACAAACCACTGGGATTGAACGGCTTCATGGAAGGTTCGGGCTGGGTAGGCCGGAACCCGCTCACAAATAGAGGCCAGTTTCAGAAGTTCCGCCTTCCGGCCAGGCTCCAAGGCTCTATCCGCTTCCTGTTTAGCTAAGACCGCGTGCCGCTTGGCCCAGACCATGATGGCCTCACAAACTAAAATGGCCCCCTCATAAAAAGGCTTCTTCTCACACATATCTATGACGCTACTCGGATCCAGAGACTCGAGCTTAGCCTTCATTTCCGCCTGGATATCTAGGAAACCTCTTTTAAGAACCTTTTCATAATCGTGAACCCACTGGAGAGCCGAGCGGTAAGAGGAAGTCTCGCTAACCACAAACTTTGAGCGTAAGCCTTCGGGATCGGCGTAGGTGACAGACCGAAGTTCTGGTGGCAGGGCCTTATTTAAGAGCTCATGGAAAGTTCGGCCTTTCCAGAAAGAAGCCACTTCCGAAGCGATAACCTCCGCGTCGTGGGGATCTATGTTAAAGGTGTTTTTTTGGCGTTCATGGAGCTTCTGTAGGACAAAAGGATAAAAATCCCCGTCAATCTCTGGATAAAGAATGCCGTATCGCCCCAATTTCCCCGCCCGACCAGCTATAAGCTGACCAGGGGTTATCCAGACGGTTATCTCTTCAGCGATATGACTTAAAGCTGTGGCCCAACGCCAAGTCAAGGGTTGACCTTCAGTGTGGCGCATGGACTGGGTGAAAAGTCTCGCCCTTTCGATATCAATGGTCGGGGTTTGGGCCTGAAAGCTGGCCAGAATTGTCAGAGGCCGAGGACGGATAGAAGGCTTGTCCCCTTGTCCCTTAAACTCATTAATGAGTCTTTCCTCTTGAGGAGATAACTTATGGGCTAAGTTGGTATCCAATTTCAGCTCCTTATCTTTTAAGAAAACAAAAAAGGCCGAAAGAGTTTCCTCTTTCGGCCTCCATGTTCCTGGTCAACCAAAAAATTTCTTTATTTTTCATCTTGGCTTTTTTATCAGACGCCTCAAGCGTCTTTGACACCCAAAGGCGGTGACCATTAAAGCGCTCCGCCTAGGGAATGTCAATCAATTCTCCTTATCCCCTATCCAAAGATTTTTAGGGGCTGGCTGGGGAGCGTAATAGGCCCACTGCCTTGATTTTATTAGGCTTTGGCCCTTCTTGAGTCTTTAGGAAACTTTCCAATGGTGGGTGAGGACTACCAAATATTTTCTTATCTCATTGATTTTATTAAAAATTTTTTTTATTCATCTTCTTTATACCTCCCAAAATACCCCCACAAAAAATTTTATCATCGGGTCGAGCCTCTGAGAGTCCTTCCACTAACAATGGTAACCTTTGTTAACACTAATGAATTTAAACACTCGCTTTTAAGCCATATTACAACAAAGACAAAATAGTAGGCTGATTATTCATATAACCTACATCCCAAGACGCCTAAAAAAGGCGTCTTGGCTTAAATTAAGCTGATAAGTAGGAAAGTATGGAAAACTGTCAGGCTGCCTCAGCGTAACGCCACCAGACCTTTCGGTTAGGGTTCCATTTAACCTGGGCTCCCGAAATTTATAACATGGTGGAAAAATTAAATTTCAACTTTTAACAACATTAATTTAAAATATAAATGTAAAAAATATTTTTATAACTTAATAGGTTTAACATTCATAAAATTATATAATTCTGTTTGTTTATTTGTTATTTCATCAAGGTCTTTATCTCCATTTGGTTTTATTATGCAAGTAATAATGTCTAATTCATCTAATAAAGACTCTAAAGTATAATTATCATATAATTGATTTTGTTTCATTTGACGATGAATATATGAAATAAAAATTAATCCAATAAATTGGATAAAAAGAAGTCCTTCAAGACATTCTATTGAATGTACACTAGTAC
>JAISYP010000051.1 GCA_031269825.1 Deltaproteobacteria bacterium
TCTACGATTTTATTGAGAACCGATCGCAAAAATGAAAAAATTTCGAAACCGTTACTACTGGAAGCATGGTAATGTCATTTTTCCCTATTTTTTTGGAGGGTTTCTGCATATTTATCAGATTTCCTACTGTTCGAGTTCCGATCGGGATTCGATCGTGATCTAGAGATCTGGGGGATGGGGAAAAATTCCCTGTCAGAAGCCAAAAAAAAATTTGTCCCGGGAAACTCCTGTTTTTTTTAAAACAGGGGGTTATCGTGAAGCCATCAGGTGTCTCTTAAATACGCTCGAGAACTTCAAGTTAAAAATAATATCAATTATAGTTGGTTTGAATTAAAACAACTAAGTTACATGGGGGAGATTTAGACGCCATAACCGCTGGCGGACAAGCGTCGTTGAAAACCATATTGCCCTCACCAAGGATTCTGGCTTCAAGAACGCGCCAAGCTCTCGGATGGAGTGATGGCGCGGGGCAAAATTATAGATTCCTTGGTTGAAGCGTCCGCCAGATTTCTTAACCAAGGGTAAAATAGACCACACTCAAGGCGGAGGCAAAGCCAAGCCAACCAATGGTCAGAAGTGACGAGTCAATCGCCTTTCTAGGCGACCAGGGCTTGGACTTTGTCTATTTCCAAAGTGGTTATCTTGGCGGCGTCCTCAATGGAAAAACCCCGGCCTAGAATATTTTTGGCGCTTTCAAGCAGAGCCTTTTCTTTCTCAGCTCTTCCCTTAGCCTCAGCCTCAGCCGCGACCATTTTGAATAATGGTTGCATAAGTTCATCAAGTTTCATAACATTAGCCTCCAAATGAATATATTTCTTCAGAAGATCAGGGAAATACATCCTTAAAAAACTCATAAAAACAGTCATACAAAATTGTTTATTTGTTGGATCTTTTATGTGTGGAATAAATTTATACATACTATCTATAAGTTGTTTAAAAACAGAATCTTGTTTAAATTGTTGATATAGTAAGGAATCAACGCGCCAGCCTTCGCTAGACCAACTTTTCGACCGGTATTATTGGTTATCTCCCAGCGGGATCTAAAAATTTTTTTATTTTTTATTCTAGGGGGTTGACAAGCCAAATCTAAGTCGTTATACTGGAATCGTAATCATAACAGAATCTCCGATTCACGCCGGTTCCGCGAGGGATCGGCGTTTTTTATTATATCTATAATTTATGCTAAATTTACAAATTTATGATCTAATATCTAGTTTATTTTATCTATTTAACAACTATTACCCCTCCTCATGGCCTAAAAAAATGGGAGCCATTTTTCTCCGTAACAATCACGATCCAGACGGTAATCACCCGCTCAGACAAAAAATATTGATTGAAATATTGGCCACCATGATCAGACGTTATAAATGATGGCTTCGCGAAAACCCTAGTTTAAGGGAAATAGTCAAGTAAAAGAGTATTAATTTCAATAATTTATCAATTAGGATTCTTAAATTTTGGACTTTTCGCGAGACCATCATAAATTACAAGGGCTACTTTCATCATGGTAATCTCCTTAACAGCCACTGTAAAGGTATTTAAAGAATCATACGCCTTTAATCATATGGTCTGATAGATTAATTAATAACATAAAATATAAATACTTAACCACTATATGTCATATATAATTCAAAAAATATTATTTTATAGATTAAATTAGGTTAATTTTTTGTAAGGATCGGTAAAATCAGACAACGATGGGAAGGGGTCAGCTAGGGTCAAAATGGAGACTCCTGGGAAAAATGGCCAAAAACTTCCGTCTCAATTTCGACAACGGTCAGATTTGATGGTTTCGCGAAAACCCTAGTTTAAGAAAAAGCGTCAAGTAAAAGAGTATTAATTTCACGAACTTATCAATTAGGATTCTTGAATTTTGGACTTTTCGCGAGGCCATCAGATTTCCGCCGCCTAACTAGACTCCGGTTCCGACCGGATAAATCGCTACCTTGATCCAATAAACTAAATAATTGGTTAAAACACCCAGCCGGCGAGCCTGGCCTCGTTAATAAGCGGGCTAATTCTTGGTTTCTTTCGTCTCCTCTCAACCTAAAATAACGCTCCACCATGGAACCAATCTTTGACGTTAGCCAAGGAATCGACGCGCCAGCCTTCGCTAGACCAGCTTTTCAACCGTTATTTTTTGGTTACCTCCCAGTGGGATCAAAAAAATTCATTTTTTTTATTCTCGGCCTTGACAAGCCCAATCTAAGCCGTTATAATGATGGAGATTTAGATCATTCTATAACTTTCCGCGCCGATCCCGCGAGGGATCGGCGTTTTTTATTATATCTATAATTTACGCTAAATTTTAAAATTTAAAATCTATTATATTTTATTTTTATCTATTTATCAACTATTACCCTGCCCCCAAGCCTAATATACTTGAGCCAATTTTCGCCGCCCCAATCACTGTCCCGCCAAAATCACCCGTCCAGACCAAAAAACTTTTGGTAAAGATTTCGGTAAAATCAGACAGCGATGGGAAGGGCTCAGCCAGTGGTCAAAAAGATGACTCCTGGGCAAGCTTCCCAAAACTTTAGTCTCAATGGCGATAACGGTCAGATTTCCGTCGCCTAATTGGACTTCGGAGCCGGCCGGAAAAATCGTTACTATGGCCCAAAAATTAGATAATTTGCCCAATAGCGCCCGGCCGACGAGCCTTACCTCGTTAATAAGGCGGGCTAATTTTAGTTTTTTTTCGCCCGCCACTAGCCTAAAATATCACTCCACCATAGAACCTACCTTTGACGTTAGCCAAGGAATCGACGCGCCAGCCTCGCTAGACCAGCTTTTCTACCAGTATTTTTGGTTACTTCCCAGAGGAATTTAAAAATTTTTTATTTTTTTTTATTCTAGGGGCTTGACAAGCCAAACCTAAGCCGTTATATTAGTGGAGTTTTAGATCACCCTATAACTTTCCGCGCCGATTCCGCGAGGGATCGGCGTTTATTATTTTATCAACTATTACCCAGCCCCAAGCCTAATATACTTGAGCCAATTTTCGTTGCCCCAAAAAGAATACTCCTGGGGAAGACCGCCAAAAACTTCAGTCTTAATTTCGATAACCGTCAAATTTCCGTCGCCTAACCGAATCTTTAACAGCCGCCCCTGGCAGTCCATCTAATTTTATCTAAAAAGATCACTTATCACAAAATTAAGTAATTTTTGATGATCTAAAATATCTATAAAATTATCTCTTTGACCCCATAAACACTTATTATACCGTAAAAAAGCGTAATTATATATCTTTATTTTTTTAATACAGACAATTTTTATAATTTTTAGTTGATATTATATTATTTTAACTGTATATTTATCTCAAAAATAAAAATAAATTACTATAAATCTTGCTCTAACTACTATTTTTATAAACTCATGGCTACCTACAGAGTTAGCGACTCTAATTACCGCGCCGATTCCGAGAGGGATCGGCGTTTTTTATTATATCTATAATTTATGTTACATTTATTAATTTAAAATCTATTATATCTTATTTTCATCTATATACCAACTATTACCCAGTCCCTGGCCTAAAAAACGGGAGCCAATTTTCGCCGTCCCTATCCCTGTCCCGCCAGCAATCTACCCGCCCTAGACCAAAAAATTATCCCTTTAAATATTGAGCGCCATGGCCAAACGTTATTAATTAAAACCGATCTTTTCATCATGATAATCTCCTTAACGGATCCTGAAAAAGAATTTAAAGAATCATATGACCTTAACTATATGGCCTGATAGACTAATTAATAACCCAAAGCATAATTATTTAACTATTATATATAAATATCAAAGTAATAAGTATTATTTCTGTTTTAAATTAGTGAATTTGGCCAAGATCGATAAAATCAGACCGTGACGGGAAGGGCTCAGCTAGTGGTCAAAAAGGAGACGCCTGGGCAAGCTGACCAAAAACTTCCGTCTCAATGTCGATAAGGGTCAGATTTCCGTCGCCTAACTGAACCGCGGATCCAGGGAAAAATCGCTACCTTGGCCCAATAACTAGATAATTCGCGTAAAACGCTCGGCCGACGAGCCTTACCTCGTTCATAAGGCGAGCTAATTCTGTTTTTTTTCGCCCGCTACCCGCCTAAAATATCGCCCCACCAGCGAGCCAACCTTGGGCGTTAGGCCAGGAATCGACGCGCCAGCCTTCGCTAGACCAGCTTTTCGACCGGTATTTTTGGTTTTTCGGCCGCTGGATCTAAAAATTATTATTTTATGGGTTGACTAGCCCAACCTAGGCTGATACACTGGGAAAGTAGATTTTTCATTTTTTAATCTCCTATTCGCGCCGATTCCGTAAGGGATCGGCGTTTTTTTATATCTTTAATTTATACCAAATTTATACATTTAAAATCTATTTTATTTATCTATTTAGCGACTATTCGCCCGCCCCTTGGCCGATAAAAACGGGAGCCAATTTTCCCCGGAGCCTATCCCGAGCCCGCCAGTAATCACCCGCCCTAGACAAAAAATTCTTGATTTAAATATTGACAACCATGACCAGACGTTATAAATTATAAGAGATACTTTCATCATGATAATCTCCTTAGTTGTATCGCCGGTTCCGCGAGGGATCGGCGATTTTTATTAGAAGAGTTTTTCGTATTTCCGCGGCCAGTTAGCGCGAATAAACTAGAGACGGTCTATAACCTATCGCCAATAACTTAAGCCTAAAGACGTTGGGATAGGCTATTAACAACCTCAAACCACTTTTCCCCAAACAGTCCTCCCAGATCGCGCTCCCAGATCGGCGCCAACCTTTACGCCCAAGACTGGCCTTTAGTTGACAATTGTAAAGGGTGGGCGTTAAGATTAACCAGCGGCTAAGTTCCCGCCCAGGCCGTCTGGTCGGCCTTTTTCGGCGTTAAGCCCATTCCACAAGGCCTTATGAAACTCCTGACGCGATCCATTATCGCTCTCGCCCTCTTGGTGGGGATGGCCCTAGGGTTTTCGCCGGGGATGACCCTTCTATGGGGAGAAGAGCGCCCCAACGCGGAGCCCCAAGAGCCAGTCTCCATCCAACAACGCGCCGCCGCCCAACTCATTGTCACTAAATTAGACATCCAAACAGAATTGCCCAGGACGAATAGGATTCCACCCCCAAATTTGAATAATGACGGTTTTATCCTCCCGACGCTTTTAAAAAGTCTCTTTTGCGTCGTGGTCTTTTTTATCCTCTTCACCGTCATCCGTTCCTTGGCTAGACACTTGGGAACCCCCACCCCCCCCAAGCCGTCGGAGCCGGAAAACGCCGTCCTTGGCCAGCGTTTGGCGGAAATTGGGCGGGACAGTCAACGTTTGGCGGAAAACGGCCGCTACGCCGAGGCCATCCACCAATTGCTTTTAAAAAGCTTGTTAGAATGTCAAAAACTGACCAAAATCACCTTCGCTCCCAGTCTCACCAGCCGCGAAATCTTAAACCGCCTCAAACTTGGCTCCCCGGTGGAGCCAGCCTTGGCTTTCATGGTGGCTAAAGTCGAAGTGTCCCATTTTGGCCGTTACTGGCCAGTGGAGGCGGATTACCAGGCCTGCTTAGACAATTTTAAGGCCCTAGTCGAGGGCTTAAAAACTTGGAGCCCCGCGTGAAAGGCTCGTTATTCCCGCTTCTGGCCATTGGGCTCATCTTATTGGCCTTCATCGCCTGTTTATATTTTTTTCAGCGCGACTCCACCGGGTCTTTTTACCCCCAAACCGTCAACCAAAGCTCCTATTCCGTGTCCGCGGTAGGTCTGGCCCTTTTTTACGAGCTATTAGCGGACAACCACCAACTTCATCGAGCCTTAAGGGGGGTTAATTGGCGACCAGAACCTAACCAATTGGTGGTTTTAAGCCAGATCGACCTTTCCTTAAACCAGGTCAAATCCCTAGCCCAGGCGCCGCGACTACTTTTGATCCTCCCCAAATACAATTACCAGGTCGACGCCTCTAACCCCTCTTGGATTATGTCAGCCAAGACCAAATTGGATCAAAAATTAGGCCCGATTTACCAACAATTAGGCTTAAGCGCCACCGAAACTAGCCTGGTTAACCCGCCCCAAAAGTGGTCAACCACCCTCGACGGCGTTAACCCCACCCTCATTGGGACGGCGCGGCTTATCCAGGATCCGCTCCTCACCCCCCTCATCGCCGCCCCAGAAGGGATCCTCTTAGGCGAGATCCATAATGAAAAACAAAGGATCCTCCTCCTGACCGACCCGGACATCGTTAACAATCACGGCCTGGGCCAAGGCGATAACCTCGCCCTGGCCTTAGCCATGATCAACCGGATTTCGCCCGCGAAAAGCGAGATAATCTTTGACGAGCCGCTGGTCGCCCCCAAAAACGCCCGAAACGAGCGGGCTAGCTCATCAAAATTATTCGAGTTCCCGACGGGTCCCCAAACTCTGTTGTATATCTTGATCCTGGCTAACGTCTTGGTCGCTCTCCTTTCTCTGGGTAGTCGGTTTGGCCCGCCCAGAAAAGACGCTGGGACGGACGGGGAGACAGTCGAGTATGGTCGAAGAAAGCTCATTGAAAACTCGGCCCAGCTTTTGAGGAAAACCAAGAGCCAACAAGCCGTGACCTTGAATTACTTGGCTCTGATTATTAAAATGGCGGCGAAAGCGGCGCGTCTCCCCAAGGGTCTAGCGGAGTCCGAGACGCGCCAAAGGCTAGAAAAACTGGATCCCCAGTTTTCCCTAGCCCAGTTATTCAGGGAAATAGACCAAACCCCCCATCCCTCCCCCAACCTTCGCCTGGAATGGGCTATCCGCGCCCACGATTGGAAAGCGAGACTAGAACGTGGATTTAAAACTGGTAGGCGACATAATTAAGGCCATCCGCGAGGAGGTCAACAAGGTCATCGTCGGTCAAGACAAACCATTGGAGTTAATGCTGACCAGTCTTCTCTGCGGGGGACACTCGCTATTGGAGGGCGCGCCAGGTTCGGGCAAAACCCTCATGGCCCAGACCTTCGCCTGGGCCATGAGCCTTAAATTTGGGCGAATTCAGTTCACCCCGGATCTAACGCCCGGCGATGTCTTGGGCACCAACCTGTTTAATTTCCAAACCAATTCCTTTGTTTTGACCCCCGGGCCCATCTTCACCCAAATTTTGCTCGCCGACGAAATTAACCGCGCCCCACCCAAGACCCAGTCCGCCCTCCTGCAGGCTATGAGCGAAAGAACGGTGACCATTGATCGCCAAAACTATGACCTCGGCGAAGAGTTCATGGTGGTGGCCACCCAAAACCCCATTGAGCAACAAGGCACTTATCCCCTGCCCGAAGCCCAGTTGGATCGGTTTCTCTTTAAAATTGACATCGGTTACCCCACCGAAAGCGAGGAACTGGAGATCGTCAAGCGCCATGGCCAGACCTCGACGCGAGCCACCCAGGCCAACTTCGGGATCCAGGCCGTGGTCGCCGCGGAACATCTGACTTACGCCCGGAGCGTGGCCAGTCAAATCAAATTGTCAGAGGAGCTGGCTAAATATATTGTCGCCCTGATTCGCGCCTCACGGAGCCATCCCCTGATTGAGACAGGAGCCTCCACGCGCGCGGCCAACCTGTTGGCCATCGCTAGCCGGGCCTACGCGGCCATCCAAGGACGCGATTTTGTCCTGCCAGATGATCTAAAAACCCTCCTCGGCCCGATCCTTCGTCATCGATTGGTTTTGTCGCCCGCGGCCGACATAGAAGGCGTGACCCCCGACCAAGCCATTGAAGAGCTGATCGGCCAAGTTCCGGCCCCGCGCTGAGCCGATCTAGGCTATCATGTTCCGCCCCACCTCACGGGCTTTGGCCTACTTCACTATCTCGGTTCCTTTGGCGGCCGTCATTATCAACGCCGGCCCTAACCTGTGGCCTTGGGCTCTGGCCTATCCGGTTTTAATTTCGCTCATAGCTCTCTGGGACATGTCCCGCGCCCTTCCGGCCAATAAGTTAACCTTTGAGTTAAAAGCCCCGCCCACCCTTTTTGTGGGCGTGGAGGAAAAAGCCTTATTAACCATCAGCGCCCATTGGCCCGGACGCGCCCAGCTGGAAATCCGCCTGGAAACTGATGGCCCGGCCAAATTTTTCGGCTCTAGCCAAGTTGAGCTAGCCGACAATAAAGCCGTTTCACCAATCCCCATCCTGGGCTACCAACGGGGCCTGATTGACTTAAAAGCCCTGTGGTTACGCTGGCCCGGGCCGCTTGGCCTGGTTCAAATTCGGGTTAAACGCCCCTTAAGCCAACAGATCGCCGTCAGCCAAAACACCCACCGCCTCCACCAAGACACGGTCAAAATCTTAAGCCGCCAAGCCCTCATTGGTCAAAAACCGCTCCCTTTCCGTGGGGAAGGCGCGGAATTTGAAAGTCTGACCGAGTTCGTCCCCGGCATGGATCCGCGCCGCGTGGACTGGAAACGCTCGGGCCGTCACCGCAAACTCCTGGCCAGGGAATATCACCAAGAACGAAACCATTTGATTGTTTTTGGGTTTGACACGGGTCGCTTGATGTTGGAGCCGGTGGCTGGGGTGACTAAACTGGATCATTTCGTGGCCGCGGCTTTAAGACTGGGCTGGGTGTCCTTAAAAAACGGCGACCTGGTGGGGGGCTGCGGTTATGACCTAGTCTTTCGCTCTTTTTTGAAACCTGGCCGAGGGCCTAAATTTTTTAACCGATTAAGGGCTTTCACGGCCAACTTAAGCTACCGCCACGAAGAAACCAACCACACTTTGGCCTTGGCCGAGCTAATGAGTCGGCTGCCTCACCGCTCGTTAGTGGTTCTGTTCACGGAGTTCATTGACGATATCTCCGCGGAGCTATTATTGGAAAGCCTGGCCCCGCTCACCCGTCGACATATGGTCATTTTTGTGACCGTGGGGGATCCGATATTAACCACCTTAAGCCGACAAAAACCCCATGACCTCCAAACCATGGCCTCGGCCGTTTTGGCGGACAATTTCGCCAAAAACCGGGAACTCGTCCTTAACCGCGTTCGACGACTGGGCGTCCATTGCCTTGACACCCCGGCCCATCAAATCACCGCGGCTTTGTTGAGTCGCTACTTGTTGATTAAACAAAGGGGGCTCTTGTGAGGGAAAAACTGGCCAGGCTAGAGGCTAATCAGGCGCCGGAAGAAACTACCCGCGCCCCTAATAAGCCGGGCGCCGAAATAATTAACCCGCCCCATGACCCCGCCCAGGCTAACCCCAAAGCCGCGGCCGTTCCCCCAACCCTGGCTTTACGTAGCGCCATTTTTCGGAAAAAACGACAACCCAGCTGGGAAAAACTGGATCAGCTTATCAGCCGGATCGACCGCAAAGGCCTAAAAACTCTCAGCACCCAGGAGGCGGTGGATTTACCTATTTTGTATCAGACGGCCGTCTCCTCCTTAGCCCTGGCCCGACACATTGTTTTGGATCAAAGTTTGACGGCTTATCTGGAAAACCTCACTCTCCGCGCCCACATCGCGGTCTATGGCCCCCGCCAGGATCTTTGGGCTATCTTAGGCTCTTTTTTCCACCGCGATTTTCCGCGTTCCATTCGGACTTTAAAAGGGCCCTTCTTGGTGGCTTTTTTAGCCTTCGCCCTGGGCCTAGCTTCTGGTTTTTGGCGCGTCCAGGCCAATGAGGCGGCTTTTCACCAGATAATCCCCATCTCGCTGGCCGATGGTCGCGATCCGGCCGCCTCGGTCAAGTATTTACGCGATGAGGTTATTTTCGCGCCTTGGAGTGGTTTTGAAAAAAGCTTCATTAGCTTCGCCTCGTTTCTTTTTGAGCATAACTCCACCATCGCCTTCCTCTGTTTTGGCTTGGGATTCGCGTTAGGGATTCCAGTTATTGTCCTGTTGTTTCAGAATGGCGAAACTTTGGGGGCTTTATTAGCTCTCCATTGGTCCAAGGGTTTAACCATAGATTTTATTGGCTGGGTGTCCATCCATGGGGTCACCGAGATCTTGGCCCTGTTGGTGGCCGGGGCCGCGGGCCTGGGGGTGGCCGAGCGAATCTTTTTACCCGGCGAGCGCGGCCGATTGGAAAATCTAACCAAGGAAGGCCCCACCGCCGCCGCCGCCATGGTGGGGGCGGTGTTCATGCTATTGGTGGCGGGCTTGATTGAGGGGGGATTCCGGCAATTGATCGGGGCCACTTTCCCCCGTCTTTTCATCGCCGGGCTAACCCTGTTTGGTTGGATCTACTACTTCCTATTCTTCGGCCAAGACGCGGAGCGTTGAACATGGGCGCCCGCGCGAAAAAAAGATCCCTCTTCCATCGCCACTTAATTCCAACGCGGTTTTTGTCCCTCACTTGTCCAGAGGGCCTCACGCTCACCACCCGGGTAGCCTCCCTGTCCGAGAGATACGCGGCTTTTATCCTAGACGGGATAACTATGTTCGGCCTGGTTCTCATCCTCATTTGGGGGGGAGCCTACTTTTTTCGTTTAGACTCCCAATCCACCATCACTTTCCTCAGTCTACTCTGGTATTTGATTCTCAACTTCTATTTCCTCTATTTTGAGTTAGCCTGGCGAGGCCGAACGCCAGGCAAAAGAATCATGAGACTACGGGTCATCAACCGTCAAGGCGGGGAGCTGACCCCGACCATGGTTATCGCCCGCAACCTGACGCGCCAGGTGGAAATCTTCTTTCCGCTCCGGTTCCTCTTCACCTCCTTTGGCGCTGGCGACAACTTTTGGGTCGGTTTAGACTTACTTTTCATTCTAGCCACGCTGATCCTCCCTTTGGTCACTAAAAACCATTACCGATTAGGGGATTTGATTGGCGGCTCGGTGGTGGTGGTTACGCCCCAAGCCGTTTTATTGGAGGATCTGGCCGAGAAAAGCCAAAACGCCGCGTTTATCTTCAATTCCCAGCACCTAGGAATTTATGGGGATTTAGAGCTAAAGACCCTGGAAAAGGCCTTAAGATTATCCAAAGGCGCCACTAGCCCGTCACTACGCAAAATTGGCCTCACCATTATCCAGAAAATCAAATACGACCAACCAGTCAACGACGAGGACATGATCCCATTCCTTAAGGATTTCTACGCCGCCGAAAGGGGGCTTTTGGAAAGAGAACGTCTGTTTGGTCGACAAAAGGACAGCCAAAATTCCCCCACGCGCCAAGTTGGCCAGGAACCGCCCACCAAAGATCTAAATCAGGCTAAGCAAACAACTACGGGTAGCCAGTGGCCAGCTAAAAGAAATAAGCTACCACTAAAGAAAAAATAAGCCCGACCCACTGTATTTGATTACTAGTTTACGCCTAGGAAATTATTGTTTGTTTTAATTATAATAAACTTCTATTATCTAATAATAACAATATCTAAGCTAGATAAATTAATTTTAATTATTTAAATATGATTTAATAAATAATTATAATACTATTCCCATTAAATAGATCCATATAGCTTTAGCTTTGGCTTGGCCATGGCATTTGACCGGACGAGGCGCTAATATAGTTTGTCAAATAATTAGTCTTTCCCTGAAGGCCAATTATCCTTATAACGAGGGGCCTTATCCTCGCTAGCCTTTGGACTGATTATTGGTCAACCAACCTGGAGCCTGGCTAGACCTTGTTCCTTGGAAAAACAACAATTTCGCCTTTTTTGACCTCATAGGGTCGACCTACGGAGCACGCGATGACCAAGACTTTCGCTTTAGACGCCGCTTTTGGCAAGCACGCCAACGACGGGGTATTCTTAAAACCCTTTTTCGGGAAAGCCGACACCGATGGCCGCCTGAACAACCTGGAAATCATCATTGTCCCGGGCTATGAGATCCTCCCCCACAACCACCCCACCAGCACGGAATTTTTCTACGTGGTTTCAGGATCTGGGGAATTCCAAGACAACGATGGCTGGCACAAGATTAACCCCGGCGACGCTTTCCGGGCTCCAGATGGGGTAACCCACGCTTTAAAAGCCGCGGGCCCCGATCCCTTGAAACTTCTAGCCACCTTTAGCCCACCCATCATGTAATGAACGTCGCCTAAGCCTATTGGCTTTGGGGGACAAACAGATAGGAAAACCCAAAAACCCGGGGCTTCGCTCCGGGTTTTTCGCGTCAGACCATAATTACTAAATATTAACGGGGAGAATTTTCGGTCTATATTAATAGTCTATATAATAGTAGTAGGGAGGGGGAAACGGGTAACTGGTTTAATGGAGACAATCTAGTCCGTAATAACCTAGTCCGTAATAGCCGAACTCGCGCCAACATTAAAATTAACATTAACGTTGGCGTCCCCAAGGGGATTTGAACCCCTGTTGCCGAAGTGAAAGTCCGGTGTCCTGGACCAGGCTAGACGATGGGGACGATTTCGCGTCATGATCATGAGGTCAAGAGAACATAAAAACAGGTGGCCATGGCTTAACAACCATTTGGTGGGCCGTGCGGGATTTGAACCCACGACTCTCTGCTTAAAAGGCAGATACTCTACCGACTGAGTTAACGGCCCTCAAAGGCGGCGCGACCAAAAACCAAGAAAAATGACTTTAAACCAGACCAAAAAACCAAAAAAGCGGAGCTAGTCGCCGACCCCGCGTTGGTCGCCTCGGTGATCCGTCGGATATTAGTTGGGTTTAAGATTTTTGTCAATAAAAATTTTTCCAATTTTACCGCGCCGTTTTTTTTCGCCTAGGGTTAGAGCTGGAGACTGGAGCTAGAGACGGGATATTTTTTTAAATTATCCCTAAACCCGCGCTTTTTAAGCTAAAAGATCGTCTTTTTGTCTCTAAAACAGCCCTGTTCCCAGATTGAGCTTGGTCGCCTGATTTTGGTTTTAAAAGGCCACCTGGATGTGAAATAATAGAATCGTTAGACTTTTTACGAACGCCAATAGTGGCTTCACTTGGGATCGCGAGTAGGATCGAAAATCGCGGCGCCTAATTAGGGTTCAGCGGTAAGGCGGACAGTTTCATGGACGAGCGAAGCAACATCATCACCATTGACGGCCCCGGTGGGGCTGGCAAATCCAGCTTAGCCAAACGCCTAGCCCAAAGCTTGGGCTGGGTTGACTTAGACACTGGAGCCATTTACCGAGCCGTGGCCTTGGCTTTGTTCAATAAAGGCGTCCTTAATCCCACGGCCGAGCTAGCGGGCCAAATGGCCCAAACTCTTAACCTAAAGTTTCAAAGAACAGGCGGAACCCTCCGACTTTTCCTGGACGACCAAGAACTGGGCGAATCTTTAAGAGAGCCAGCGATCTCAAAATTAGCTTCCGTGGTCTCAGCTTTTAAAGAAACCCGCCAGGCTTTACTCCCTCTACAAAGATCCCTCGGCCAAAAAGGTGAATTGGTGGCTGAGGGCCGGGACATGGGCACGGTGATCTTTCCAGAAGCCAAACTGAAGTTTTTTCTGGAAGCCGCCGTGGAAATCCGCGCCGAACGACGTTTTTGGGAGCTTAAGGCCCAAGGCAAGGGAACGCCTTTATCCGAGGTGCTAGCCGATCTCCAAACCCGGGATCGATCCGACGAGTCTCGCTCGCTAGCCCCTTTAGTCAAAACCCCAGAATCAGTGGTCATTAACGCCTCCCACCTGGGGTTGGAAGAAGTTTTTCAGTTCGCCCGCGCGAAAGCTCAGGAAGTTTTTGGCCTTTAGGCTAACCCAGTCTAAGACCTTAGGGTAGGCTACCTCTAAGCCAGCGTAACCTTTTTTTGAGCCGCCAATAATCAAGACCAAAGACAAAACCCCCTCAAGACGCGGGCTTTCCCCCTTCGCCTTGCGCCACTTTTTAGCCAAATATGATGGCCTCGCAAAAAGGCTTAAAATCGAAAACTAATTTTTTTAACTCTTTGATATTAGTACTCTTTTTTTTACTAAATTTCTTTAAACAGGGGTTTTCGCGAAGCCATCAAATATTAACTTTTGACGAAGCGAAGCTGGCCGCGCTTTTCAGACCAGGATAATTTTGATCATCGGATAGTCGAATTCCGGGGTCGTGATCATGACTTTCAGCCAATACTCGGCCAAACCCGTCTGAATGGCCACGCATTTAAGAAAAGACTCTGGTTTTTCCCGCTCCAACGGGAATCGGTAAGTCAACCAAATCTGGCCCGTCGTCTTTTCCAAGCCCAACACTCCCCCCATACCGGAGCTAGAGTAGTTGCTGGAGGCCAACTGGCGAAGAATGGACGAACAGCGTTGATCTCGCGGCAAAGAAGCGATGGGACATTGGCTGAGGAGGTATTGGCGGCACTCGCTAAGACTGAAGGTGATTTTTGAATGTCCCACGGTGATGGAACTATGAGAGCCCTCACTCAACTCAACCACGGGGTGGTTAAGATACTTGGATAAAGCCGCCAGAAGTAGATTACCTTTTTCAATAGAGTTCATTTTCGTTCACCAGGCCATGGAAAAAATGTTGACCTTTCACCTTTCTTATTAAGATTAGCAAAAAAAAATAGCCAGGCCAAGTCCAGCCACCATCTGAGCGTCTCAGACCTAACCGGAAAAGAGACATAACCGTCAACCAGTCCACCAGTTGTGGCGCCACTAATTGTCAAGCGCCAAATATTGTGGACAAGAGACCAACGCCATCAGATGACTTTGACTACCGCTGGTCAGCCAGCCCGAATGATTATTTGGGGAAAATTGACCATCTCAACTAAAAGTGACGCCTCCGCCCAAACCCCCTTTTTTAAAAACAGGCTTTTTTCGGGACAATAATTTTTGAGCTTTTGATAGGAAATTTTTCCCCCTACCCCAGATCTCTAGATCCCGAACGGATCCCGATCGGAACTCGATCCGTCGGAAATCTAGCTTTTTCTCTAAACACAATAACTTAAAGCATAATTATATATAATTAGATATGATTATCCAGTTTCGCTACCTTTTTTTCGACGCGACTGTCCTTATATTGATCTGAGGATCGTAAGGAAGATGGCCAAGCTTACGGCCTTGATCTATTAGGTATCACCGCCCTTTGAAAGTCGTGACTCGATCCAGGTCGCGGTTGGGTTCCTCAAGGCCTAAACGCGTCGAGCCCCGCTTTTGGAAACCATCAGTCCGTTCATCTGCGCGACGGCGGGAAAGCCGCGGTTTTTTAGGCGGGTCAGATAATTTCGGCCTTTCGCCACTGACCAACTGGGTAGCTACAAGCGCCAGCGCGGTTGTGACCGAGCGCCCCATCCAAGCCAGCCAGCGCCTGGCCCCATTTCCGGTCTACCCGTTCCAGAGTTTCTGGCCCACGGGGACAGGCGGTCACTACCTCATTATCGAGAGTTTTAATTCCGCGAGCCAGATTTAACCGACCCGAGGCTCTTTGGCGACGGTCTGGACATTTTCAGCGCCACCGTCAATGGCGCCAGCGAGCGGCGTTTTTTAGGAGCGAGTTCTTGGTTAACCGTAACCTCCATCGCTGGCATAACCACGCGCGCGTCACTCACCTTAGGCGGGTTTAGCGGTTACCTGGGCAATTAAATTCACCGGGTGGATCTTGTCTTCGGAGTCCTGGCTCTCCGCGCGGGTTTGCCTGATTTAAACCCGCGTTTGTGTCCTTTATGGCCAGAGAAACTCGCGTCGGGATTAGAGGGTTTTGGCGCGGAGTCGCCAGGAATTTCTTAGATTTTTTCGGGTCACGCTTGATTGGCTTTTTTCAGTTCCCCCGGCCAGACGCCCCACTGGTCAGACAGAGCCCGTTATGTAGTTTGAAACTACCCATCTCGCGAACTTTAGATCATCAGAGAATTAGTTGATCAGAGAAAATAGGTCAATGGCGGTTTGTTCCAAGGTTGTTGGTTTTCGCTGGGCTTTTGTCGCTACAAGAGGAGTTGTCCCCCAGAGTTGGTCGACCAATAACGCTCGATCAATTCTGGGTCAACCTAATCGTAGAGGTCGCGGTAGCTTTTTTTAAGACGCTGGAGGAAAACGAGGAACATCCGGATGAAAAACCTAGTCGAATGAGCATTTTCATATTTGATGTGAAATGTATAAAGTCGAGGCGCCGCTTTTCAAAGCTGATAAAAATGTATTACGCTAATATAACAGTTAATATATTATTAATAGTTCTTAATATATAGATTAAGCTATTTTATCATGGAAATTTTACACAGTCCGAGGAGAAATATAGCCGGTTTTATCAGTTGGGTTAGTAATATTCAAGGCGGTCGGCCAAGCGTTACTCGCGCTGAGCGTAAAGCTGGTCTGAAAATCGGTCAAAAATCAATATTTGATCGTTAGACATATTTATAGTTTCGCTTGGCGAGTCCTTCAGCCGTTCCTCCACACTGGCCGTTGTTCCAAACACAATGGTCTTGTCTACATTTTAACGCGCGCGCCTTTAAGTTTTCTTAACAGAAGAAATGGAGGGTAAAACTTGTAATCCGACCGGCTCATAGGTGGGGCGGCTTCCACGATTTCCAATTTCGATATCCGCTCAGCGTTCACTCGCGTTGTGATCCGCGCCCTCTCTACAAGAGGGCTTTAAATTTTACCACGCGGCCACCGGTGGCCCTTGAGTTTAATTTCAAAAAACTTAAAAATATACCAGATTGCCATTGACACGCTAGTCGGGAATAAGGTAAAATGATTTTATTTTGGAGGGAGTAGTTATGTCGACTGAAAACACTCACAATTTAACCGGCCCAACACTTGACCCACGAGGTTCCGATGATCGCCTATTGAGCGATCGCGCCACAGAGATTGTCGAAAGACTACGCAAAATCGAAGCCGCGCTACTCGCGCGTCAAACAAACGGCCAAAAATCTATCGCCAAGGAAAATGAGCTCGGGGCCAAGGCCGCCCAGAAAGATCAGAATGTAGATATTGAGGAACTTTCCTCAAACATCTTCATGTTCAAATGGTTTGGCGCCATAATCGTCGCTATTATTTGCGGTGTAGGCGCATTTTCCATCAACTATCTGAGTAACAACATTATATCTTTATCCAACAGGGTGGATGGCTTGTCCAACAGGATGGACAGCAGTGTGGATGGCTTGTCCAACAGGATGGACAGCAGGGTGGATGGCTTGTCCAACAGAATGGATAGCAGAGTGGATGGCTTGTCCAACAGGATGGATAGCAGGGTGGATGGCTTGTCCAACAAGATGGACTCCATTAATTCCACTTTGTTCACTAGGATTGATGTTTTGGCGGCTAGGATTAATAAGTTAATGAAAATGGTGTCGGAAATACGGGATGAGCGCGTCAAAAAACTTGGCGAGTCAACGAGGCCAGACCCCGTCAAGGATCAAACCCCTTCTCGCGCTCCAGCGAAGAACTAAACTAGTGTACTGGAGCTAAAATCAGTTCACCCTTTATCAATCAAAAGAGCTTCCCCTGAACTTGAGCCTTGGTCGCGGCCAGGGCGGACTTAGCCCTTTCGACTTTGGCCAATATATCTT
>JAISYP010000063.1 GCA_031269825.1 Deltaproteobacteria bacterium
CAAAACGACTGGTAGTCCCGGAACGTGCTGCCGATTCCTCCGCCGTGGGTGGCAAATGGGTACACGGTTTTTCCTTCCCAGCGCCAAGCGGATAATACAGTCCTTACAGGAGGCGAGAACGTGTACCACCACACCGGGGTGCCGATGAAGGCGGTGTCGTAATCGTCAATATTCACTGCAAGCGGTTTAATTTCGGGCTCAAATCCCTTTTTGACTTCTTCTTCCGCCTGTTTCACGCAGGCGTTGTACTCAGACGGATAGGGTCGCGCGACTTCAATATCCGCTTGAGCCGCGCCGGTCAGCTTCTGGATAATGTCCGCGATTTGGCGTGTGTTGCCACTATAAGAAAATGAAATTACAAGAGATTTCATACGGGCCTCCTCTCTTTTGCGTGTAGACTTACCAAGGACGGCGCGAGGCGTTGCTGTACTCAAAGAGCGGCGCTCGCGCTGTATCTGTGGACAACCCCAATTGATTCTTTTCAGCGCTTCCTCAATGCTTCAGCATTAGAGCAGATTAACTTTGAGATTATACGCCGGACTTCCTCCGGCCTACGCCCGCTTCGTCATTTAACAGCGCAAATAAATTGCGCTTACGCCTTCGTCGCGGCCGCCAGAGCATTTTCAAAGTTAAAACACTCTGGTGAACTGGATTTTGAGGAATCGGCCTCCTTTGCGGGCGTATATTTTCATGAAGGCGCGCCAACCGGGTTGTCCACAGCAAGTTTATAGGTTTATTTCAAATAGTTATTGAAGAAAGTTTCCATTTTGTCGAAAGGTATAATGTCTGCGCGGTCGTATAAATCCACATGGCTTGCGCCAGGAATAATCATCAGCTCTTTGTTGTCGCCTTGAAGTTTTCCGAATGCATCTTCGCTGAAATAACGAGAGTGCGCTTTTTCCCCGTGCACAAGGAGTACGGCGCTGCGAATTTCATCGCTATAGGAAAGAAGCGGCATATTGATAAATGAAAGTGCCGATGTCTTGTTCCAGCCTCCATTGGAGTTGAGCGACCGGACGTGGTAGCCGCGGTTTGTTTTATAATACGCATAATAATCTTTCACGAATTGCGGAGCATCAGCGGGAAGCGGATCAGGCACGCCTCCGCCGAGTTCGTACATGCCTTTTTGCGCGTCAACAATGCGTTGAGCATTAAGCTGTTTGCGCAATTTGCAACGTTGTTCGCTATCCATCGAATCGAAATATCCATTGGCATTGACACGACTCATGTCATACATTGTGGAAGCTACCGTCGCTTTGATTCGTGTATCGATAGCGGCGGCATTCACAGCCATGCCGCCCCAGCCGCAGATGCCGATTATCCCGATCCGTTCCGGATCCACGTTATCTTGCATGCTGAGAAAATCGACTGCCGCGCTGAAATCTTCGGTATTGATATCAGATGACGCCACGTAACGGGGTTGGCCTCCGCTCTCCCCCGTAAAAGAAGGGTCGAAAGCAATGGTCAGGAAGCCTCGCTCGGCCATTGTCTGAGCATAAAGACCCGCCGCCTGTTCCTTTACGGCTCCGAACGGACCGCTCACAGCAATAGCCGGTAATCTACCCACTACACCTTTAGGCACATACATATCGGCCGCAAGGGTGATTCCGTACCTGTTCACAAACGTTACTTTGCTATGCTGTATATTTGCACTTTGCAAAAATGTTTTATCCCATGCATTTGTTAATTTCAGTTCTTCCATGTTTCTTCCTTGCGCTTGATTGTTTTTAGCCGCCATGGCCTTAGTGGCTCCCATAGTTATCACTAACATGAGCATGAGAGCGATAATCGTCCTGTTCATAATGAGTCTCCCGCGCTGTAGTTAAAAAAATTAGTTCCAAGTCTAACTTTTTTTAATCGCGATTTTTTTAGCCAGCCACGCGTCGATATCCTGGGATAAAGAAGAGCCACCAGCGCCTCTAACCGCCAATCCCTCCAAAACAGTGGCCTTGGGGGCCAGTTTTTCGATATCCTCAACGCTTCGGCCAAGGCGACTGCCTTCGTGGCTAACGAAGGGGATGATGGTTTTGCCCGAAAAATCATAAGAGGTCAATAAAGTGGCGATGGGCCTAGGAAAACTGAACCACCAATTGGGGAACCCCAAAAACACGGTATCGTATTGATCCAAACTTTTCGGGGGATTCAGTAGCGCGGGCGTAACTTGGTTGTCTTGTTCGCTTTTGGCTTGTTTGACGCAATCATCGTAACCAGTTGGATAAGGCTTAATAACTTGTAATTCCACCAGATCGCCACCGACTTTCTGATGAATCAGTTGGGCGACCCCTCTGGTATGGCCAGACCAAGAAAAATAAATAACCAATATTTTCTTCTCCTGAGCGAAAGCCAGCGATGGGGCGACCCAAAAAATCAGCCCAATAATGAAGACCATTAATTGTTTCATGAATAACTCCAGTCAAAAAAACTTAAAGTTAAAAAAAAGCTAACTTAAACTTAAGGCTCCCCAATCCGCCTAAATCAAAAAATCACGCTCGACCAGAACCCAGAAAGGCGTGTTGGCTAACGGCTCGCGCTCAAGCGTTTTTTAGATAAAGGTTAACCGTCTGGCTCAACAAATCTGGGATGTTTAAACTCTGAGGGCACCGGTCAACGCACTCGCCGCAAGCTTGACAACCGCTAGCCTTTTCCTCTGGGCCAACTTGCTCGTTATAAAGTATTTGGCAAATTTGTCTGGGAGCGTCGCCATCGAAGAGATAGTATTGATTCAAAAGGGTCAAATTTTTAGGAATATTGACCCCCACAGGGCAAGGCAGACAATAACCGCAACCGGAGCAATCCGCCACCAGGCGCGTTCTAAAAAAAGCCCCCACTTTATCGATAACGGCCTCGTCTTTATCCGTGAAAAAGCCGGCTTTAAAGTTTTCGGCCAAAGTTAAGTTCTCTTCGGTTTGGGTCAAGTTAGACAAGCCACTTAAGACCACCGAGCATTCGGGTTGATTCCAAAGCCAATTGAGCCCCCAGGCCGGTAGCGTCCAGTCTGGTCGGGCCTCTTTCAACCAGCTAACTGGCCGCTCGGGCATTTGATTAACCAAAAACCCCCCGCGCAAAGGCTCCATGATCACCACGGCCAGACCTTTTTTCGCGGCCAAGCGTAAGCCCGCCTGGCCAGCTTGGTAAGCCTTATCTAAGTAATTGTATTGGATTTGAGCCATGACCCAATCATAACCGTTTAAGACTTTTTCAAAAACCGGGTATTGGTCATGAAAGGAAAAAGAGGGAAAACGAATCCGACCATCCCTAACCGCTTCATCCATGAACTCCCGTAAACCTAAGGCCAAAAGTTTATCCCAGACATTAATATTAAGATTGTGGGCTAAGTAAAAATCAATCTGACTTGTTTTAAGCCTTTTTAGCTGTAAATCTAAAAATTTATCCATATCCGCCCGGCTCTCCACCAACCAGGAGGGTAACTTCGTGGCCAAAAGGACTTTTTCCCGATAACCGCCCGACAAAGCCAGGCCCACGAAGGGTTCGCTGGCCCCGGCCTGGTTAAAGCCTTTGGAGCTATGATACGGGTAAGCCGTGTCCACGTAATTGACCCCCCGATCAATGGCCAAGCGCAGCGTTTGGGTGGCCAGAGCCTCATCAATGTCATCGTTTTTAGAGCTATTTAAAGGTAAACGCATACAACCAAAACCCAAAATAGATCCTTTCGTCCCGCTTTGACCCATCTGACGTCGCTCAATCATCATTTACCCCCTATTAATAGCGCCTCTTTTGGCCAAGGCGATTAGCTTTTGAGCCCGCGTTTAACGCGATCATAACTTCGCGCTAGTTCCCTTTTGATATTCCTTTTCGCTAACGGTCATCGTCAATCAGTTTCGCCGATAAGGATAATCCGGAAGACCGACGAATTCTAGCCCTAATTTTCTTAATTTCTTGCCTAATCCGGCCATGGCTAGGCCCAAAATAAACTTCGGCTCATCCGGGCGTTATAAAATATAGTCAATATTTCCCGCTTGTTAGCCAAAATTGTTCAAAAATTGTTTCTTCGGGTCAACGATTCCCTTAACCGCTTTATTTCGCTTTTTTATGGATCGGACGTTGACTGTTTTGTTTTGGCTGATTATGATAATCGCCTTAGTTAGGAGCGCCTATGCCTGATCTAAAGCGAAGCCTAGATAGATTAGCCGAAACGATTAAACTAACGGTTTCTGGGCCGGGCTCGTACGCCACCCCTGTCCCCGGCGTCAAGGTTCATTGCCGTAATAAGACCAACCAGCCGGAAAACTGTTTCTTTAAACCCTTGGCGACCCTCATTGTCCAGGGCGAAAAACGCACTATTTGGGGCGCGGATGAATTCACTTATGGGGCGGGCTGGCTCGTGATCAACGCCGTGCAGTTGCCCTCGGCTAGCTCCATCACCCAAGGCTCGGACGCCAAGCCCTTCCTCGGGATTTCCTTGGAACTAGACCACCAACTTTTAACGCGTTTAACGGCGGAAATCCTCACCCCACCCCCACCAGTTCCAGGCCGAGCCGTGGCCGTTTTCCCCGCGGATCTGGATCTGGTGAACGCCTACCTGCGCCTGGCCCAATTGGCCGATAAACCGAACGAAATCACCGTCTTGGCTCCCTTGATAACTAGCGAAATCCACTACCGCTCGCTGATCGGGCCAGCCGGCGGCGTCTTGCGCGCCTTAAACCACGCGGGCGGCCAAAGCCATCAAGTGGCCAAAGCCATCGCTTGGCTGCGGGACAACTTCAAACAACCTCTATATGTGGAAGAATTGGCCCGACGGGTCAACATGGCCCCGTCCACTTTCCACCGCCATTTTCGCGATTTAACCACCCTCAGCCCACTCAATTATCAAAAACGCTTGCGACTGTACGAGGCGCAAAGATTAATGATGGTCGAACAGCTCGACGCGGCCTCGGCTAGTCTGGCCGTGGGTTATGAAAGCCCCAGCCAGTTCAACCGAGAATACAAACGCCTGTTTGGGGACTCGCCACGCCGCGATGTCACCCACCGCATGAAAAAATAACCGCGCTCTTTTGGCTAAAAGACTAAACATCCTAGCTATCGGCGTATCGGGTATTTATTTATCATAAAAACATTCAATTATTTTTAATATTGATGATATCTTTAATATTAATAATATTTTTATAATACATTGACTAATATATATATTTACAGTTTAAATATCGTTTAATCATAGTCAAAAATTTTAATTCGCTTTTCTCGAAAGGCGCCCCTTAGATGGTTCTAATAATTTTGAGGTCCGATCCATTTTTTTTTCTTTTTTACCAGCCTTAAAGACGCGTTTTGGCCCGCCGCCGCCCCCAGGCCAAGCGAAACGCCACCCCCAAGCCAATAAAATAGATGACAAAACCAACAATTTGGTGTATAAACTTTTACATCCGGCCCATAATTCGAGGGAAGCCATTTATTTGGCTTAACCTGGAAAACCTCGCAAGGACGGAAGCGTAAACCGGCTCGGGGAGTCACGTCACCGCGCCGAAAATTAATCTTTCAGCCTAAGAGGGCCTGGAAATGAAACTACTAATTGTCGAGTCGCCTGGGAAAATAAAAAAAATCCAAGCCATTTTGGGAGAGGATTGGAAGGTCGCCGCGAGCGTTGGCCATGTGCGGGATTTGCCCCGGGAGCGCGTCGGGGTTTACCCACCTGATTATCGGCCCCAATACGAGGCCACCGAGCGCGGCCAAAGGGTCATCGCGGATCTTAAACGCTTAACCGACCAAGCCGAGACAGTTTACCTGGCCACGGATCCGGATCGCGAAGGGGAAGCCATCGCTTGGCATCTTAAAGAAGCCCTGGAGCTAGTGGAGCCCAAACGGGTCACTTACACCGAAATTACCGAGGCGGCCATTAACAAGGCCATGGCCCAGCCCGGCGTTATTAACGACCAACTGGTGCGGGCCCAGGAAGGACGCCGGGTTCTTGACCGCTTGGTCGGTTATAGCGTCTCCCCAGCCGTCACCAGCGTCGCCGGAAAAACCCTCTCGGCTGGCCGAGTCCAAACCCCAGCCCTGCGGCTAGTGGTGGAGCGGGAGGCGGCCATCCGGAATTTTAAGTCCGTCACCCACTATGGGGTGGAGCTCACGTTTGACCAACGGCCAGATTCCGAAGGCTGGAAGGCTATCTGGCTCCCCAAAAACTGGTTACCCGAGGGGCAAGAGTATTTTCTGGATAAAGACCTGGCCACCCGGATCGCGGCCTTAACCGCCCTTAACGCCCTTAGCTACGAGGAAGGCCGAGCCAACAAAGCCCCGCCCCCGCCTTTCACCACCTCCACGCTCCAACAAGCGGCCAGTAACTCGCTCAAGTTAGATCCCAAACAAACCATGGAGATCGCCCAAAAGCTCTACGAAGCCGGGCATATCACCTACATGCGCACCGATAGCTTGGTTATTTCCGAGGAAGCGGTGAAGGATATCTGGGAGTTGGCCAAGAAAAATAACTGGCCTTTACCGGAAAAACCGCGCTCTTTTAAAGCCAAAAAAGGAGCCCAGGAAGCCCACGAGGCCATCCGCCCCACCCAGGTCAACGCGGAAACGGTCAGCGAAAATGAGCTGGAACAAGCCCTTTACAAACTAATCTGGCAAAGAGCCATGGCTAGCCAACTGGCCGACGCGGTTTTCGCCACGGTTAAAGCCGCTTTAAAGACCGAATTGGATGGTCAGGCCGTTAATTTTGAGGCCAAGGGACGTCGGCTTTTGGAACCGGGTTGGAAGGTTATCCTGGCCGAGGATTCAGCCGACGAAAACGCCTCAGACAAAGACAAAGACGAACTAAATAACCCCGTGCCGCCCCTAACGGTGGGCGCCCAAGTCAACCCCACCTCTGGGGAAGTCAAGACCCGCAAAACCTCAGCCCCGCCCAGGTACACCCAGGCGGCTTTGATTCGCGATCTGGAAAAGCGGGGCATTGGTCGCCCTTCCACCTACGCGGCCATCATGGAAAACATCAGCTCCCGCCAATACATCCTCGCCAACAAAAAAAGGCAACTGGAATCCACGCCATTGGGGGATGAGCTGATCGCTTATTTAAAATCCAAGTTTGGGTTTGTCGATTACGAGTACACCAAACTTTTGGAGGAAAAACTGGACGATATAGCCATGGGTAAACTTGATTACCTGACCGTGGTTAGCCAGGCCAACGAAGTTTTAGTCGAGGAGCTAAAAACCTTTGGTTCCGACCATGGCCCAGTTTGTCCCCATTGCGGCCAATCTCTTCGCCATCTGGTTAAAGAAGGCCCTGACGGTTACAACTTCTGGGCTTGTCAGGATCGAGAAAATTGTGGGGCCAAATTCCGGGATCAGAACGGGCGACCTGGCCAAAGTTACGGAAAAATGGAAACGACTGACCAAACTTGCCCCAACTGTGGCCAACCCCTCAACCATTATATTAAGGAAGAACCCAACGGCTACAACTTCTGGGCCTGCCAAGATCGAGAAAACTGCGGCGCTAAATACAAAGATCAAAACGGTTCCCCCGGCCCCCGAATCGTCAAAGCCGTTCTGTCTGACCGCCCCTGCCCCGAGTGCGGCCAGCCCCTGCGACATCTGGTTAAAGAGGATCCCGATGGTTATAATTTTTGGTCTTGTAGCGACCAAACTTGCGGGGCTAAATTCCAGGATCAAAACGGTGAGCCGGGCGAAAAATCAGGCTCGCGCGAGCTAACGGATCGCCCTTGCCCCGAGTGTGGTCAATGGCTGCGACATTTAATTAAAGAGGGCCCCGACGGGTATAACTTCTGGGCTTGTGGCGATCGGACCAATTGTGGGGCTAAATTCCGCGACCAAAACGGCGAGCCAGGCGAAAAAACTGGCCTAGCTGAGCTAACGGATCGCCCTTGCCCCGAGTGTGGCCAACCGCTGCGCCATTTAATTAAAGAGGGCCCCGACGGGTATAACTTCTGGGCCTGTGGCGACCGGGCCAATTGCGGAGCTAAATTCCGCGACCAAAACGGCGAGCCCGGCGAAAAAACTGGCCTAGCTGAGCTAACGGATCGCCTTTGCCCCGAGTGCGGTCAACCGCTGCGCCATTTAATTAAAGAGGGCCCCGACGGGTATAACTTCTGGGCTTGTGGCGACCGGGCCAATTGCGGGGCTAAATTCCGCGACCAAAACGGCGAGCCCGGCGAAAAAACTGGCCCGCGCGAGCTAACGGATCGCCCTTGCCCCGAGTGTGGTCAACCTCTCCAACATTTAATTAAAGAGGGCCCCGACGGGTATAACTTTTGGGCCTGTGGCGACCGAGCCAATTGCGGGGCTAAATTCCAAGACCAAAACGGCGAGCCAGGCGAAAAATCAGGCCTAGCTGAGCTAACGGATCGCCCTTGCCCCGAGTGTGGCCAACCGCTCAAACATTTAATTAAAGAGGGCCCCAAAGGTTACAACTTCTGGGCTTGTAGTGACCGAGCCAATTGCGGGGCCACCTTCCCAGACCATCAGAGCCAGCCGGGCGAAAAATCAGGCCCGCGCGGACTAACGGAACGCCCTTGCCCCGAATGTGGCCAACCACTCCAACATCTGGTCAAAGAGGGCGAGCGCGGCTATAACTTCTGGGCCTGTAGCGACCGAGACAATTGCGGAACCACCTTTTATGACCAAAACGACGAGCCGGGCGCCAAATTCGGCCAAAGCGCGTTGTCGAATCATAAATGCGCCCGCTGTGGCCGTCCGCTGAGACATTTGGTCAAACTCGGAGCCGAGGGCTACAATTTCTGGGCCTGTAGCGACCGCGAAAATTGTGGGGCCACCTACACTGACCTCGCTGGCGAGCCCAGCGAAAAATCTGGCCTGAAAGGCCTCACCGAGCGCCCCTGCCCCGAATGTGGCCAACCGCTACAACATTTAGTTAAGGAAGGCCCGGGTGGTTATAACTTCTGGGCTTGTAGCGACAAAGAAAAATGTGGGGCCACCTTCGCCAACCAAAATGACGAGCCCGGGGAGAAATCTGGCAAAAGTGAGCTCTCGGGGCGTCAATGCCCCGAATGCGGCCAACCCTTGCGCCATGTCATCAAAACTGGCCCCAATGGTTACAACTTCTGGGCTTGTAGCGACAAAGACAAATGTGGGGCCACCTTCGCCAACCAAAATGACGAGCCCGGGGAAAAATCTGGCAAAAGTGAGCTCTCGGGGCGGCAATGCCCCGAATGCGGCCAACCCCTGCGCCATGTCATCAAAACTGGCCCCAATGGTTACAACTTCTGGGCCTGCCAGGATCGAGACCGTTGTGGCGCGAAATTCAAGGATAATAACGACCAACCGGGCGATAAAATAGGTAAAAACGGCCTATCTACCTATAAATGCCCAGAATGTGGCCAACCTATGCGTCATCTGGTTAAAGAAGGCCATAATGGTTACAATTTCTGGGCCTGCCAAGATCGGGAAGATTGTGGGGCCAAGTTTAAGGACAATAATAACAAACCCGGCGCCCGCATCGGCAAAGTCGAGTTGTCTGAGCATAAATGCCCCGAGTGTGGCCAACAATTGCTCCATCTGGTCATGAAAGGCCCCAATGGTTACAACTTCTGGGGTTGCCCAGATCGTGATTATTGCGGGGTCAAATTCCGAGACAATAATGGGGCGCCGGGCGAAAAGATGGGCAAAGTCGAGCTCACTGACTACAAATGCCCTGATTGCGGCCAGCCTCTCCAACATCTGGTTAAAGAAGAGCCCAATGGTTACAACTTCTGGGCTTGCCAGGATCGGTTTAACTGTGGGGCCAATTTCCGGGACGTGGGCGACAAACCGGGGGAGAAAACTGGCAAAAGGGAGTTGACTGAGCGCAAATGCCCCGAGTGTGGCCAACCTCTGCAACATATTGTTAAAGAAGGCCCGGATGGCTATAACTTCTGGGCCTGCGCGGATAGACTCCATTGTGGGGCCAAATTCCGGGATAATGACGGCGAGCCAGGCGAGAAAAACAGTAAAATTGAGGTCACTAAGGAAAAATGCCCCGATTGTGGCGCCCTTCTCCAGCGTATTATTAAAGATGGCCCGGACGGTTATAACTTCTGGGCCTGTAGCGAACGGGAGCGCTGTGGGGCCCGGTTCAGAGACAATAACGGCCAACCAGGCGCGAAATCCACCCAATCGTCTATAACTAACGTCAAATGCCCCGAATGTGGCTCCCTTCTCCAGCGTCTGATTAAAGAAGGCCCCAATGGTTATAACTTCTGGGCTTGCGCCGACCGGATCCGTTGTGGGGCCACCTTTCTGGACAATAACGGCGCTCCAGGGTTGATCAACAACAAAAACGAGTTAACCGACGTCAAATGCCCCGATTGCGGCTTGCCCCTACAACATATTGTCAAAGAGGGGCCGAACGGTTACAACTTTTGGGCCTGCAGCGATCGACGCCATTGCGGGTCGAGATTCTTTGACGCGGGCGACAAACCAGGGGAAAAAACCGGCCGCAAAGAGATTACCACCGAAAAATGCCCCGATTGCGGCCAACCCCTCCAACATATTGTTAAAAATGGCCCTAGTGGTTACAACTTCTGGGCCTGCGTGGATCGGGACAAATGTGGGGCCCGGTTCTGGGACGAAAACGGGCGCCCAGGCAAATCCACCTTAAGAGGCCTTAATGGCCCCAAATGCCCTGAATGTGGCCAACCCTTGCAACACATCATCAAGGAAGGCGAAGGAGGCTTTGACTTTTGGGGTTGCGTTGACCGGGAAAAATGCGGGGCCAAGTTCCAGGACAATAATGGCCAACCAGGCGACAAAATCGGTAAAAACGAACTCACCGAATACACTTGTCAAAAATGTGGCCGACAGCTACGCCATATTGTTAAGGAAGGACCAGGGGGCTACAATTTTTGGGGGTGCTCGGATCGCGATTGCGGCGACACCTACAAAGACGATAACGGTAAACCTGGGGAGAAAAACCCACCGCGTGGCCAACGGGTCGCTTCCAACCACAAATGCCCCATCTGTAAGAACGCCTTGTACCGTAAAACCGGCCAAAGCCGAAAAACCGGCGAGAACTATGATTTCTTCGTCTGCTCCAACCGGTTATGTCAGACCACTTTCAACGTCAAGCAAGACAAACCGGTGATGAGACAATACCGGTAAGGCGGCGAGCGGTTAATGGGGCCTAAGTGGAGCGCGGTAGGATTTGGCCTACCGCGCTCTGTCTTTTCTATAACCCCTTTTCTATAACCCCATCGTCATCACTAAAAAGGGCCAGGATCTGGCGTCTAAAATGGCCTAAAGCTACCTGTCAAAACCGTTTTTCAGTGTAACAGGTCTAGTCTGGCTAAACCATCGCGCGTCTTGGGTCAACCCCCAGATCTCCCGCGCGGAGTATTGGCGGATCGCCCAAAGCCAGGTTCAAGCGTAACCCTTACTAACGAGTATCGCGCGTAAATGGCTACGCTGAGCTTTTGAAGAGGCGCGAAAGGTAAACTATAAACGATGAAATGATGAGTGATGAATTAATGAAGTGGGTAGTTGAACCGCCGAGCGACGCGCCCAGTGGCGAGTTGGGGAGGGGACGCCAGCGTCCGCCTGGCTCTAGCGCGCTGGCGCTTATTTCCGATCACCTCTCGCGTCCTCCCCCAAAAAGTATTAGCAAACTAAATTTAGTTATACGCGTAATTATACGCGCTATAACATTAAATATATAAAATTACTACAATAAATTATCAATTTATATACATCTATTTATATGAAAAACCTCAAAAAGTCTATAAAAAGTTTGATAATGATTTTAACTTCCTATATTATAATAAGTATTAAGGATGTTGTTGTCGCTAAGTAAGTTCATAAAATCAATTTAAAAGATGATAAATGTACTAAATTAGAAACATTTGCCTCCAAAAATTCCGCTGAATACAGGCTTGATGGCTCGCGAAAATTCCAAAATTCAGGAATCATAATTTATAAGTTACTGAAATTAATACTCTTTTACATGATGATTTCCCTTAAACGAGGGCTTTCTCCAAGCCTTCATCAATTCTTCTTTAACGCCATTTGCCAGCGCCGTCAGCCCGCTAGACCCTCAAACTTACTCTAGACTTAAAGCCTTTGACCTTAGCTAGTTTTCGCCCGTTCGACGGCGTGTTCGCCCCATCAGAGCTCCACCCACTCATCTTCCCACTCTCTCGGCCTCGGGCTAGCGCTCCAGACGTTCCCCGACCAAACTTGATGGTCTCGCGAAAAGTCCAAAATTCAAGAATCCTAAGTTATAAGTTATTGAAATTAATACTTTTTTATATGACGATTCCCCTTAAACGAGGGTTTTCTCGAAGCCATCAAACTTCGCCCCGGATAGGATCTGCCCACTTAGACGTCTTACTACTGAACATTCCCTACTCACCCGCCCATCCTCAAGCGCCCAGCTCCGCCCTAACCAGGGCACTTGTCAGCGCGTTAAAGCCATTAAAACCGTATGGCGCGACCACCTAACGGTCGAGATTCGCGTTATCGACGACCGCGATTGAGCCGCCCTCTAGATTATTTGACTACCTTTACGACCGCTCGTCGCCAAATCCAATTAGGCTCCTCGCCTACGGACGACTCTGGCGCCTCCGGTCACTCCCCTAGCCCAGCGCTTAATGACGCGGCTACTTTTGTTACGAGACTAATGACACCTCCCCAAGCGCGCATACGCCGCTTTGACCAGACGCGCGCCTTAGGCGGCCGTATACACTGAACGTATTACTGATCGTATATACCGCGATAGACCAATAGTAGTAAAAAACTATAAAACCTCCTTTCTTAATTTCCAAAAGCGCCTCATGGGCGCCAGCCCCAGATCATTACCCCTCGCCAGCCACCATAACGAGCCTCCGCGTTTTTTGGGCTCTTAATTATTAAAAATTAAACCCCACTCCCAGGGCGGCGTTGTTATTCATATAACCTTTGGCCGCTTCTAACTCATAATTAACGAAAACATCCCAGAAGTCGCTGATCTCGATCTTTACCCCCGCCCCACCTTGGAAACTCCCACTGGCCGGTTTAATTCCCGAGACTGTCCAACGGGTAGGGCCACCGTTGACTAGCCCCACGGACAGCTTGTTGTCCGGTTTTAGGGCCACCAATGTCCAGCCTAAACGGATCTCTGGGATAATCTTCGCCGATCCCGCCATGAAAGCGCCATTTAGCCGCAAAAGAAACGGAACCTCCACAACTTGGATTGATTTTTTATCGAACACATTGACCAACGCCAAAGGAGTTCCATGAACCGACTCCGCCCAGCCGTCTTGGCGAGCGTTCATATACCTCAGACCAACCGTCGGGGTAAGCGTAGCGTTCCCCAAATCAAAGATCTTACCAACCCTGGCCCCAATCTGCCACGTGTCCATATTAAAATCGCCCTCTTTCCAACCGCCGTTAATTCCGATATTTTTGGCGTTGTTTTTCGAAAGGGCGTAAG
>JAISYP010000074.1 GCA_031269825.1 Deltaproteobacteria bacterium
ATAGTAGTAGAAGAAAAGCAGTAAACTTGAAAAGCTAGGGATCAAGCGTTATTGATAAAATAACTGATAATCAGAGCTAATGAGTCAAAATAGTTAACAGTATTCTACTGACCAACCCGTTGAATCTTGAAAAATGACGCTGTTATTAGTGGAATTTCCATTAATTACAAAGCTACCACCTACCACAATGGCGTTTGAATTTTGAAAAAATGTGACTTTGTTGTCAGTGGAATTTCCAATAGTTACAAAGCTACTAACTGCTTTAAAATTGACTGTTGAATTTTGAAATATGACGCTATTACCACTTGAATTTCCACTTTCACTTATATAACTACCATAGATATAATTACTGGTGTTTGAATTTTGAAAAGATATGACGCTATTACCAATTAAATTTCCATTTTTTCCTATATAACTACCATAGACTGCGGAACTAGCGTTTGAATTTTGAAATGTGACGTTGTTGCCAGTTGAATTCCCATCATTTATTATATAACTACCATAAATTCCATTATTAGATCCTATTATGTTAGTAATTCCTATTTCATTAGTAACACTAGTTCCGTTGATAATTACGTTATTATATCGAGCGGTTCCACCGACAATAAGGCCACCAATTATCTCGTTAGCGGAGCCATTGATAAAATTCACTTCATTTTTTTCCACCAAACCGCTGGATGAAAAGCCACCTACCACTTGGCCACCATTAAAAATGTCTTCATTCGAGACCTCGCGATCAAAGTATGCGTTAACTCTATTAGTTGTATTGATCACAACTGTGTTATTGTAAGCTTTTTCGTTTCCATAACCGCCATAAACATAGCCTGTAATGTTGGCTGAGTTATTCAAAATTACTTTGTTATTTTCTGAGTTAGAGCTGAAACTTAAACCACCAGCGATGAAAATGCGCTCAAAAGCGACATAGCCATTGACCACCACCTGATTATCGCTTGGAATAGAACTCCCTGAGGCGTTTGGCGTGAGGATTTTATATTGCAGTGTTTGTTCAACAAAATATAAGCCACTAATATCGTCAGTTATATCTTTTTCTGTAGCTTCTCCGTCTTTATATGTATTTGTAATTGTGACATTGTCAATTGGCTGAGCCAAATGCTCTCTACTCCAACCCAATATCAAAACCACATTGAGAGCCAAAACTAGTCCAACTAGTTTCAATAGATAATATTCATTTTTTAGCGCATATCTATTTAAAACAATCATTTACTAACCTTTTAACTATTAAAAAATATTATTATTAAAAATAAAGAGCATTATATATCTAATAAATAATTATTTTATATTTATTTAATAATTTAATTAACTATTTAATAATATAAAATATTATTATTTAATAAATATTTATATGTATATAGTAATACTATTTATATATTTTATGTTTTTTATAAAATATAAAATATTAATAAATATTATTTGAGCGCAAGAAATATGTATTAAAGATAATTTTAACGAACTAGAGAGAGAGAGAGAGAGAGAGAGAGAGAGAGAGAGAGAGAGAGAGAGAGAGAGAGCAAGAACCATGCCAATATTTTCTGGCCCATTATCAAGGAATTATTGATATAATTATCAAAGCGAGTCATAATTCGCTACCTAGTTTAAACGTTGTAACACCGTCTTACTCAAGTTTAGACCATTAACTCTTTTAGACATAATTTATAGCGCGTCAATACCCTACTTAGACTTTTAGTCAGCGTTAATCAACAGTTCGTCGGAAACCTTAAACTGAGCGGGTTCGCTAACGGATTAAATCGAGGCTAAATAGCCACGACCAAACCTTGTTTATCGTTTATCGAGCGTTAATGACAGTCAGTCCCCAGGCTCCCGGGTCTAGTCCAACAGTCCGCGAAGACATCTTAAGCCCACTTAGGCTTTACTGAGGTAAAGGAATAGTGACGGCGGTAACGAAGGCGCCATATCTAAAGCCAATAAGAGGATTTCCCTAAAGTAGCCGCGAAACCCCAGTTTCTCATGACCATAGACCGATTGTTGAGCGCTAAAGCGCTCGTAAAAAGTAAACTTGACGCGCGGCCAGAAGGTTTCATTGGCGGAGCCTTATAAAAACAATAAAAAGCGCCCCCGCGAGCCAAAGCTAAAAAGTTGGAGTTTCACGACCACTGGACTACTAATACCAAAACTGATCCGCGCCGGCCGAATTTGGGCGGACAAGCCAAGATGAGGTTTCAGTCCTTCAAACGGGTTTATCTTGTTCGGTCTTAACCAACCAACTGGGCTCCCACTTATCGCTTTACATCAACAGAGGCGAGTGGGCGTTGATATTAGGCGATGAAGTAAGGCGATTATGTCGATTAGCTGATTAAAACCCGGTTTATGGAATATCTTTAGTCCTTTTTAGTAGAACCAGCAATTTTCCATAACTAGCGCGGTCTCCGACGCGCCGCTTAGGTTCACGACCACAACCGAGCGAGGAATTGGTCATGGGTTCTAATGGGGGCTAACTCTATCTCCCAATCCCAGGATAATTCTGGGCGGTAATCCCACCCGGGCTATCTCAATCTCGCCCATCTCGCTCGCCCATCTCGCTCGCCCATCTCGCCCGCCAACCGAGTTATTTCTTTAAAAAAATCAGTAACTTGTCCCTAAAATCTAAAATTCTTATGTTCTGAGCGCTTAATTTTATTACATTTTATTTCTTAAATTTTGGGCTGTCAAGTTTTTTTCCCATTGAGAACGTCCTAACATGGTTTAAAATTTACTCAGATCCGTCCAAAAGCCTGAAAAATCCAAAACCCATAATCTCGGTAACCCTTTATGTATTACCCCGAACCCTATTATCTAAAATTTAGAGTTTCTTTTCATAATATGGACTTTCAAAAGAAAATCCTCCGCTGGCCAAATAGGGCGCGTAAACTGTAAATCTTTTTGGTTAAAGAATTTCATAGCCACTTCGGGTGATTTTTGGAGTTCCCTAAGGGCCATTTAAATTCTGTGAATTTGGCCCCTCATCTTCTCCGATCATTTAAATTAAGCGATGATCCTAATTTTATCGAAAAAGTCATCGCCGCGACTGGTCTCTAGACCAATCCACCGCCTAATTCCCTGGTTTCCGCGTGGCTAAAAAACTTAAGACTCAGGCCCTGGCTCGGGCGCCTTACCATCAATTTCCCCCGCCAGGACAGCCGCGGGTCATGGGCGCGATAAACCAACGAGATGAAGAACGACAACTACTCTAGTCGCCGCGCGTGAGGCGCGCTCTGGAGTAGTTCATGGCGTACGCGCGCGCTAGCGAGCTAATTTAGATTTTCTCAATTTTATGGAAAGCTTAAAAGCGCGTCGCCGATTGACCAAGAAATCCAAATTATTGTGGCTAACTAAACTATTTAACGCGTAAGACCGCGCTGGTCACGGATTGGCCGCGAAACAAGCCAAATTTTAACTTTCCCGCGCGCCGACTTATTCGTCATGGCTGAATTGGCTTGAGCGCTGGCTCAAGGAACTCCCTGATAAGTCCATTTGTAGGGGTTCCTGGCTCCTTGAACTCGGCTAAAGAGTTAGTTAAGTAGATCTATTCGTTTATCGAACTCTATAATAATTATTAGAAAGTTTATCATGGGATGGCCAAAGTTGAAGATATATTGACTAAAGTTGAAAAAGCTAAGTCCGCCCTGGCCGCGTCCAAAACTCAAGTTCAGGGGCGGCTCTTTTGATTGATCAATGGTGAGCGAATTATAGCTCCAGCGCGGTAGTAAAAGCCCAGTTTATGGGAACTGAAGAAAATTTTTCCAAAAAAGTTAGAGCGTCGTCAAAAATATAAATAAAAATCTAATTAGATTAAATTGAGTAAAAATAAATGGTAGGCGTGAAGAGATTTGAACTCTTGACCACTACCGTGTCAAGGTAGTGCTCTCCCCCTGAGCTACACGCCTACAGGCCAATAACCGATCACCAATCAAAAACCACTCTAATTTCCCACGCGAGCGCTTTTAATCGTTTTACTCAACTCAGACAAAATACCCTTCTTTAAAATTATTGTCAAGAAAAAAAACCGGCCAGCCCCACCCCAGAGCCAGCCGGCCCCCCAAACTAACTTTTTTAGATATTAATGGGGATAATATTGGCCGTGATAAAGACCAACAGCTCGCGTTTATTGGCCTGGATACCGCGATCTTGGAACAGCCAACCCAATAAGGGGAGAGCGTGCAAGCCCGGCACCCGGCGAGAACTGTTGGATTGGTTATCCTCAATGATCCCGCCAATGACCACCGTCTCGCCATCCCGCACCATCAGCTTGGTTTTGGCCTCCTTCTTGTCAATAGACGGCTCGCTCGTGCTCGTGCTATCCAAACGGTTGACGTTATCCTTGGTCAAGGTGATGTCCAAAGAGATAATCTGGCCATTTTCCTCAATGTGCGGCGTCACGCGTAGCTCCATCAAGGCGTCCTTAAACTCGGTGCTGGTTCCAGAGTTGGCCGAAAAAGATTGGTAAGGCACCTGGGTTCCCTGTTTGATATAAACCTCCGTGTCGTTGGAGGCCATGATCCGCGGGGCCGAGACGACCTTGGTTTCCCCCAGCGTCTCATTGGCGCTCAGCTCGGCGTTTAAAAGCATGGTGCCAGAGCGATTCAAAAAGCCGTAACCTAGCCGCATGGCTTGAGATCCACCCACGTCCAAGATCCCAAAATGTTCCCCCGGGGCGAAGCCTTCGCTCCCGCCGGAGCTAACCGAGGGGAAAGACGGGGCGGTGGTGGTGCTCGTAGGCAGACCTACCGCCGTGCCAGAGGGATGCCGCTCAGACATGGAGGACTGGCCATTATTATCCGAGGGCGCCACGTTGTGACCCCCATAACCGCCCCACCTAACGCCCAAATTCTGGGAAAAGTCGTTGGAGGCCTCCACGATCCGGGCCTCAATGAGGATTTGCTTGGAGACTTTATCATTGCGCGAAAAGATTTCTTTGAGCGTCTTCAAAGTCTCCCGGTCATCCTCAACGTAGATTTCGGTGCCAATGACGCGCACTTTACCCCGCGGACTTTTAAATTTATCCATTTCCGCGGCCACGGTGCTGACCGAGGAGTATTTAGGGGTGAACCTTTCCTTGAACAAGGTGATCTTGGCCGTGGGGTCGCTGGGATCGGGATTAGCCCGGCGAATGTTATCCATGGAATCGATCCGCAAAACGTTGCCATTGGCGATGTAGCCCAAATTCTTGGCGGCCAAGACAATATCCAAAACCTGATCCCAGGGCACGCTCTTTAACTTCAGGGTAACTTTACCGCTAACTTGGTCGGAGACCACCACGTTCATACCCGACACTTCGCCAATCAGACGTAAAATATTATGAATATCGGCGTTTTGGAAATCCAAGGTAATCTTTTCGCCCTTGTATTCTTTTTCCGATAAAACGGCCAGAGGATCAATGGGTTCAGTCGGTAGGGTCACTTTGGATTTCGCCCCAGGTTTAGCCCCCTCGTCCAGGGTCACGGTCGGCTCGCTGGGAGCGAACGTTTGAGCCCCAGCCTCAAAGCCGAGGGCCATTATCAAGGCCGCCACCAGGAAAGCCAGCCCTAGTCGCCTAATTATGATGTTGGAAAATCTCATAGTGTTTCTCCTAGGAAAATATATAATCCGCGGCGCCTTCAGGGGCTTTGGGCGGGATTGGGTCGACAATTCCCGGTCGGGAAAATTGACTGGCCACTTCGCCCGAATTTGAATGGTTTATAACCATTCCTCAGGTTATAGTTTTAATCGGCATTTATGAGCCATTACATTAATCGCCCAACCCCCGCTAGAAAGTAAAAAAGGCCGCCCATACCTGAAACCCACAATAAAATCAAAGCTTCAGGCCTTAAAAAAACTTTTAACCAAGATTAAAATCGGTTAAAAACCTTTCAAAAAAAACAAGGCTACCCTTATATCGCGATAGATTAAACTATGACTAATTACTAAAGGTTGGCCACTAAAATGACGCTGGCCCAACCAAATTGGTTGGGCCAGAGGATCCCACATATGGCGGGAGATTAAAAAAAGAGCTACATATTGGGACGGATGGTCGCCCCTGGAGCGTCAATAGTTTTATTCGGTATTTATGAGTCATGATATTAATCGCCCAACGCCCGCTAGGTAGTAAAAAAGGCCGCCCAGACCAGAAATCCACGATAAAAGCCCAGTTTTGAGCCTGAAAAAAATTTTACATAAAAATTAAAAGCGGCTCAAAACCTTTCCCAAAAAACCAGACCGCCCTGATAACGCGATGGATAAAACTATGACTAATTGGTCTAGGTTAGCCGCTAAAACCACGCTGGCCCAACCAAATTGGTTGGGCCAGAAGATCCCAGCTGTGGTGGGCGAATAAAAAAAAGAACTAAATCTTGAGACGAAAAAGTCGCGCCTCAATCATCAGCGGGAAAAATTTCCAACCCCTCGCTATCCCGGACGCTATTGAGCCTAATCTCGGTGACTCGCGTCCCGGCCGAGGATCGATAAGTGGACTCCGGCTCTTCGATGATGACCTTGGTGTTGGTGATTTCCCTGACCTTGCCATAGTTGTTGCCGATCAAGGTGCCTTTATAAATAATATAGCCCTTCCCGCCACTATCGACCAAAGCCATGTTGTCGTCGGGATTGTCGGCCACGATGATGGCCGACAAGGTGAATTGGTTTAAAGCCAATTGCTGGATCATGGGCCGGGTTTCCTTGACGGCGGTATTGGCTTTTTCCGGCGGACGAGCCACTGACTCCACGGGCATGAAAGGATCCATCGTTTTAACGGCGCTGAAGATATAGCCTTTATTAACCGAATCGCGCCAAACGTCCAATTCGCCCAAAATATTTTCCCTGGCCTCGATGGCCTCAATCTCAGCCTTGGTCAAGGGTTTTGGGGACGTTGGGGGTTTGTCCTCGTCGGGGCTGGCCGGCCGACCCAGTTTAGGCGGCTCCGGTGGCACGGGGCTATTGACCGCGCCTGGTTTGAGATCGGGCGACTGGTGAGCGGGGGCCAGAGGGGCCGACGAAGCCCCAGGGGTATTGACCTCCACTTGAAAATTCAGGCCGCCCTGGGCGGGATCTTGGGCTTGGCCTGGCGGGGCGGACTGGGCGTGAGCGCTCGAGGCGGTAGCCAAAGCTAGCGTCACCCATAGCGCCGTCAATAACGTCAAAGCCAGGGCCAGCGGCGAGCGAGCTCGGCGCGAAAATGAGCCCGCGCCCGGAGCGCCCCCAATTATATTATTATAGGGAACCAACGAAACCCCTCCCCTATTTTTTCTTCTTTTCTTTGGCGAACTGGATCTCTTCCGGCGTCAAGAAGCGATAGGTGGAACCCTGGCACTTGACGGACAGATGCATCACCATATTCTCGCCCATGACTGGGGAATCCATGACCACGGAGCGAATATTGATAATACGATCCATCTGGCTGAGGCTATAAAAAAACTTCAGCACGTTAATAAAAGACCCCTCCAGGTTCATCTGAAACTCAATCTCCGCGTAATTTTCCAAAGGTTTGGCCACCTTAGGGGCGAACAAAGTCACGCGAGCCCCGGCCTGAATGCCCAAATCCGAGATAATCTGGATCAAACGGGGAATTTCATTGTCAGTGGTCAAGAACGACTTCATATACTCGTAAGTCGTGGCCACCGGGGTGGTGAACTTGTCAATGGGTTTAAACTTATTGAAGCTGCCGTCTTCGGCTTTTTTCTTCTGTTCCAGATCCGCGATGGTGGCCCGCAAAGCGCTGACCTCCGCCTCGAAGGGGGAGTAAAACTGCGAGTAGAAAAGCCCAATCAACACGGCTAAGCCACCCACCAAGACGCCCACCTTCGGGCCAGTCTTTAATTTGGATACTTTAGCGAAAAAATCCTCTTTGCTCTTCGTCTTTTGAGCTGGAGCCTTGGCCATGTCGCGCCTCTTTCGCTTGTTTAAGTCAGAAAAAACTTAGCTTTAGAGTTTCTTTTTACCGTCTAACTTCGGTTTTAAGGCCTCAGCCAAATTGGGGGCCGCCAAAGTCACAATTTTTACCAAAGTTTCCCGCGGTGGCAGGGTATCCGAGGGTAACCCATCGGCGATCAGCGAGGAATCTTGAAAAGTGGTTTGAGCCGAAATCTCAAACGTCACTAAGCTGACCCCATTGATCACCGTGTCCTCGGCGGCTCGCAAAAGATCCACGTTCCGTAGCACCGATAAGCCTTGCAGGCGGCTTAAAAAGTTGGCCACCACCTCGTGGTCAATGGCCATGCCTTTAATCCGCGCCACGCCCTTATCGTGGGAACAACTGACTAACCAGGAGGCTTGGTTAATAACTTGATCGGCGATGGCCATGAAAAGACGCGTTTGATCCCGGCGGCGTTCCTCAAGATCGGAGATGACCGCCACTTTAACCATATCCTCGACAAAAGTGGTGGCTTTTTTCAAAGCCAGGGCCGTTTGCCCCTTGGCCTTGGCGAGCCCTTGGTTGATCGATTGTTCCTTAGCTTTCAGCTCGTCCAAAAGCGGGGACATAAAAACGCTGTAATAAAGGTACAACGCCAGTCCCACGCCCACCATGGTTAAACAAAAAATGGCCACCAATAGCCGTCCACTGGAGGTTTGACGGAAAGATTCCAGGGGCAATAGGTTGATCTGGATCATCTAACCTCCTCCTTCCGGATGGCCAGCCCAAAACTGACCGCCATTTGTGGGCCAATATAATCAAGGTAGGCCTGGTCAAACTTTTTCGGGTTAACTTTAACAAACCGTAAAGGGTTAAAAACCTCAGCCTCGGCCTTAAAACTACGGCCAAACTGTTCCGGCAAACCTTTCAAAAAGGCTCCCCCCCCGGCCAAATAAATCTTTTGGGCCTGATAATCTGGATTTTCCAGCTTAATGTTCTCCAAAGCCCGATCCAAGGCGGCGATCCAGTTACTGACCACCCGGTCAACGATCTCGGCCGCTTCCGTGGGGTTGGGGGGGGGCGTATGGCCTAATTTAATGGCCTCGGCCTCTTCCTGGGACACCCCAAAAGCGTCCTCAAACTCTTCGGTGATCCGCTGACAACCAATGGGTTCCTCTTTAATGGTATGGGGCGCGCCCTCCCGCAGCACGGTCATGTGCATCAAAGACGCGCCTAAATCCACCAAGATAACGTTTTGCCGGTTATCTGGGTAAACAAAATCAAAGGCGTTATACAGAGCTAAGGCGTCCACGTCGATGACATTGGGCTTTAAGATCTTAGTCATGCTCACGGCCTGGATGTAGTTGGTCACCACTTCCTTTCTGGCCGCCACCAATAAGACCGACATCTGACCCCGGTGGTCATCGGTGGAAAGGATATGCCCGTCTATTATAACCTCATTTATCGGATAAGGTATATACTGCTCCGCCTCCAGAGCCAGGGAAGACCGCAGCTCCTTTTGGGAGGTGACGGGCATGCTGATTTTCTTGATGATCATGGTGTCCCCAGACAGGGACAAGGCGGCCAACCGGCCGCGTTTAAGTTTAGCCAACTTGACCAAGGAAGTCATGGCCGCGCTCATGGCCCGACGAGCCGGGATAGGCTGCTCTTCCCACTGACTCATGACGCCCTGGGGCATCTGGGCCAATCCTAACCCATCCAAGTTGACGCTTAAAGCGCGGCCCTTGCCTTTGATGTTAAGCAGAACCGCCTTGGCCGCGTACGTGCCAATATCAAAGCCAATAACTGACATGTGTAGGCTCCCTTAGATGTGGGTGGAAGGCCGGAGGAACCAGCCTTGACATGGCGGATCGCGGAGAAAAAAAATTAGCAGGCGCGCGCCCCCGACCTGGGATGATCGGGGGCGTTCGGCCCCGGCCATCAGTCGGCGAAAATCTTGTCCTTGTCCTCGAGCGAGTAGCCCAAGGCCAAGATAATTTTCCGCATGGTTTCCATGCGGCACTTTTCCCCGTTTTCGATGCGATCGATGGTCATCGGGGAGACGCCGGCCTTACGGGCCAACTCGGCCTTGCTCAAAAGGAGCTGCTCGCGAAGGTTCTTGAGCGTGTTTTTGGACATCGGATTTCTCCTTGAATTCAGTTGTCGCGGAACCATTGGAGGCTGGTCGGGCCAAGGATCCGCCGCCCGGGCTACCGGACGTTTAAACTAACACAATTCATGGCTGTAGCCTGGCCAATGAATCACGGTTTAATCCGGGCCTGAAACCGGATAGCGCCGTGTTGAACTTCATGGGCCCTATTTAAAACTTTTCCAAAATAGAAGTCAAGTATTAAAAGCCAAATTTGTATCAATTTTAACAACTGACGCTTTATATTGCCGCTAGACCCCTATAAGCCACAATATGTTGAAAGAAAAATCCGACTACTTTATGGCCCTAAAACCACTCTGTGACCAAAACCAGTAAACCCAAAAGCCGCGTTAAGAAAGCTCAACCCCTAAAAAGCCGGTAATCTAACGGTTTTTCCCCGAAAAAAAAACCTAAAGCCCATCTTTTGTCCGTCCTCGCCAAAACGATCAAGATTTTGGACAGAGATAATTTATTGATCCAAATTACGCTATATCGCCATTAATTTGATCTTGAGCCCGCCTAAAAGCCTTAACAACAGCCATGTCCCATCAGGGCGGCTTAGCTAAATTCGCGTTGCTTTGTTAAAACAATGAGCCTGTGTCCAGGAACCTAAAAACCATCTAAGGCCTATTTTCACCGATCCGCGATTAAACGATCCAGGCGCTAACCAGAGATAATTTAAACGCTCAAGCGAGCCTAACTCTGACCAGAGGCTAACCAGAGATAATTTAATCGCCCAAGCGAGATTAAGTCCAGCCAACCGCGCCCCTGACAAGCTAAATACCGGTTTTGGAGACCTAATCAAGATCCATTTCCAGATGATTAGCCACGCTATGACCCCCCAAAAGCCCCTCAATTCGCCCGCCCAAAAACCTTCTTAGATCAAATCGCGCTCATCCACGATTAAACAAATCCCAAGGCTAACCATTGATAATTAAAACGACTAATTATCAATAATTTAACCTGATAAAGCTCTAATCAAGATAAGGCGAGAGCGACGATAAAAAACCGGCGAGCCAAAAAACCGACGAGCCAAAAATCAGGCGAGCCAAAAAACGTCGCGACCCAAAAAGCTCAGTACGCTGGCAAAAGTTTTTTTAATTGAGCCAGTAAAGTCATCTCGCCCTTAACTTTCACCCGGCGCAGCAAAAAAGCCTTAGCCGTGGACAATTCCCCGCGAACCAAGTCCAACAAGGTCTCTTCGCTCAAACGCACCGAGACGCTGGATTCCAGCTCAGCCTCAGAGTCCTCCGCTGGGGGGGCGTTGGCCAGCTCAAGAGCCTGATCCACCTGAGCCTGACCTTGGGCTAGGCTGACTCGCCACAAGCTTTCCCCGGCGGGGCCATTAAGGTGAAGATTAATCACGGCCGTCAGGTTTTCGTCAAACCGAACGGATTCGGACTTGGCCTTAATATAGTCGTACAGTTCGTCAATGTTCATGAAAAACAACCTTTCACCTGGTAATGGCCAAAAAATTGACCAAATGGGATTGAAAAGACGAAGGGTTACCAAAACCCCCCAAGAGACGCGTCGGTAACTATCTTATATAGGTGACCGCTTTATAAAAAAATCCAAATCTAAAAATGTTCCCGCGTCAAAACTTGAGCTGAAATCTAATAATAGGCCATTGGCCTAAAAAATGGCAAGTTAATTTTGGTAATTTCTGGTCTTGAACGCGCTCAGCGTGACCTGGGCCTCGAAAAACGAGCTGTCGGGCGATCACCCAAAGTTTGGGCGTTAGACGCCTAAGGCGAAGCCCGGCTCGGAGTCGCGGGAGCCTAGATGGCTGGGCCCCCGGCTCCTCGCCTGGGGAAGACGGGGTTTGGATCCACGGATTTTTTTCGGTCGCCTGTTCCTTTCGCCCGCGAAAACCATTTTATTCGTCATCGATTTCCTTTTCTAGGCGCGCCTAGCGGAGGCCATCTGAATAATCTTAACCAGATAATCGCCTTAAATGGCCTGGCGAAAACCGTCAGTTGGTCGTTAAGAACCTTCATTCATCTGGTATAATATCGCCTGGTCTAATATTATATGGTATAAATGGTAGTTGAGGCGGGGTTGGAGTCAGCCGCCGCGGCCAGTTTCATCAGTTCCATATTAGTCTAATTTTCCCAATAAAACATATCATTAAAAACAATAATTTTAATGTTTTTAGTTTTTTAAAAGAGTCAAAAAAATACTATAGTTTCGTTTGGAATTAAAGGAAGGATCTAAATAAACTAAATCAGCGAAGTTTAATCGTTTAAATATTTGGCTGTATATAATACATATTACTATTATATTATCTTTAAACTAGAAAGTATTGACTACGATTTCTAGACTATTATAGATGATTATTAAATAACCAATTTACATGGGTTTTCCCTGACGCGCTTTATAAAAAATATATAGTATCACCCTTTTTTTTCAACAATATATTTTATAGGAACCCGTGTCAGATATTTTAGTCTAAATACTGTGGTTAAGAGAAGAAACCGAAAGGTCATATTATTAAAAATAAATATTTATTTAATATTATACTAAATAAGATACAATAATTAGAATTGAGCGTTCGTTATAACGCCCGAGGATCTCAGTCTCACCCTTGGGCTCGCTCCACTTGGCGAACGCTTGATGGGTAAACGTGACCGCCAGTCAGCCAGTCATCTTCAATTCCCCGCCCAGCTGACATATAATTATAATTAATATAACCCCTTTCACCAGGGGACGGAGAGGCGCTATGGATAGGTCCCGAACCTGGGCCAGAATCTTTTTTTTATTATGTTGGGGCTTGGTTGGCCTATTAGCGCCGTTGACACCTCCGGTCTGGGCGACCGACACCACGCCTACGCGCCTAGTAAGTTGGGCTTCCCCAGTGGGGCCGCAATCCCTGACCTATGATACCCTGTGTGGGTTACGGGCTTTTTTGGTCTTTTTAAACGCCAACCAAGCCTTGGGGGGACGAGAGGTGGATCTTTTCACTTTGGATCTTGACGACAGTGGCCCAGATTTTTTAAACCGCCTGGCTCTTTTGCTGGACAATAAAAAACCCCATCTCATTGTAGGTGGGGCGGCCAACTCGCGTCCGGTCGTGACGGCCAATTTTTTTCAACGCCGAGGTCTTGGGTGGTATGGGCCGTGGTCAAACAACCCGGACATAAAAACCCAATCTGATAATAATCCCACGCTCATCCTCCCCACCGAGGATCAAGAGCTAACCGCTCTGATGGATCATGTCAAAAAAGTTTTGGGCGCGGGGGATGTCCACTTTGTTTACCTGGAGGGAAACAGCGCGACCCAGACCGTGACCCGGGCCCAGAGCGCGGCCCAAAAAGCCGGCTTGACCTTAGTTCCCCTATCCGTCTCTGACGGGTTTCGGAACTGGAAAACGTTGCTTCAACCTTTGAGTCAAGCTCGGGCCATTTTCCTGTGGTTACCGCCTGGCCAAGCCACGGCCATTGTCCGAACTTTAAAACCGACTTTAGGCAAAAAGACCTTGTGGCTCACCAGCGGTCTTAATCCACCCAGCCAAGAATTGACCATTATGACTGGCGGTCACTGGGCGGAGACCATTTTTCCCGCGGTCTTAAAACCCCAGGCGACCATTGAGGATAGTTACAAGCACGTGATCCGTAAATATGGGTTACCCGGCTTAAGTTTGGATTACCAAACTTACCTTGGCTTCGCCCAGGGCCAAATTTTGGCCCGAGCCATTTACAACCAAGGCCAGGACAGTTTAAGTAACGCTCTATCCAAGATCACGACCTCCGACACCTTGTTAACGGGAACTAGTTCCACTAACGACCTAAATCTTTTTTATTTGGCCATTAGCGACCGTAAAAGCGGTTGGCGACCGGTCAACTAAATCAGCCCTTATATTAGCTTTTTACTTTGGCGAAGGAGTTCTATGTCGCCCCCTACCTTGCGCTGCCCGGAATGTGGTCAGCTGGTAAATCTGCCCGCCGAGGCTTGCGCCTGTGGTTTTAACTTTCGGCTAGGAACAAACTTAACCGTCCGGCCGCCTAAGCCCTCACTTTTTCCGAGCGACTTAAAAAAGCCGATCCTCATCGGCGCGGCGGTGGCCTTAGCGCTTCTGATCGTCATCTTGGCGCTAGTTTTTAGCCACCAAGACCCACCCCCTAGCGGGGCGCCCGCCCAGGCGGGCGGCTCGGTTCTGGCTCCCGCCCCAGCTTTATCCGAGAGTATCCTTTTAAGGCCCCAGGTTCCCATTGGCCAAGCCCGGGACGCGGCGAGCCTGGCCAATGACCATGTCCAAAGGTTACGCGACACGCGGGCGGAAATAGACGCGGAAACCGCTCACTGAGCTAAATAATAACCATTTAGCTAGATAACTAGCTCTGATTTTAGCTCTGATTTTAGCTCTGATTTAGCTCTTTAGCTTTAGCCAAAGCCTCGGCCCAAATCGAGATTAAGAAGGCTAAACACTCAAAACCCAAATACGTGGGAGCCAGATCGTCAAAAAGGATCCGCGCCTCGGCGGGGAACTCTTCGTCAGGGGGCGAATAATCCACCAAAAGGCTAATCCGAGGCAGAGCCCGGAACAGCCAACGCCGCCAACCGCTCAGAACCGATTCTATTTCTTGACCACCCAAAGCTTGGCAAGCTTTTTGGAGAGCGGGTAGATCCGAGCCAAAAGCGCGGGTTATGGGCTGACAGATAAAATCAGCCCCCACCGCGTGGCGGCCCCGGATAAAGCCCGGCGTTTGCCAGAGCGTGATAAATTTATCCCCCGGCCCGGCTTGGCCGGGGGATAATATATAATGGATCAATAGAGCGCGATCATTGGCTGGCGACGGTTGACCGTCGAGGGCTCGAACGCCCTGGGAATCCAATAAATAGCCTCGGCCTAAAAAATCAATGGTCGAGCCATGGTCGACCGGGACAAAACCCAGTTCCCGGGCGCGTTGGCCAAAATCAGCTTGGCTTAAGCGCGCTCTTAAGAGCTCATAATTTTTTTCATAACCCACGGGTTGGAGAGCCTTGGTCTTCATAATTTGGCCTAGTTTTTGCTTCACTTTTAGTTTCGGAATTGTTTTCTCGGGGTGGAGAATTATATAATAATCGCTAACATTTGACCGCCGGATCTTTTTTCGCTAGGGGCCACCTATGCCCGCTTTCCGATTTCGACTCGATTTTCTCATCGCCCTCCGACGTCAACGCGAGGAAGAAGCGGCCGTTAAATTAGCTCGACGCTTGGCCAGCATCGCGGAACTGATGGAGACCATCGAGGATATTCGTCTTAAAATGGCCGAAATGGCCGAAGCCGTCAAGTCCCACGGTCAGATGGGGCGCCTGACTGGCCCGTTGTTAAAGCTGTACAGCGATTATCAAAGTCGCCTCCAAAAAGATTTAAAAAAGGCCGAGGAGCTTTTGGCCTTGAGCCGCCGGGAAGAGGCTAAAGAACGTCAAGCCCTGACCAAGGCCGTGGTGGCCCGTCAATTAATTGAAAAAACCAAGGAACGCCAGAAGGAAGCGTTTGAGAGCCAGGCCCAATACGAGGAACAAAAAAACCTCGAGGAACGATCCACCGCGGCCCGAGCTCGACGCCTAAAAGAAATGGGGTTAACCGATGCCTACTAAAAAATTGAATAACCCCCCTTTAAACAATCAACCCGTCAACCATCTTAAACCTCGGGCCAAAGCTAAAGCCGACCTAACCCAGCCACCGGCCCCTAAGCCGGTGGCCCAACCGCCAGCTCCGGCCCCCAAACGCGCCTCCAGCCTCTTCGCCAAGATCCGGCTGCTAGCCGTCTTAGCCGTTCTGGCCCTGATTTTACGTTTAGTCATTTCCGCCTGGCGCTTAAGCTCGGAACACGATCCCTTAACGGAGCTCCCATCCCCAGCGCCCGCCCAGGCTGGCCCGGTCGCGCCCACGGCCCTCCCGGCCAACGCCCTTTCGGCGGGGGCGGCGATGTTCTTAAATTCCCAAGTGGCCAGTCTGCCAATAGTGTCCCAAGCCGCCACGTCCGTGGCTCAGAACGCCATACCTTTGCCACCAGGGGGGGAAGATTTAAGACGGCCACAAAGAGCCCCCACCCCGCCACTCGCCCCAGCTTCCCCGCCGCCCCAAACGTCGGCCAGTCCTACCGCCCCCCCCCTCCCACCATCCGGCCCCACTAGTCCCCAGACGGCGGAAGAGCAGTCTCGCCGCTCATTTGAGTTGACTCGGCGAGAGACCCAGTTAAACGCGCGGGAGCAAGCCATCAAGGAACTGGAGGCCGATCTTAACGTTCGGATCGCCGCGGCCGAACGCTCCAAGACTGAGCTCAAAGATCTGGTCACCCGCAACGAGGCGATTTTGGAAGAACAGAAGGCCTTGTCGATAAAGCAAAAAAACGAAGAGGACGCTTTAAAGGACGCCCGACTCGAGCATCTGGTGTTAGCCTTTAAAGGCATGAAACCTGACCAAGCCGGCCAGCTCATCAACTCCATGGACGACATGGTGGCCGTCTCCATCCTCTCGTCCATGCCCGGTAGTAACGCCGGGAAAATCTTGGCCATGGTTCAACCAGAGAAAGCGGCTCGACTAATAAAATCCATTTCCGAAAGAAGGATTGATCCCAAAACGATCTTAGAGGAAAACCAAAGAAACCAGGCTCAACGGGCGGCGTCCACTGGTGGAGCCCCAGCTACCCCGGCCGGCTCTTAAGAGCGAGAACATGGATTTCAGGTTATTTACTGATAATTTTTAGATAATTAATATGTAATCAAATAATTTAAGCTTATAATTACCTATATTTTTTTTATATTTAAAAAATTATGTCCTTTTGGTATTTTTCCTAAAAAGAGACGTTAACCTTTTCACTGGCTTTAAACTTCTGAAAACTGGCTCCAAAGGGGAAAAATATTCCCTCTAAATATTGATCCATTTGAGCGCGCCGATGGCCAGCTTTTACCAGAAAATCTGGCTGGCCAGTCTGTTGGAAAATCTAGTCTGTTGGAAAATCTATTGTTTTAGGCTTAAAAAAACAATTCTAGAAAAAAATCATGGCCAAAAAAGTCGCGCCACTCATTAACGGGTTAGTGGCCTACTTCTATGGCCTGACGTTAAAACCTGACTCGGTGGAGAGATTGAGCTTAGCGAAGCCTGTTTATCCCGCGAAAAATGGATCTAAGGTTGGTTCTGAAGGACACGACTGGCGCTTATGGAGCTTAAGCGCGCCAAAGACGATCTCTTGGGGAAAAATCTAAAAAAGAAGAACACATAAAAAAACTCCATGACCGTCCATGGACTATTGCCCAGAACCCTATTATCTAGAATAAAAAACTTCCTTGAATAGTTCGGGCGCTCAGAAAAAAAACCTCAGACGCCCCAATAGGGCGCGTAAATGGTAAATCATTTTGGCGCGAGAAAATCTGGGCGAAAGGGACAAAAAATTCCCTGGCCACCGAATTGGCCAGACGGGCCAGTTAATCCATCGGGGCGCTTACGGCGAGCGTTGGCTACCGACGGTCAACCCAATGGATGGCTATATCGGTGAGGCCAGGCGTCAGCAAGAGCTTAGTTTATTGAAGCTTTTTTTTCTCTCTAACAGGAAAATTCCGCTTTCGCGTTTCCGCGATCAGCTCCTCAATAAGATTGGGACTATTGAAGTCAACTACTTTACTATACGACACGGCTTCTTCGTGCCCTTGATTAGCGGCCGCGATGAGCCATTTACGCGCCGCCTTCGCGTTTCTGAGTCCATCTTCGTTGATGGCGGAAAACATACCGAGATAAAATTGGGCCTCGACAAACCCTCGCTCAGCGGATTTTTCCAGCCAGGAGAACGCTTCTGGCGCGTTTCTGGGCGTTTGTAGGCCTAAGTAGAAACTAAAACCCATGAAGCGCTGAGCGAGCGCTTCGCCCAAATCCGCGGCTTTTCGGTACCATTTTAACGCCCCACCGACGTTCGCGGGCAGGCCACGGCCAGAAAAATACATTAAGGCCACGCAGGTCATAGACTCGGCGACACCATTTTCCGCGGCCTGACGGCGCCAATGAACGGCTTGATGAAAATCTTGGGGCGCGCCTTTACCGTTAAAATATATATTGCCCAGAAGGTTCTGAGAGCGAGGCTCGTTCTGTTCCGCGGCCATTTTTAACCATTTGATCGCCTCTTCCGGGTTTGGGGGCCCGTAACGATCATCAAGACAAAAATGACCCATTTCGTATTGGGCTCCCTTGGAGCCATGTTCCGCGGCCCACCGGAACAAATTAATCCCAGCGTCAATATTCTGGGCGAAGCCTACGCCCTTCATTAGAAACTCGCCAATTTTTCGATGGGCGTCGACGCGCCCTTGATCCATGGCCAATTGAAACCAGGCGATCGCCTTGGCCATGTTTTGGGAAACTCCCTCGCCCACGTAACACATCACTCCAGCCAAATACTGGGCGTCGGCGATTCCAGATTCCGCGGCTTTTTCAATCCATTTGAGGGACTCCGCCTGATTTTGGGGCGTAGGGGATTCTTTTCTGAGCGTGACGCCAAGTTGATATTGGGCCATGGGTTCGCCTCGCTCCGCGCCTAGTCGGAACAAACGCTTGGTCTCGGCCAGATCCTGTGGCGCGTCCACGCCATCGCGCAAAATCTGGCCCAAGGCGAGCTGGGCGGGCGGGAACCCTCGCTCAGAGGCCAAACGCAACCATTTAACTCCCTCTGATGGTTTTTTGGGCCCGCCGTCCCAGTTACAATAAGCCATTCCCAGGCGATACTGGGCGATGGCGTTACCTTGTCCCGCCGACAAAAGGAACCATTGAAAGGCCTCAGCCTCGTCTTTCATAGCGCCGGAGCCCTTCCAACACGCGACGCCAGCGAATAGCTGAGCTGAGGCGTCCCCCATTTCCGCGTCGAGAAAAATTCGCGGCGCTTTTTTTTCAAAAGCGGCGACAATTGACTGTCTTCGTTTAAAATAAAGTCATTGTACGCGTCCGCGACCCTATTCATATCAACGTCAGCCGGGTCAGCGGCGGAGTTAGAAGTGGAGAGCGGGCGCTTATCTTGGTCGGTGAGCAGCGTTTTCGCTCCTTATTCCCCGGAGGGGTTATGGTCAAAGGAAAATATTAAAAATAATTATCCAGGCCAGGGACTTTAAAAGACCAAACCCAATAACAATTAACAGCGCTAGCGATTAAATCGAAAACCAACCAATAATTATTGTCCCAAAATGATTTATCCTATTAGTCTGAATCCTTAGTCTAAATCCTTAGTATGAATCACCTCTAAGTCTATCAAATAAAGCGCGCGCTTGACTAGAAAAAAAATTAAACTCAAATCAAATCAACTAAAACATAATCTAAATTTATTTAAATTAGTCACTCATAAGTTATATTAATGACATATTGAACCTAAAAACGCTTTAATATGCCTGTTAAATCGCTTCCGTGGCGTTTCGCGTCTTAAAATTGTTTATGTCAACGTATCCAGATCCTCCTGAGCGGCTACCAAGAACTTTTAGGCGTAAAAGTCATTAATATTCATATAAAACCTACTTAACTTATTTTTAACTCATATTTTTTTACCCTTTTTATCCATCACGAAAAATTTTGATCTATATAATCATCATGGTATAAGGTCAATAATGATTTTTATCGCGCAAAGTCATTAAACATAAGACCGCCAAAAATTCTAACTAACTGGGTTAGTGGTCATAGTTAAACACTAGCTAAGACCGCCCGCCCTGGCCTCCACAGTTTCCCAGCGACAGCGCCTAAACTGGCCGCGCTTTAGAGCTGGCCTTTTAAACCAGCTAAACACCAACGCCAGATATATAATAGGCCCCTGACCCAGAGGGCCAGTGGCCTAATATCTTAGCGGGCTAAACGGGCTTATTTTTTCAAAGCGTTAAAGGGCTTTTCAATAAACGACGTCCAGCTTAGCTCCTCCTCAATCTGCAAAATACGGTTGTATTTAGCGATCCGCTCGCTACGGCTGGCGCTGCCGGTCTTGATCTGACCGCTATTGACGGCCACGGCTAGATCGGCGATAAAGGAATCCTCAGTCTCCCCAGAGCGATGGGAAATAACCGTGGAGTAGCCCGCCCGCTGAGCTAGAAAGATGGCTTCCAAAGTCTCCGTGAGCGTTCCGATCTGGTTGACCTTGACTAAAATGGAGTTAGCGACCTTCGTCTCAATCCCCTTGGCCAAACGCTCAACGCTAGTGACAAAAAGATCGTCGCCCACCAGCTGGATCTGGCCGCCCAGTTCCTTGGTTAGCCGGGCCCAACCTTCCCAATCGTCCTCGGCCAAACCATCCTCAATGGATTGAATGGGATACTTCTTAATCCAATCGGCGTATAACTTAATCAGTTCCTCGGTCGTCCGCTCGGAGCCATCGGACTTTTTGAAGACGTATTTTTTCTTTTTGTCGTCATAAAATTCCGAGGAAGCCGCGTCCAGACAAATGACCACGTCTTGGCCAGGCTGATAGCCAGCCGCTTTGATGGCCTCAACGATCAGTTCCAGAGCCGCTTCGTTATCCTTCAGATCCGGGGCGAAACCACCCTCGTCACCCACGCCAGTGGATAGTTTAGCCTCCGTCAGGATCTTTTTTAACGCGTGGAAAACTTCCGTCCCGCAACGCAAGGCTTCGCTAAAAGTATTCCCAAACAGGGGCATGACCATAAACTCTTGCAGATCCACGTTATTGCCGGCGTGAGAACCCCCGTTAATGATGTTCATCATTGGTCTGGGCAAACGTCGCGCCCCAATACCGCCAATATACTGATACAACGGTAGCCCCACCTCGTAAGCGGCGGCTTTGGCCACGGCCATGGAGACCCCTAAGATGGCGTTGGCTCCCAGCTTAGATTTGTTCGGCGTTCCGTCTAAATCAATCATCACCTGATCCACGACGGCCTGGTTGTAGGGGTCAGCCCCCAAAAGGGCCGGGGCGATAATCTCATTGACATTCTTGACCGCGGTCAGGACGCCTTTGCCGCCATAACGTTTGGGATCCTTATCCCGCAGCTCCAAGGCCTCATGAACCCCCGTGGAAGCTCCCGAAGGCACAGCCGCCTGGCCAAACCCCCCATCATCCAATTCCACATCCACCTGGATGGTGGGATTGCCCCTGGAGTCCAGGATCTCTCTCGCGTTGATATCGGCTATGGACATATACTCCGCCTCCCGTGGGGCTGTTGGCCCCAATTAGGTATTTTAGGCTCCCTGTTTTAACCCCAAAAGGGTTTAACGGGAAACCTTTTCCAAAAAGCGCCTCTCCGCCATCCAATTAAACCCTCCACTCACCGCCCGGCCTCCCTTAGGAGTTTAAAAGCCGATTTTTCAATGGTCAAAAGGGTTGGCTCAATCAAGAAATCGCCCTCTGGCCCAAAGGTGAATGCCCCTGTGGCCCCAGGGACGGTTAAGGTTGGCCATTGGCGGATTATGGAAGCGCGATCTTTCGCCCCCGCGGCCAAAGCGGTCAAAACCGCCAAACCCGCGTCATGGCCATAAGCGGCGAACTGATCCGGCTCTCGGCCATGGGCGTTTTTAAACTCTTCCCGAAACCTTAAACTTTCCGGCCTTTGACTCAAAGAGCTAAAGGCCTCGGGAATGACGGCCCCGGTCAAATACCGACCGGCCGCTATGGGTAAATCCGGGGTTAACCACATGGAAGTGCCCAGGCACGTCATCTTGGTCACGTCATGGTAGGCCATTTGAGCCAGAATCTGGCTGACCGATAGAGCCGAGTCGGGCAAAAACAGAGCCGTGAAATCAATTTTGGCCTGATAATCAGCCTGGGCTCGCCGAACCGATTGGCCCCCAGTGAGGCGAGCCACGGCCGCGAGCCAATCATCGCCCTTGGGAGCGTAACGATCCCGCGCGGTCACCTGGGCCCCCAATTTAGCCACCTCGGCCTGGAAAAACCCAAACATGGCCTGGCCATAAGGATCATTAGGGTAAAGAGCCCCCAAGCGCTTATGGCCACCAGTTTTCACGGCGTAACGAGCCACCGCCTCCGCCTGGTGTTTAACGGTCAAAAACACCCGGAAAACCCAACCCCGTTTTTCGGTTAAACCCAAGCGAGTCGAAATGGCCAACATGGGCAACCCCACCCGCTGGGCCATTTGGGCCGCGGCCAAAGCTTCCCGGCTGGTCAATGGCCCCACCATGGCCAAAACTTTGGGGTTCGCGGCCGCCTCGCTCACCAATTTCGCGGCCAGACCTGGTTCCCCATGGGTATCCAACTCCAATAGACTCACCCGACCGCCACTATTGGCTAAAGCCAGTTTTAAGCCGGCCAAAATCTCTTGGGCGAACCGGGAACTAGCGTCGCCGGTGAGGGGCAGAACGGCCGCGATGGTGGCCTGGGCGGAAAAAGACCCCGAGCCAACCGCGCCCGCCCCAGCGAAAACCGGGGCCAGGCTCAAATCCGGTTTATAAGAATAGTCGGAGCCGGGAATTATTAAATCCCGGATCGCCGAGGGGTTATTGACCAAAGCCTCTAAGCGGGCCCGCCAGGGATGGTGGGGAAAATAGCGCTGAAAATACTGGGTCTGAGCCGCGAAGGTGGCCATATCCCCCATTTTGGCGGATTGGAAGGCCAATAAACCGGCCGCTTCCGGGCCAGGATAATCTTGGCCATGGGCCCGCACCACCTCCGCCAGAGCCGACTGATTAAAATTAGCCAACGCGCCTAACACGCCTTCTTCGGCCTGAGTTTTCTGGCCCGCGTTGGCCAATTTTCGAGCCGCCAAAAAGGAGTCCAAAGCTTCTGGATAAGACCGGCGCGCCCACCCGGCGCGCCCTTGAGCCAGAAGCAGTTCCGTCCGCGGCCGAGGCTCTTTTTCGGTCGCCAGAAGACTAGTGGCCAATTCCAACGCTTGATCCGGACGCTCAATGGCTAAATATAAGCCCGGTAAACGGGTCGCCACCTCAAGGGCGTCAGCCGACCCAGCGAACCGAGTTCGAAGATTTTGATAATGGCCAATGGCCTCGCTCAATCGACCAGAGCGCTCGGCGGCTAAGCCAGCGCGGCCTAAGATCGCCTCCAACCGAGGGCCCGGGGCGCCCTGAGCCAAATATTGTTCATAAAGGCGACTGGCCTGGGCGTAGTCGGCCTGGGCGAAAGAGCGCTCGGCCTGGGCCAAGATAGCCTCCGGCCCCGTGGGGCCAGTGACGGAACCTGGGCCCGGAGCGTTAACCACGGCCAGACAACCGGCCAACAACCCCAGATTTATCCAGGCGAAAAACATGACCAAAAAACGCGAGAGCATAAAAACTACCTAATGAACCAAGAATCTAGCCCTGATTCCCCAAAATTTCCCAAAGGATAAAAACCAAAGCCTAAAAACCCAGCCCGGCTAGGAGGTCATTGACCGCGCTTTGGTCGAGCCGGTTATCGGCGCCTGGCCCCTTCATCACGGAAGGCTCAGCGGTAAGTTTTTCCAACATCCGATCCACCTCAGCCTGAGCCACCTTGTCAGTCTCCTCCTTGGGCCGGGATTGGGTCGGGGAGTCCTTATGGGCCTTGATCTTGGAATCAACGCTAACCAGCAAGGACAACAACTGCACCTGGATGTCGCTGATGAGGTTGACGATTTTTTTGATCCGCTGACCAGAGAGATCTTGAAACGACAAGGCCTCCATGATCTTGGTCAAATGATGGGAGGTGTTTTTAATCAGAGTGTCGAAAGTGGTCACGGAGCTGATAATGGCGTCCCGATCCGCTTTAGGGATGGGCACAAACGCTCCCCCAGACAGGGAAATTTTTGGCCATAACCCTTCCAATCGCTCAATGATGGCCTTAAGGTTAGCCAATTCTGGTTCTTCGGCCGAGTCTGGGCCGATATTAGGGGTTAGCTCGGACTCTGGTGGATTAGACTCAATAGGCGCGGGCGCGGCTAGCTCGACCAGCGCCGCTGGGGGGGCCAATGTCTGGACTTGGCCTTCCACCGGTAAGTTCGCGTCCAAAAAGATACTCGCCGCGGTTTGGTTCATCTTCTTGAGCGTGCCCTTATCTTCGTCGGAAGAGGCGTTAGAATAAAGGATCTTAAGCAGATTAGCGATGGGAACGTTATAAAATCCTTCGTCGACCTCCAAAGTTCCCGCCAAGTCTGACAACGCCCTCAAAATCGCCTGATTGTTGAACCCGCCCGCTTGGCTGGCGGCTCGCATGCCCTTAATATGGGTCTTAACCGACTCGTTGGCGCAAAACTCGTACAAGGTCTGAAAAACCCCATCTAAATCGAACTGGATCACGGTGATGGGCGGCGGGGGCGGGGGAGCTTGTTTGATGGGCGCCTCTGGGGCAGGAGGTAAGGTGGTCACTTCCAGGGAGCCTAAGGGAACCGCGCTGGACAGACTGTCCACCACGGTTTTTAGCTCCGCGAACCCCTTTTTAAAGGCCTCGAAGGCCAATTCGCTCGCTTCGTGGTCTGGGGGATCAAGTTTTTCCTTTAACGATTCCAGACTGGTCAGAGCGCTCATCTGTTCGTTCAAAGTCTCCATGTCCCCTTGGATCTGTTCAGCCACGTCCATGATCGTCATGGAGGCCTTTTCGGTGATTTCCACCACCTCTTCCAATTGACCTTTGGCGTCCTCTAAATCCGCCCCGGTCTGAGTCAGAGATGGAGAGCTGTCGGGGATCTCCGTGACCGAGACGGACAATTGACGGGCCAACTGACCAACCCGCTCAAACAACTCCTGGGAAATCTCCTGGAAAAAGGCCGGATCCGTGGGAGAGGGCGAATTAAGCTTGGCGTTGGTCGCTTGGCTAGAATTAGCGGTAATCGTGGGACAAGAAGCTGAGGCCATCGCCGGATCATCCGAACGTCGGGCCGCGGGGCTGAGCACGCCCCAATCGACGTTAGCTTTGACCAGTTCCGGGATGACCTTAATATTATAGATGGCCTGGGGGGTCACAATCCGAAACTCGCCCACGCCCAGCTCAAAACCTATGACAGGAGGGCTCGTGGTCATAAAACACCTTGTGAGAATCAGCCGGAAAAAGCCCGATTGGCCCTTGTCCGGAAAAAAACCGCCGCTCGCGTCGCCTCATGTCCCAAAGAACATTGTCGCGACCATTAGAGGTTACGGCTTTTTTATCGGCCAATAAGACCAAATGGATAACTAGAGCCGTCCAAAAATCAGCTCAAACCAAGCTCGACTAGCCACGGCCTATACCCTTATGAGATCTAAATAAAGGCCTTTGTTAAATAATTTACCCCTAAACAAAAAAACAAACTTTTTTAGCTGAAAATTTTTCCCCGCTAAACCCAAAAACCTTTGAACAAACCGAACTTTGAAAGCTAACTATAAACCTAACTATAAACCCTGACTATGAACTATAAGAGAAACTATATGAGGAACTATATAAGCTTACTAGCTAAAACCACCAATTTTAGCGTCAAATTACTATACTTCAGTTTACCTTTAATATTACTGAAGGCTTCGCGAGAAACGTTTTTTTGGAAAAAACAAGAATAAAAAGAATAATAAATTCAAGAAAACCCGCGCGCCCAGACGTGGGCGCGCCAAAGCCAGGACGCGCTTATAATAGGCTATATGAAGTAAAAATGGCAAGCTTTTTCTATATAGGTGACGTTATTCTAATTTTCGAATTAACCCTTCCCCAAGCCCGGGCGGAGAAACGTCCCGGCCAACGGCCCAAAACATCGTCCAATTTTATCCCGCCTAGCCTCCCCTCCACGTCCAGGCCGCCTCCAAGCCAGGCGTAAGGCCCCGACTTTATAAGGCGACTTGGAGCCGCGTTCGTTGGGGCGACTACCGCGTGACGGCTAAATATTTAGATCGTCAAAACCTAACCAGCGTTTTTAACCGCCGCGCCAGCCTGGCCAACCTCTTCGCCGCCATATCGAGTCACCCACAAAGCCACGCCGGTGACGACCCAATAAATGTACATCAGTGGTCTCAAAGTGAAAACGTAGTCGGTTAAACCATTTAAAAACAACTGGCCAGCCACCGCGAAAGCCCCCCAGACCCAATAAAGTTTATTAAGATCCGCGACGCGGCGGTATGGCCATAATAAAATGATCGGAGCGAGGTGAAGGGCTAAAAACCCCAAAAGCCCCACCACCCCACTTTCGGCGAGCGTGGTTAAAAAAAGCTGATGGGCGTGACAATATTTGGGCGGTGGGGGGAGAAGACGGACGGCGGCCACCAAATCTGGCGGAGGAATCACTGGCGGGGCGTGAGGGATGGCCCGCGGGCCAACCCCTAAAAGGGGATGTTCTTTAAAAACCTTAACCCCGTGTTTCCAATAGTTTAACCGAAGGTCGTTATTATAATTACCCTTATCGACCGTCATCTCCTGAAACCGCGAAACAATCATGTCATTGGACAAGATGATGACCGCGGCCAACGCCAACGTCAAGACTATGGCCACCTTGGCCATAGCTCCAAAACAATTCCTTAACCCCCACAAGACCATAATGGTTAAGACTGGGGTGGCGAGGATGGCGATTCGCGAGCAGCTGTGGACATGAGCCACCAAGGAAACCAATAAAGCCACGAGAAAAAAGACCAGACGACGTTTTTCCTTAAGCTTGTAAGCCACGGCCGCGGCTCCCACCAACAAAGGCGTCACCTGGCTTAAAACCGCGCCCAGCTCAATAATGCCCAAACTAGCTTTGGCTCGGACGCAGTTTAAGCCAAAATTGGCCTGTTTAAAGGTCATAACGCCAGCCACGATGAGACCTAAGGCGTATAGGGGAACTAAATAACGGATTACGGGTGGCCACTGACTTAAAACCAGCCAGGCCAAGGCCAACCCAGCCAAAAGGTAGGCCACGTTAGCCACGTGGTAGAACCCTTGGCCCAGATCCGAGCCGGTCAAGGTGGTCAAAAGAATGGTTACAAAATACAGGCCGAGGCCCCAACAATATAATTTAGGCAGGGGCGGCGTGGGCCGCCACCAATTTTTTTTAGCCGTCAATAGATAGATAACGCCCCATAAAACTAAAAAGGCGTAGGTTCCATTGACCAACCCCCGGGCGAACACCCCGGTACAAGCCACTAGGCCCAATAAAATCGGCCCCAATACGCGTGGGAAAATCTGTTCATCCGTCGGCATTAATCACCTCATCACATTAATGACCAAAAAGAGCGTCGCTCAGGGAATTGAATTATAATTTTTTTTTCCAAAAAAAAAAATCGTCAAAACCTGAGAGAGGTTAATTACCTAATAAATTACTATATTTAAATAATAATTGATCGTGTTTACATAAATATTTAATTCGTTTATAACATTTTGACGCTAAAAAAAAATTCTTCTCCCCGCCGAAAAATCGTCAAAAACTCTTGACAAGGCCAAAACATTAGGCTAAACTGCCGAAATCTTGTTTGGGGACTCGCCATTTTAAGGGAGTGACCATAAATTTGAGCGGGAATAACTCAGTGGTAGAGTGCAACCTTGCCAAGGTTGAAGTCGCGGGTTCAAATCCCGTTTCCCGCTCCAATTAATTTTTTATGATTCCCTATTAAATCCAGGGGTTAGTTTAAATTTGGTCGTTCTTGACGCCTCGCTCTTGATACCTCATTTATACCTCATTTAACTTTTAATTCAAGTAAATATTTATAGTAACAATAATTTTAACTTTAATTATACTTTATAGTTACTTTAACTACTTCACCAGGAGAAAATTCCACCCCAGCTTATATTTCTAGGGGCATGGCGTTGGCCGCGCGGGGTAACCAAAACGCTCCTCGAGTCGAGAAAAAATTCCATCCCCACCCAACCACTGAAGTCTTTCCGCCGCCTTTTACCCGATCTGGCTCTATAAATATTAGCCCAGTGGTTGTCGGTTATTACCTCTGGGAGTCTTAAAACAGAAGAAAAACCGCGCCTCCAAGGAGTCGGTCAGGTTTTAAACATAACATATTGAATTTTATACTTATTTTACTAGAGCAAAAATAGAGTAAAATAAAACATTATTAAAATAAGAGTTTCCTAATCTGCCGGACTATAGAAAACCGCTGGAACCTTTTGATTCATTCCCCCTAACGGTCGGTGCCCCCACATTGAGTGTGACTTTTTGCGGGTTTTGACAGAAGAC